>JARLGM010000057.1 GCA_031292755.1 Candidatus Sulfopaludibacter sp.
TCGTCTGATCTTTGACGGCATGGCCGGTTTTCGGATCCAACATCAATTCCTGGCTGGCGCTCCGCGTCACCGTGGGATTGGCCGCGCCGCCGCCCGCCACCGAGAACATTCCCTGGGTCAGACCGATCACCTGGTTCAACCCGTCCGCCCCGGACCACAGGAAGAACACATACTCGTCACCCTTGTTGAACTTCGGCGCGCCCGGCACTATTTGTTGAATGCCCTTGGCGGTTCCGCCGCGCACTACGAATTCGGTGACGCTTTGACCCTTCAACCGCTCACTCACCTGCACCTTATAGTGCGTGTAAATCGCCGGCCCGGAAACCGAGGTGTAGGAATCCAGCACCTTAGCCCGCACGATGGCGGTCGACTGGGCCGCCATGTCGGTTAGGGACAGTCGTGCCAGAGTGGCGCAAGGCAGCGGCGCAAGGCAAACCGCCAAAACCGCCGTGAGTTGAAGAGCGCGCTTCACGGAATTGTAAAAAGCAGTTCGTGTTCCATTAGAACGCATTGAAACCAATGCCTTTACATTCATTTTACACAGATTTGTGTGTACCTGCGACACGGTGATGAGACACACTGTCCCACCGCCGGCTCAGGTTTTCCCCGGCCGCACTATCAGCATCGGCACCTGCAAGTGGTGCCTTACCGGGTTGATGGTGTTCCCGAAGATCAGGTCCTTCAGGCCGCCGTGTCCGTGCGCGCCCATGATCAGCAGGTCGGGCTTCACTTCCCGCGCGTAGCGGATGATTTCTTTGGTGGGCGAGGGGGAATGGGAGATGCTGGTCTCCACCGAGATTTCCTGCACCCGTAAAGACTGGGCGATCCGTTCCAGATACTGTTCGCCCAATTCGACCTCAACGGTGGATGCCGCGCCGCCGTAAATCCGGCTGGTGACACCCTCTTCCACGTGAAGCAGGAAGATTTTCGCCCCATAAATGCGTGCCATGGCGGCGGCGTGATTCAAGGCCAACTGGTCCAGTTCGGTGTGGTCCAGGGGCACCAGGATACGGTGGTAGCGTGGTGCTTCGCTCGCTTCAGCGCCCTTGGTATCGGGCAAGGTCACGGGCGCCATGCCGAGTTTGCGGCGCGTGAGCAGCGGCTCCAGCGTCACAAACCCCAGCAGGAGCAAGAGCATGATTCCGGTGGGCACGGTTACCACCCACACCAGCGGCCGCCACGCGCCGGCGTGCGCCAGCCAGCCCGAAATCACCGGCACCGCCAGGACCACGTTCAATACCACCACCACCAGGGCCGTGGCCCACGCCAGGACCCGTACCCAAACGGGATTGGCAAACGCGCCCATGCGGGTGCGGTCGCCCGTAAAGTGAATCAGGGGAATGATGGCGAACGGCAGTTGCATGCTCAGCATCACCTGGCTGAGAATGATCAGACCGAAAGTGGCCTTGTCGCCCGCGATGTAAATGGTCAGCGCCGCCGGAATCACCGCCAGGGACCGGGTGATCAGCCGGCGCAACCAGGGACGCATGCGGAAATTCAGGTAGCCTTCCATGACCACCTGGCCCGCCAGCGTTCCGGTCAGCGTTGACGATTGGCCCGAACACAGCAGCGCCACGGCGAAGAGTATGCCCGCCAGGCTGGTGCCCAGCAGAGGCACCAGCAGCACTTGCGCCTGTTGAATTTCCGTGACGATGATGCCGCGCCGGAAAAACACCGCCGCCGCCAATACCAGGATGGCGATATTGACGAACATCGCCCCATTCAGGGCCACCACCGAATCGATCAGATTGTAGCGGCACGCCATCCGTTTGGCTGGCTCGTTCTGCCCGATGTGACGGGTCTGCACCAGCGCCGAATGCAGGTACAGATTGTGCGGCATCACCGTGGCTCCCAGAATGCCGATGGCGACGTACAGGCTGTTGCCGTCCAACCGCGGCGCCAGTCCGGTGACCACTTCGCTCAGACCCGGCCTGGCCCAGATAATTTCGATACAGAAACACACCGCCATGACCGCAATCATGGACAGCACGAAGGCTTCGATAACGCGGATGCCGAAGCTCTGAAACCACAGCACCAGCAGGGTGTCCCCGGCCGTGATCAAAACGCCGTACAAAAGCGGGATGTGAAACAGCAGGTTCAGCCCGATGGCCGCCCCCAGCACCTCCGCCAGGTCGCAGGCCGCAATGGCGATTTCGCACAATCCCCACAGCGCCATGTTGATGCGGCGCGGGTACGTCTCGCGGCAAGCTTGCGCCAAGTCCCGGCCCGAAACGATCCCCAGGCGCGCGCTCAAGGTTTGCAGCAGGACGGCCATGGCGTTGGACATGACCAGCACCCACAACAGGCGGTACCCGAAGCGGGCGCCGCCTTCCAGGTCCGTGGCCCAGTTGCCGGGGTCCATATAACCCACGCTCACCAGGTACGCGGGTCCCGCGAACGCGAACATGCGGCGCCAGAACGAGAGCTGGCCCGTGCCGACGCTGGCATGCACGTCGGAAAGCGAGCGATCGTTGTGGCGCAACTGTCCCACCGTGCTCATGGCAACTTAACTATAGTTAAGCAGGGCCGGACCGGCAAGTCAATGCCGCGCGGCGGGGAATGGGATACAGTTCCATTTATCCGGGGCGAGCGCGGTGGAGTGCGGGCCGATCATCGAGGATTACAAAAAGGCCTTCGAGCAGGAGTCCGTTTGGGAGAGGGCTCACGTGGGTGCCATCTTCTGACGGCTGCTACACGCCGCTGCGCATTCCGGCGGGGCGCAGGGCCTGTTTGATTTTTCGGGCCAGCGCGGTGGCCGTGTACGGCTTCTGCAGGAAGCCAGACAAGCCCTTTCCGTGAAAACGTTGGAGCGCGTCTTCCTCGCTGAACCCGCTGGAGAGAAGCACCGGGATGTCCACCCGGAGTTGCCGCAGGCGGTCGAGTGCTTCTTCGCCGGCCATCACGGGCATTGTCAGGTCCAGGATCACTGCGGCGAATGCGTCTGGCCGGGCGGCAAAAACATCCAGCGCCTCCTTCCCGTTCTGAGCTAGTTCGATGGTGTAGCCGCAGCGCTCCAGGGCGAACTTCGCCAGGTTCCTCACCATAGCTTCGTCATCCACCACCAGGATGTTGCCAAATCCGCGCACGTCGAAAAGATCCTCGGGAACGGTGCCGGGTACCAGCGCCATGGAGGCCGGCAGCACGACCGTGACGACCGTGCCGGTCCCCGGGGCCGATTCCACCGAGATGCTGCCGCGGTGCGTCCGGATGATGCCCAATACCGCCGCCAGGCCAAGACCGCGGCCCGTGAATTTGGTGGTGAAGAACGGGTCGAACATCTGCGCTTTGGTGGCTTCGTCCATCCCGCACCCGGTGTCCTTGATGGTAAGAACCGCCTGGGTCTCCTGGTTTGTCTCCCGTCGGCTGGTCTGAATCGTGACTGTGCCCGGCTGTTCGCCGATAGCTTCGGCGGCGTTGATCGACAGGTTCATAATGAGTTGTTGGACTTGAGAGCGGTCGGCAACCACGTGCGGCCCCTCGGCGTCGAGTTCCAGGTGCAGATCCACGGAGCGCGGAATGGAAGTGCGGATCAGCGTCACGATTTCCGAAATCTGTTGCGACAGGTCCACCGGCTCGACGACGATCCGCCCTTTGCCCGCATAGGCCAACATCTGCCTCACCAGCATGGCGGCGCGCTCGCTGGCGGCGATGACCTCGTCGATATGGGCGCGCACCGTCCCGGGATCCATGGGATCGTGCAGCGCCAGGCTGGCATTGCCCATGATGCCGGTCAACAGGTTATTGAAATCATGTGCCAGCCCGCCCGCCAGTACTCCCAGGCTCTCCAGCTTCTGAGTCTGCCGGAGTTGCTCCTCCATCTGCTTCTGCTCCCTGATATCGCGGCCGATCTGCGACGCGCCCACCACCCGGCCAGCTTCATCGTAGACGGGAGAAATGGTGAGCGAGACGGGAATCGGCTGGCCGCCTTTGCGCAGGCGGACAGTTTCGAAGTGTTTGACCCCGCTGCCGTCGCGAATCCTCCCTTCGATGCCCGCTTCCTCCCGTATGCGGTCCGGCGGCAGCAGTCGCGCCATGCCGGTCCCCACCATCTCCGCGCGAGTGTATCCGAAGATGCGCCCGGCCGCATCGTTCCAACTCCGGATGACGCCCTCAAGGTCCGTGGACACAATCGCGTCCTCGGAGGACTCCACGATGGCTCGGAGTCGCGTGGAAACAGCGGTTTCCCGGCGCAGTTCCTCCAGCCGCTGCGATGCCAGCCGAGCAGCCGCCTCCGTCCGGCCATGCTGCCGCCTTTGCAGTTCCACCACCCAGATAACCGCCGCGCAGATCAACACATATCCGCCCGCCGACACCGAGCCAAGGCTGCCGGGGAATGGTTCGGATGCGCCGGCGAAGAAGTGGCCGGCAACGGCTCCGCCCCCAACGGCCGTCAGGATACCCGGTCCGATTCCGAGATAGCGGGTGCAGAGCAAGACGGCTACAACGGTGAAGGCATAAGGAATCCGCTTTTCGAGGAGCGGGTTGAATGCAAACCGCACCAGCAGAGATGCCGCGGCGCAAGCCAGGGCACCACCGTATCGCGCCGGTAAAGATTTCCATTCCGAGGGAGGCGGCACTGTAGCTCCGCTTATCATAGCCGATGAACCCCGATTCCTCGCGCTTAACTATCGTTGTCCTCCCCTGCGTCCGGGCTCCGCGATGAGGAGCAGTCCTACCGGATCACGGTGTGGAGCAGGGTGCTCAGCCCGTTCCAGAGAATCTGTACGCCGATGCAAACCAGGATGAACGAAGACAGGCGGATCACCACGTTCATTGCCGAATCGCCGAGGGTGCGGCCGATGCCCTCGGCGAAGCGGTAGCTCAGGTAGATGGATGCGGCGATCAAAACCGAGCCCAACAACATGCCGCCCAGCAAAGGCCAGCGCCACTCGGAGCCTTCAGGCCGGTTGGCGCCCACCGCAATAGCTACCGAAATCGAGCCTGGTCCTACCGTCAGCGGCAGGGTCAGCGGATAGAACGCCTGCCGGGAATAGTCGACCTCATTGCACTGGCGCACGACGCCCTTCCCGTCCGTTCCATCCTCGTCGGGTTGGCGCAAGAGCGCCCAGCCGGTGGAGATGACCACCAGCCCGCCCCCCACCTGCACCACCGGCAGCGAGATGCCGAAGAAGGCCAGGATGTGCGTGCCGATGAAGATGGATGTCAGGATCAGAATCAGCCCGTTCATGGCGATCATGCGAGCCAGAACTTTCCGGCCGTGTCCGGACAGACCCCGCGTCAACGATAGAAAGATCGGCGTATTCCCGATGGGGTTGACGATGGGGAACAGCGCGCCCACTACCAGCAGGGTGTACTTGGCAAGATCGGTCAGCGAATCCGGCATGGATCTTCTATCCGTTCGCCTGTGAGTTTGAAGAGAGGGTCTCGCGGACCTTCTGTGCCAGGAGAGTGACGGTGAACGGCTTTTGCAGAAAGGGCGTGGAGGCGTCGAAGACCCAACTGCTGCTGAGGCGATTATCGGTGTAGCCGGACATGTAGAGAACCTTGATTTGAGACCGCATCGCGGCCACTTCGCGGGCCACTTCGAAGCCGTTGATCTGGGGCATCACAATATCGGTGAGCAGCAGGTCGATGGTCTCGGGATATTCCCGGCAGATCTCCAGCGCAAGCTCCGGCGTCCCGGCCTCCAGGACACGGTATCCCTTTTTTGCCAGCGTGAAGACTACGAGTTTGCGGATGGCCGCATCATCTTCGCAGAGCAGCACGGTCTCACTGCCGCCGGATTGCAGAATCCGGCCTTGGGCCTCGGCCATGTCGGCCGGGATTTCGGTAAGTGGCAAATAGATTTTGAAGGTGGAGCCGTGGCCAGGTTCACTGTACACCATGATCTCCCCGTTGTTCTGCTTCACCACTCCGTACACGATGGAAAGTCCCAGTCCGGTGCCCTTGCCGGCTTCCTTGGTGGTGAAGAAGGGCTCGAAAATCCGGCTCTTGGTTTCCGCTGTCATGCCGGTCCCCGTATCGCTCACGGCCAACTGGGCGTACGCGCCAGGCACAGCTCCGATGTGGCGATCCACATAATGCTCGTCGAGTTCCACGTTGGCGGTTTCGATAGTGATCCTGCCGCCCTTCGTCATGGCGTCGCGCGCGTTAACCACCAGGTTCATGAGGACCTGTTCCAGGTGATTCGGATCGGCCTTCACCTTGCCGAGTCCGGGGTCCAACTGGGTAGTAATCTCGATGTCTTCGCCAATCACGCGTTGCAGCATCTTCATCGAACGGGAAATCGCCTCGTTGAGGTCCAGGACCTTGGGCTGGCTGATCTGGCGGCGGCTGAATGCCAACAGTTGCGCGGTGAGCGCGCCGGCCCGCGTGGCTGCCTGTTGTATCTCGGCCGCGTATTCCACCACGTTCGGATCTGCCGCTTCGGCGGACAGCATCTCTACGTAACCGAGAATCACGGTGAGCAGATTATTGAAATCGTGGGCGACCCCCCCGGCCAGGCGCCCCACCGCCTCCAGTTTCTGCGACTGACGGAACTGTTCCTCCAGCAGTTTGCGCTCGGTAATGTCGCTATCGATGAACAGCGTGGCGTTGACTTTGCCATGCGCATCGCGAAGCGGGGCGGTCCAGATCAGGACGTCGATGCGGGTGCCGTCTCTTTTGAGCCTCACCCGTTCGGCCGCAAGCAGCGAACCGCCGCTGCGAAACAGGCCCATCCACTGAGCGTATTCGGCCTGTTGTTCGGCCGGAATGACGGGCGGGGGGCGATGGATCACTTCGGCTTCGCTGTAGCCGAAGATTCGCGTGGCCGCGGGATTCCAGAAAATCACGTTGCCTTCCCGGTCCAATGCCCAGATGGCCAGCGGCGAAGATTGGATCAGAGCCTGGCGGACTTCGTTGGCGCGATGCAACTCTTCGTTGGCCGCGGTCAATTCGCTGGTGCGTTCCTGCACCCGGCGCTCCAACCCGGTGTGGGCGGTGCGCAGTTGCTCGCGTTGCGCAGCCAGCAATTCGGAGGTCTCCTTGAGTGTGCGTCCCAGCCGCGCCAGGTCGTCACGGCCGCGAATTTCCGCGGTGACCGGGATTCCGCCGGCCATCTGTTGCGCGGCAATCTCCAGTTGCCGGACCCGCCTGACGATGCCGGAAGCGAACAAAAGGGCTGCAATCACGCCGCCCATCAGCCCCATCATCCCGCCGGCAAAGAAAGCAGCTTGAAACTTGCGTTGCGCCTGTTGCTCCTGTCCCGCCCGCTCGGCCAGGAGGCGGTCCTCGTCGGCGCGCAAATCCTCCAGTTCAGAGACCAATGGGCCGGTCTCCGCAACGCGGCGCGAGGCTGCGCCATCCTCGATGGCGCGGGCAATCCGCGGCTGCAACCCGGCCAGGCGCTGGGCGTGCGCAGGATTATGAATGGTGAGTTGCTGGAGCGCCGCCATATGTTGCGGCAGTTCCCGGGCTGCCGCCTGATAGCCGGCCGCGGTTTCGGCCCGCGCCAGCAACTGCATCGCGCTCTCGAGTTCCGCGCGAACTTGAAAGGTATGCTCGACCCACTCCTGCGCCTGACGGGTCTGCTGCTGCAAAAGGTAGAAGACGGTCATGGCGACCAGCAGCGCGGCGACGGGAATCGCCACCACCGATACACCTTTGGCTGTGAGAGAAAGATCGCCAAACGCGGCGGCAATTCGTTCGAAACGGCGTCGAACCATGAATGAGCCTAGTCTATTGTACGGATTCGCGCAGCCCGCCGGGAGTCAGGGAGCCCACCTGCAAATTTACGATGCGATTCGGCTCGCGGCAAGCGGCAAGTTCGACCTTCAGATAGTTTTCGGTGAGCGCGATACCCGGGTCGTGCAGCGTGACGGCGGAGAGCATTCGGCCCACCATCCGCCGGCGGAATTCCAGATTCCCGGCGGCAGCCAACTCACGCAGTACCCGATTGCGCTCCTTGCGTACCGGCATGGGCACGGAGCCGGGATGTTCGGCCGCCGGGGTACCGGGACGTTCCGAATAGGTGAACACGTGCAGGTAGGTGAATGGCAGCGCTTCGATGAAGGCGCGGCTTTCTTCGAAGTCGCCGGCGGTTTCGCCGGGGAAGCCCACCATCACGTCGGCGCCGATGGCGGCGTCGGGCATTAGCGAGCGCGCTTTGCGGATGCGATCGGCGTAATGACGCGGGCGGTACTTGCGGTGCATGCGGCGCAGGGTGCGGTCGCAGCCGCTCTGCAAGGGCGCATGGACGTGACCGGCGATGCGCGGGGAGGCGGCCATGAGTTCCAGCAGGTCGTCGGAGAAGTCCATGGGCTCGACGGAGCTGAGGCGCAGGCGTTCGACTTCCGTTTCCGCGAGGAGCTGGCGAATCAATCCGGCCAGTCGCATGGTGCCGCCGGGTTCCCTGCCCCACCGCCCCAGGTTGATGCCGCTGAGCACCACTTCGCGATAGCGCCGCGCCAAACCGCGCACCTGTTCCACCACCTGACCGGCGGGCGCGCTGCGGCTGCGGCCACGCACAAACGGAATGATGCAGAAGGAGCAGCGGTTGTTGCAGCCGTCCTGAATCTTGAGATTGGGCCGGGTGCGGTCTCCGGCGGCATCTTCCACCGGCGCGGAGAGAAAATCGCGCTGGGCGAAGATGTCGCCCACGTGGATGTTGCCGTGGTATGGCGTGAGATCGGAGGCGGGCAGCATGACCAGATCGGCAATCCGGTTCTTGTGCGAATTGCCCACAACCAGTTCGACGCCGGGCATGGCGGCCAGTTCTTCGGGAGCCCGCTGGGCGTAGCAACCGGTCACCAGGATGCGCGCGGCGGGGTTCTCGCGGTGCACCCGGCGGATGGTCTGGCGCACGTCGTTATCAGCCTCCGCGGTTACGGTGCAGGTGTTCAGCACTACCAGTTCGGCGGCAGCGCGGTCGTCGCAGGCTTCCAGTCCTTTGGCCGAAAGCATGGATTCGAGCGCGGCTCCATCGGCTTGCGTGGCGCGGCATCCAAAATTTTGTACGAAATATTTCCCCAAGCTTATTTCATTATACGGGAACAACCAGGACCAGGCCCGAGGGGAGATCTTCGCCGAAAATACGGCCCAGCGCGCGGTCGTCCTCCTCTTCGCCTTCGAAGAGTGCGAGGTACCGGCCGGCATGGGTCATGGTCTGCAATTTACGCCTGATGTTTTCGCGGGTCGCCGCCGGCAAGTCGCGCGTGGGGTCTTCGGTACGGCGTCCCATGGAGGCGAGCGCATCCCCGGCGGCGGCCACGTTCATCAGCGATTCCGCCCATCGCGTGGCGGTAGCCGGCGGCACCACCAGGTTCATCGGTCCGTAGAACAACTGGCGCGCGCCCAATCGCGAAAGGCACCACAGTTCGCTTTCCTTGAAATCTCCCGCTTTAACCCGCTTGACGAGCGCTTCGCCCAACTCGGTCTTGGTGCCGATGGGCAGCAGTTCCAGGCTGCACGCGGTACGCCACATTTCGCGGTGCAGCGAGGCGTTGATCCGCTGCGGCTTTTTGGCGCCTCGCGGCAAAAGCGCGCCGGAGATGCGCTGGTAAATGTCAGTCTGCTGATTACGATTCAGACCGCCCGCCAGGCGTCCCCAGAAGATCCACCAATCCACCTCGTTCTGCGTCTGATTGCCGTAGGTGAGGCCGCCCGAATAGATGCGGCGCGCCTGCTCGATGCGAAAATCGTCGCCGGGAAAACCGAAACCCGGCCGCAGGCAGAAGCCGCAAAGATTCAGCCAGCGGACCTCGTAGGCCGGGCTCTTCTTGCGTCCGTCGGCGGCAGTGAGGAAGGCATCGGCCAGTTGACGAATGGCCGCCAGCGGCCAGGAATTGCGGCCCAGCCCCATGGTCTGTTCCAGCCTGGCCGGCAGTTCTTCGGGAGCCACGGGCGATTTCGCGGTCACCGAGAAGACCTGCGCCACCAGGTCCAGGGAGGCCTGCAGCGCCTGTTCGCTGACTACAGCGGCTGCCTTGCGTTCGGCGGGCGCACTCGCCGCCTGCTTGCGCAGTTCAAACTCCAGCCGCCAGCGATTGTCGCTGATCTTGGATTCGCACCACGAATCCAGTGTGCCGATTTCGGTGAGCCGCGCGCCCAGTTTCACCGGAATGAGACGCTCCTCGGCCTTCTTGCCGAAACGGATCACGGCATGCAACGGCGCATGCGAGTGCAGTTCGGAATCGTCCGCGGCGAACTCCAGCACGTCGCCCAGTTTGTCACCGGTGCGCGTCAGGGAACTGTACAGGCGGAACGACACGGGCCGGTTGGCCACCAGTTGCAGGGCGTCGTTATCCACCTCGATGGCCGAGCCTTCCTCAGCTCCGCGCGGCACCAGGCACACCGCCGGGAATTTGCCGTTCTTCGGCTCGCCGAGTCCGATGTAGTACGTACGCGGAAGTCCGCCGCGCACCAGCACGCCGCTGCCGGTGGAGCGCACGTAGGAGTAATATGCCGCGCCGCGCGCCACGGCCAGATCCAGCTCGCTGTTTTCCAGGATCTCCGGACGTTTACCGTACCACTGGCCCACCACATCCGCCACGCGCTCCTGGAGAATGCGCGGAATGAAGAAGCCGCCGTTGAAGAGAATGGCGTCGGGAGTCTCGCCCGCCGATTCCAGAAACGCGTTCAGATGGCGGGTGACCGCCGGGTCGGACACATACGGCAGGCCGAGTTCGCGGAACAGGCTGCGTTTTTCGTCCTTGGGCCCTTCGCCGCGCGCGCTGAAGGGCAGGAACCCTTCCAGCGCCAACTCCAGAGCCTCTTCGCGCAGAATTTCGCTCTTCAGCGATTTGCCGATGAGCGAAGAGCCGGCGCCGAGCACGGTGATTTCGACGCTCTTCAGGTTGGGATCGTTGAGCAGCCTTTCCTTCGCCGCCGAACATTGCCGCCGCAGACCGCTGCGCTGGCGGATGGAAAGGGGCACGTTGAGCTTGGTTTCCACCAGCCACGCCAGCGTCAGATCCAGGTTGTCGCCGCCCAGCAGCAGATGCTTGCCGACGGCGGTGCGGGTGAAGTTGACCAGGTCGCCTTCGCGCGAGACTTTGATGAGGCTGAAATCGCTGGTGCCGCCGCCCACGTCGCATACCAGCACGGTCTGGCCGTCGAAGAGCTTCTTGCGCGATTGCGCCAGGTTATTGGCAATCCAGGAATAGAAAGCCGCCGCCGGCTCTTCCAGCAGGGTGAGTTTTTCCAGGCCCGCATCGCGCGCCGCCATGACAGTGAGTTCGCGCGCTTCTTCATCGAACGACGCGGGCACGGTGAGCACGATATCCTGCTCCGCCAGCGGCGCGCCTTGCGCCTTGTCCCACTCGTCGCGAAACTTGGCGATGAAACGCGAGGAGACTTCCACCGGCGAGAGCACCCGCCCGGTCTCCTGCGAATCCCACGGCAGAATCTTCGCGGTCCGGTCGACATCCGGATTGGAAAGCCAGGATTTGGCCGAGTGCACCAGCCGCGTGGGAACAATCGCGCCCTGCTCCCGCGCATAGAATCCTACCGGCTCGCCCTCTTCCAGAAACAGAAACGAAGGCAGGGTGCGGCGCGCCTCCACGCGGCCCGCGGCCACCAGTTGCGACGTTTCGAAAATGTGGACAGGCGGAAAATCGCGATCTTCAGCCTCGCGGTCGTCGATGTACGCCAGGGCGGAGTTGGTAGTGCCTAAGTCGATGCCGACTTTCATCCGGCCACGCTCTCCCGCACATTGAACTCCAGCTTCCAGCGGCGCGCGTCGCGGGCCACGCACCACAATTGCAGGACGCCGGTCTCGGTCACCACGGTTTCAAAGGTGACCGGCACGACTTCGCTGGAAGTTTCGCCGGTGCCGAAGCTGACCTCCATGGGGGAAAGCTCGGCCAGTTCTTCGCCGATGTCTTCGATCAGGTCGCCCGGCTGGTCGTTCTTGCGCACGGCGGAGGTGAAGAAGCGGAACTCCGCGGGCTGGCCCACCACCAGGCCGAATTCGCGCCCCGGGATGCGGATATCGGTGCCTTCTTCCATACCGAACGGCACCACCGTGAGAGCTTTCAACGGCGCCGGGAAGCCGGGGATGGAAGGCATGGCGCTTTCCACCGCGACATAATATGTGCGCGGGACACCGCCACGAATGCGTACGCCGCGGCCGGTACGCGCCACGCCGTAGTAGGCCGCACCGCGCGAAACGGCGTGCATGAGATCCTCGCCGGAGAGCGGCTTGACGGGACTCATGCCTTCTTCGGCGAGCCAGGAATCCAGCGTGGAGAGAATGCGTTCGCGCACCAGCGAAGCATTCAGCACTCCGCCGTTGAACAGCACGTGGGTGGGACAGGCCAGCCCGCTGGGGCCGCGGCGCACGGCGCCCTGTTCGGTGTGGGCCGCCTGCTGCCGCAGGAACTTGGCCATGTGACGCGTGATGGCGACGTCCGCGGCGTAGGGCAGTCCCAACTCCTGCAGGCCCATGCGGCGCTGATGCGCGGGCATCTCCGAACTCGCCGTCGCGGGCAGGAAGCCCTGTTGCAGCACCTGCTCGATATCGCTGCGCAGGAGCGTGGCTTTGATGGTGCCGCCCACCAGTCCGCTGCCCTTACCGAGGATGGTGACCGGCTGTTCGGTGGCGGTGTTGCCGGGTTCCAGCAGCTTTTCCTTGGCGGCGCGGCAGTTGTTCCAGAGCGCCTGCAACTGGCGGCTATCGATGCGCGTGCCTTTCTCGGCCAGGCGCTGCGAGACCACACCCGCCAGCGCGAGATCGATATTATCGCCGCCCAGCAGGATGTGCTCGCCCACCGCCACGCGGTTGAGCGAGAGCTCGCCACCGGTTTCAGTGACGGCAATGAGCGTGAAATCGGTAGTGCCGCCGCCGATATCCACTACCAGGATCAGGTCGCCCAGGCGGACGCGATCGCGCCAGTCCGGATGCCGTTCTATCCACGCGTAAAAGGCCGCCTGCGGCTCTTCCAGCAGCGTGATGTTCTGATAGCTCGCCTGCGTGGCCGCGTCAAGGGTCAACTCGCGCGCCACGGCATCGAAGGAAGCCGGCACCGTGACCAAAACCTGTTGTTTGGTGAACGGCGCGTCGGGGAACTGATGGTCCCAGGCGTCGCGTAGATGTTCCAGGTAGCGGCGGCTGGCTTCCACGGGCGAGAGCTTGTCAACGCCTTCCGGCGCGCGGAAGGGCAGCAGCGGCGAGGTGCGGTCCACGCCGGAATGCGAGAGCCACGACTTGGCGGAAGAGACCAGGCGTCCCACGTTTTCGATGCCGCGCTTCTGCGCCAGCCGGCCCACTACGAACTGGCGTGCGGCGTCCCAGGGGAGGGCGATAGTGCCCGCCGGAAAATCCGAAGAGCCCGGCAGGTAGAGGAACGAAGGCAGCAGGCTTTCGTCGCGCACTTCGCCGGGATTCACCAATTGCGGGATGGCCAGCAGTTGCACGTTCACGGGTGCGAACGGGTCGGCATCCGGCTGGATGGGGGCGTACGCCAGGGCCGAATTGGTGGTGCCCAGATCGATGCCGATGACGAATTGGGGAGCCGCGGCCTTCTTACTCAATTTCAATTTCCGCGGGAGCGACGATGGCGACGTCCTGCTTACCCGAAAGCGCCGGCAAATTGACTTTGGCCACGCGCCAGCCTTTGTGGCGCAGCGTTCCGCCGGCCGGCGGCTTGGCCGGAACGTTGCCGATGAACTTCACCAGGTTGGGGTCATTGGAGGGCGCCTTGGCGAAGGTGCCTTCCACGCCATCGATCACCGGTTGCAGGGTGACGTAGCGGGCGATGGAATCGCGGCACTGGTCGTGCAGTTCGCGCACGGCGGCGCCGATCTGATCGTCCTGGTAGCCGGAGATGTCTTCCATCAGGAAGTCCACCAGGCGTGCATCGCGCTGCATGATGGCGAGCATCTGGAGGGCGCCGTCGGAAGTCTTTACGGCGGGTGCGGCAGGCGCGGCGGCGGCCGGAGCCACTTTGGACGCGGGCGTTTCCCGCCGCGAGAGCTTCAGATCCCTGAGGGTCTCATCGGAGAGAGCGCCGCCGAACAACAGATTGAAGAAACAACGAAATGCCAGAGAAATCCGGTTCAATGCAATAACTCCAATGTTTTAGGATAACAGGGCTCGCACGGCTGCCCTTCCGGCAAGCCTGCTATCGGATCACTACCTGCCGCAGACGTTCCAGTTGCCGGCGTGCGATCTCGGCCCACTGGCCGGAACTGTCGAGCTTCAGATAGGTCTTCCAGTGGTGCACGGCCTTGAGGGTATCGCCGGTGCGCTCGCAGAGCAGCGCCAGGTTGAAGTGCGCGTCAGCATAGTTGGGGTTGAGGGTCAGCGCCTTGCGATAGTGGTCCAGAGCCTCTTTGACGCGCCCCTGCTCGTCGTACAGGTTGCCCAGATTGAACTGCGCCAGCGGGTAGGAGCCATCCACTTCAATGGCATTGCGGTAATACTTCTCAGCTTCGGGGAATTTGCGCTGCCGGTAATAGATGGTTCCCAGGTTGACCAGCGCGCCGGCCGCTCCGGGATTCAGTTCCAAAACCTTGCGGTATGCATCGATGGCCTCATCGACCGGCGCGCCGGTCTCTTCCAGTTCCAGCCCTTTCTGGAACCACGCCTCGGACTCGCGCATGCGCGTGGCGGTCTGCCGGCGTTCGGGAAAGGCACGCACGCCGCTCAATCCGGCGGCTTCAAAATCGAACAGAATCTGGCCGCTGATGGCCTCCATTTTCTGACCCGCCACGTGCACCGTGATCTTCTTGCCGTCGGAAACCACACGCAATTCGCTGAGGGGCTGTTTGATCCAGTCCAGCTTTTTCCGCAGGCTGGCCAGGGCCTTATTGATCTGGGTGGAACGAATGCGATTCTCGTTCAGCTTGATGAGGGTCTGAATGGCGATGAGATCGGAGAAGGCATAGGAGGTAGAGGCGGGAATCCATGCCCGCTGCTCCCAGCTCTTCAATTGCCGCTCCGTGACGCCGAACTTCCGCCGGACGTCCGCGCGAGAGTATTCCTCCTTCGGGGCCACCGACCTATTTTAACAGGGATACCAAACGATTTAATGAATTTACACGCCACCGAATCGCACGAGGAGAACCAGTGGCAATACTAGAGCGGTACTTTACTTTGAAAAGTACTTGAAATATGCGTTACATAAGCGATATCCTTGGTCCAGATGGCTGTACCCGGATCCAAACCGGTGGAACTTCACGCTCATGCCATGGACAATCTGCGGTATATCCGCGGAACCATGGAGCGGGCCGGTTCCTTCACCGCGGTGCCCGGGCTGGGCGGAGTGCTGATGGGTTCCAGCGCGCTGGTGGCGGCCTGGCTGGCGACATCTTTAGCCCGGACTGGCCACTGGATGACGGTCTGGACGGTGGAATGCATGCTTGGGGTCGTCATCGGCACGACGGCCGCGGCCATGAAAGCGCGACGGATGAACTCGCCGCTGCTCAACGGGCCGGGGCGAAAGTTCATCGCCGTATTTTCCCCGGCGATCTTTGCCGGCGTGGTGCTGACACTGGTTTTCCACGAGGCTGCCTTGTCCTGGTTTCTGCCGGGAATCTGGCTGCTGCTGTACGGGACAGCCGTGCTTTCGGCGGGCTGGGGATCGGTTCGTGCCGTGCCGCTGATGGGTTTGTGCTTCATGATCATCGGGACGGTGGCTCTGGCCATGCCCGATCTTCCCGGCGATGTTCTGCTGGCGGCCGGCTTCGGCGGACTACATATTGTGTTCGGAACGGTGATTGCGGTGAAACATGGCGGCTAAACAAAACTCGGTGCGCAAAGAAAGACGGGGGCCCGAAGTGGCCGGCGGCTTGACCGCGCCGGCGGGCGCGCAGAAACTGGATCGTCTGGTGCATGAGCGGCTCCGCCTGGGAATTCTGAGCGCCCTCTCGGTCAACGATTCCCTGGCATTCATCGAATTGAAAAAACTGCTGGAAACCACCGACGGCAATCTGAGCGTCCACGCCCGCAAACTGGAAGAGGCCGGGTACATTTCCTGCTCGAAGAGTTTTGAGGGACGCATGCCGAAGACGGAGTACCGGATCACCGTGCCGGGGCGGCGCGCGTTGGAGCGATATCTGGATCACATGGAATCGCTGATTCAGGTGATGCGGGAGCGGTAGGGGGCCTTTTTTTATGCGCGATTACTTTACATCACAAAGTTCTCTGCACGTCGGGATCATCATGGATGGCAATGGCCGCTGGGCCACGGCGCGGGGCCTACCGCGGCTGGCGGGGCACGAGGCGGGCGCCGAGGCAGTGAATCGCGTGGTGGAGGCGGCGCCGGGATGCGGCGTGGCGGTGCTGACGCTGTTCGCATTCTCATCGGACAATTGGAGCCGCCCGAAGAAGGAAGTGGCCGCGTTGATGCGGCTGTTCGCCTGCTATCTGGAACGCGAGACGGCACGCTGCGTGGAAAATGGAATCCGGCTGGAAGTGATTGGCCGGCGCGATCGCTTGAGCCGGAAGCTGCTGGCGGCTATCGGAAAGGCGGAGCGCGCCACGGCTGGAGGCTCGGCGCTTCGCTTACGGATCGCGGTGGACTACTCCGCGCGGGATGCAATACTGGCGGCGGCGCGCGGGCTGCCGCAACTCTCGCGCGAGTCGTTGGAGGTGCGCCTGGGGCCGCCGGTGGACCTGCTGATCCGGACCGGCGGCGAACAGCGGCTCAGCGACTTTATGTTGTGGGAATGCGCCTATGCCGAACTGGTGTTTGCCCGCCGCATGTGGCCCGATTTCGATGCCGCGGACCTGGCCTCGGCGCTCCAGGACTTCCACTGCCGGGAGCGGCGCTTCGGCGCAGTGCCGGTTCCCTCCGTTCGCCGCGAGGAAGCCTGGCTGGATTAGACACAGTGCTGTAGCCGCCGCCGCAAGGCCGTTTTCGCGACCGTTGAGTTCTGACGGCGCTGCCGCAACATTGGTCCCGTTGAGCACGCAGCAACGATAATGGTTGTGTGCGCAAGCGAGTTCTCATGCAGGTTCTACAAGGGACGGCGGATGCGAACATCCGATTTGAAGACCTGCGGTCACTTCTGGGCGCGCTTGGATTCGCTGAGCGTATCAGAGGCGATCATCACATCTTTTCCAAACCGGGCGTGGCCGAGATCCTAAACCTCCAGCCGCGTGGTTCTCTGACGAAACCCTACCAGGTCAGGCAGGTTCGTTCAGTGATCATCCGGTATAAACTAGCGGAAGGGACCGAATCGACGAAATACGAGATCATCCTTTACTGGAGCGTTGACGATGACGCGTTCATCGCCGAAGTTCCCGAGTTGCCCGGTTGTGCGGCTGATGGTCCCACTCGGCAGGAGGCGCTGGCGAATGCCGAGATCGTGATTCAGGAATGGATCGAAACCGCTCAGGAATTCGGGCGGCCGATACCTGAGCCGAAGGGACGGCTCTTATTCGCCTGATGCCGAGGATACATCAAGGCCACTCGCCCGTTCAAGCGCCCAATCCGTCGAAATGCTTCGGAAGGCGCGCCGTGCGATACAACCCCCCAATATGGTTAAAGGCATCGAGCATACTGCTATAGCTCACGCGATCCGCAGGGGCTGCCCCAATGAGCGCCGTTCGAATGCTGCGTCATCACCGATTGGCGGGCATAGATGCGGTTGCCGGTAGTCCTGTAGACAAAACGCCGTCGTAACCCGGATGCGGGGATACCAATGTGATACCACGACTCACCCCTCCGCTTGACTCTAGAGTGTGCGGCCCACAAGCGCTATCTTGACAATTCCATGCTTGGCCACCACGGTCCCTCACGACCAGAGACACGGTTCGCGCCGGCGGAAGGAACGAGGCCATTAGTCGGTAAGGGCCGACTTCTGCCAGGATCTTCTTGCAGGCATGGACGTTGCCGGTCAGTGCAATGACGAGCGTATCTGGACTATGCTCTGCTGCGCTGAGAAGAGCCGAGGCCATCCGCACTTCTCCCTTTGCTGCGGATTCACCCGCGCGCGCCACGGAAAAAGCAATGACGCCGGACACAACACCGTCTCTCTTCAGCCCACGCAATTGTGAAACCAGCGTCAGCATGGCGGTGCTGGTCCTGCCGTCATGGTGCTTCCATTCCTCCGCCGAAAACAGCACCTTGATTCCGGCGTCGTAGCTTCCAGAATCCATAAACGTATCGAGGGCGCGTTGGTCTCGAAGCTCCACCCCAACCAGGATGGGTCGCTTCGTTTGACGAGCGGAGCAAACCAGATCTGCAAAGATCGCCGGCTCGGTCGTCCCATGCATCTCGCCGACAAGCACGAACTGAGCTCCGTGGCGAGCCCACAACTGTTCAGCTCCCGGAATTGGTGAGCACTGAGGACGCTCCTCTGCCTGGGCTGTCAGCATTATGCAAGATACGGCCAACAGTTTCGCTAAGTGGAACACCTCTCCATCATAGATCGGGAGCGCCAACGGACTTTCCGGAAAGCAGTAGCATGTTCACCGATCAGCGGTCCATTACCAACTGCCCGCGGCGGCGGGCTTTCTGCTCCAAGGCGATGAGATGCCGAGGTGTCCCATGGGAAAGGCGCCAGGAGGCGTAAACGGGACGTTGAACGGGATCTTCGGTTCCGGCGAGCGGCGGCATATCGCGGTATGGCAAACCTTTCGCCAACAGGTCTACGGCTTCAACAAGAGGCCGGAAGGCGCGGCGTACGATACAATCTCCAGTATGGTTAAAGGCATCGAGCATACTGCTATCGCCTCACCCGATCCGCACCGCCTTGCTCAATGGTATGTAGACTACCTGGACTTTGTGGTGAATTATCGCTCCGGATCCAGCAAGACGGTCTTCGTCAAAGCGGTCAATGGTTCCATGATCGAAATCATCGAAGCTCGAAACTCCGGCACCACGACGGATATGCGCGACGCCGGCCTGCGCCATCTGGCCATCGACGTGGACGATTTCGGCGCGGCCTATGCCCGCCTGAGTGCGGCGGGTGTGAAATTCCTCACGGAACCGGAAACCAAGGGAGGGAACACGATCGCATTCTTTACGGATTGCGACGGCAACATTCTTCACCTGCTGCATCGTGAAGTGCCTTTGCCCTAAATGCGGGCTATCCTACGAGCATGGACAGGCGGGCGTTTCTGGCAATGGCGGCGTTGGCCGCGACAGGTCGCGCGGTAGTGCGCGGCATGACGCTGCACTTAAGCTGCGGAGCTTTGGGAATCGCCGCGAACCAGCGGCAGGCCATCGACCTGGCGGCGAAGCACGGGTTCGACGCGGTGGATGCCGACGGCAAATATCTGGGCGGGCTCGGCGTGGCGGAATTGAGCGACCTGCTCGGATACATGAAGTCGAAAAGCGTGGGCTGGGCCATGGCCGCGCTGCCGGTGGATTTCCGGCGAGACGAGGCAACATTCGCGGCCGGCATCGCGGCCTTTCCCGCCTTCGTGCGCGGCGTGCAGCGCGCCGGCGTCCGCATGGTCACCACCTATGTGCTGCCCATGAGCAACGAGCACCCCTACCTGGCGAATTTCAAACTGCACGCGGCGCGTTTGCGGCAGGTGGCCAGCGTGCTGAACGACTCCGGAATGCGATTGGGCGTGGAATATGTGGCACCCAAGACTCTGTGGGCCTCGCAGCGATACCCGTTCGCCCATACCATGGCGGAGATGCGCGAACTGCTGGGCGAAATCGGCCTGCCCAATACCGGCCTGGTGATCGATAGCTGGCACTGGTATCATGCCGGCGATCAGGCGGCGGACATTCTGGCGCTACGCGCCTCGGACGTGGTCTCGGTGGATCTGAACGATGCGCCCACGGGCGTTCCCAAGGATCAAATGGTGGACGGCAAACGCGAACTGCCGGCGGCGACGGGCGTCGTCGATGTGAAAAGCTTCCTGGGCGCATTGCAAACGATCGGGTTCCAGGGTCCGGTGCGCGCCGAGCCTTTTAACGATGCGGTGCGGCACATGACCGCGGACGATGCCGCGGAGGCGGCACACAGCGGCCTGGTGAAGGCATTTTCGTAACGGAGGCAAGCGATGCTGAGCGGCGACCCGTGGCCCCCTCTGCCCCTCGATGAGTGGCAGGACACCTGCAAGACCCTGCACATGTGGCTGCAAGTGGTGGGTAAGATCCGCATGACCCTGAGCCCGCCGTTGAACCACTGGTGGCACGTTTCGCTTTACGTGAATGCGCGCGGGCTTTCCACGTCTCCGATTCCTTATGGCGATGGCGTGTTCGAAATCCAGTTTGATTTTCTGGAGCACCGGTTGGAAATGGTGACCTGCGGCGGCGCGCGCGAGGTGCTGCCCCTGCAACCCGAATCCGTGGCAGCGTTCTACGCCAAGGTAATGGAGGCGCTGCGCGGCCTCGGTATCGAGGTTTCGATCAATACCAAACCGCAGGAGATTCCCGACCCCATTCCGTTCGAGCAGGACTTCACGCACGCATCCTACGACCGCGAATATGCGCAGCGGTTCTTCCGGATTCTGGTCTCCACCGAAAAGGCGATGCAGCAGTTCCGCTCCAGCTACCTGGGCAAGAGCAGCCCGGTGCAGTTTTTTTGGGGGTCGATGGATCTATCGTGCGTGCGGTTTTCGGGCCGCCCGGCGGTGCCTCCGCGCAAGGGTCGCATCACGGGCAATACCCATGAAGAGGTCGCGGTGGGGTTCTGGCCGGGAGCGGGACTGGGAGCCCCGGCGTTTTACGCCTATGCCGCGCCGCAACCGGCGGGACTGGAAGAGGCGCGGATTCAGCCCGCGGCGGCCGCATGGAACAAGCAGATTGGCGAGTTCATTCTGCTTTACGACGATGTGCGCAAAGCGCCGGACCCGGCCGCGGCGCTGCGGGCATTTTTTGACAGCGTGTATACGGCCGCCGCCGAACGCGGCCATTGGGACCGGGCCGCGCTGGAAGGGGCATAGAGGGGAATTCATGGCGAAACAATGTACTCACCTGGACGAGATTCGTTTCAAGACCACTAACAAACATGTCTGTGAAGAGTGCGTGAAGATGGGCGACAAATGGGTCCACCTGCGCTTATGCCTGGAATGCGGGCACGTGGGTTGTTGCGATTCTTCCAAGAACAAGCACGCCACAAAGCATTTCCACGGCAGCCATCATCCGCTGGTGCGGTCTATCGAGCCGGGCGAAAGCTGGGTGTGGTGCTACGTGGATAACGAGATGGTCGGCGAGTTGTGAGCCGGCCCTATAACGGCCGCATCATCAGATTCCGGAATTGCACCACGCTGCCTTTGTTGTGCTGTTGCAGGGCCAGGTAGCCTTTGGTATACGTGTTCTTCAGGTCCACAAAATCGGTGACCATTTTGTCATTCACCAGGATGACGATGTGATTGCCGTGGACGATGGTCTGCTGAGTCCACCAGGTATCGTCGGGAATCAATTGCTCGAGAACCTTGGACATGCCGTAGAGACTTCCGGTGCGCTGGGGGTCGGGCGATGTATTCTCTACCTGGGATTCGTAGCCCTTGGGGAACCCGGGACCGAAGGCTGCACGCGTATACATGCCGGAGTTGCCGCTATGGTTGAGCCGCACCTCGGCGCGGAACTCGCAATTCTCGCATTCGCGGACCATCCAGAACAGGTGGCTGCGTTCGCCGTCGCCGGTAATGGCTCCGTCCACTGCTTTCCAGCTATCGGGATTGTCGCCCGCCTTCCAGCCGTCGAGGGTTTTGCCGTCGAACATGCTGATCCAGCCGTCTTTGCCGGCCACCGGCCCGGTTTGATAGGCATGCAGAGCGCCCAGCACGGCGGCCAGCGATAGCGCACCCGCGATGAGGCGTGACTTTTTCATGAGATCGTCTCCGTTTACTTATACAGAGTAACGCCCTTACCCCCACAGTGGGGTAGTCGGCCGTAGCCCGCATAAGACCATTTGTAGAGAAGGCCCTTTCAGGTTATCTTCTTCACAAATGGCTCAGAAGCGTGTATGCCTTACCTGTAAGAACAAAGGCTGCGTGGCGAATTGCCGCTTCCGCAAGCCTGCGCCGGCTCGATCGTCTCGTTTGGTTCAGATCGAGAGATAAACGCATGGGCGACCTCTGCCAGATTCGTCGAGGGTACCGCGCCCAGTGGCGTGATATGGCCTTCTTTGTCGAAGGCGAAACCGCCCGGTGGACTCTGCGTGTTCACCGGGCGTCAGACAGTCAACCGCTGTATGCGGCGGAGCGTTGCGGAATCGGGGCCGCGCGCGCCGCCGCGGTGGAGTTCGGCGTTTTCCGCGAACTTGGCCCGGCGAGCTCCGTGATTCCCTCCCAGCTTGCCGCCGAACTGAACTGGCAGGAATACTAGTAATCTTCCGCTCATCCTCCCGCCGCATTTTCAACCCGCAGGTGCACCGTTTGACACGATAGAAGCATCTATTCGAGTGTTCTCTTATGGGCAACCTCAGGTACACAAATCTACCTTCCGAAACACCAGAAGAAGATGCGCTGGCGGAACTGGCACTGGACGTCAGCGCTCATTGGAGCCGCTTCACAGACCCGTTGTGGAAACAACTGAATCCCGAGTTGTGGGAACGCACCGGCAATCCCTGGCTGGTATTGCAAACCGTATCCAGTGAGAAGCTGAAGACCGTCACCTCGCGGCCCGAGTTTCGCTCCATGCTGGGCGATCTGCTGCAGGCGCGCGCCGAGGATGCCCGGTCGCCGCGCTGGTTTCAACGGGTCTATGACAATTCGGCGCTGAAGAACGTGGCGTACTTCAGTATGGAATACATGTTGACGGAGGGCTTGCCGATTTATTCCGGCGGCCTGGGCAATGTGGCCGGCGATCAGCTCAAGGCGGCGGACGACCTGGGCGTTCCCGTGGTGGGTGTGGGCCTGCTTTACAGCCAGGGCTACTTCCGCCAGGTAGTGGGCCGTAACGGCGCGCAGCGCGCGCTGTACCCGTTCAACGATCCCGGCCAGTTGCCCATCCGCCCGCTGCGCAGGGCCGATGGGGACTGGCTCCGGCTGTCCATGGCGTTCCCGGGCTGTGACCTGTGGGTCCGCGCGTGGGAAGCCCAGGTGGGGCGGGCAAAGCTGTATCTTTTGGACACCAACGACCCGGCGAACTTCCCGGAGTATCGCACCATCACCGGCGAGCTTTACGGCGGCGGACCCGAGCTTCGCATCCGGCAGGAGATGGTGCTCGGAATCGGTGGCTGGCGCTTGCTGCGGGCCCTGGGTATTGATCCCGAGGTGTGTCATCTGAACGAGGGCCACGCCGCTTTCGCGGTGCTGGAGCGCGCGGCCAGCTTCATGGAGGAATCCGGCCAGCCCTTCGACGTGGCGCTGGCGGCAACTCGCGCCGGAAATCTCTTCACCACGCATACCCCGGTGGAAGCAGGCTTCGACCGCTTTTCCGCCGACCTGATGCGGACCTGCTTCACGCGCTATTGCGCCGATCATCTGCGGATCTCTTTTGACGAGCTGATGGCGCTGGGGCGCAGCAACCCGGCCGATGGCGGTGAGCTTTTCAATATGGCGTTTCTGGCGCTGCACGGTAGCGGCGCGGTGAATGGCGTCAGCCGCCTGCACGGCGCCGTCAGCCGGCAGTTATTCCAACCTCTCTTCCCGCGCTGGCCCACCGATGAGGTGCCTGTCCGGCACGTGACCAACGGAGTGCACACGCCCACCTGGGATTCCGCGGAATCCCACAAGCTCTGGGCCGAGATATGCGGCCACAAATGCTGGCATGGCGACCTGGAAGAGATGGAAGCCAGTCTTCGCCAAACCTCCGACGGCTTGCTCTGGGGTATGCGGACCCGCGCCAGAAGGTCTTTGGTCGAATACGTTCGAAAGCATTACTCGCGGCAGCTTGGCGTGCAGGGCGCATCGCCGGATGAGGTTGCCGCCGCCGCCGCGGTGTTCCATCCCGATGCCCTGACCCTGGGTTTCGCGCGGAGATTCGCCACCTACAAACGCCCCACCCTGCTGCTGCACGACCCGGAGCGCCTGTTGCGGATTCTCGATAATCGCGAGCGCCCGGTGCAACTGGTGATTGCGGGCAAAGCCCATCCCAACGATGGCGCGGGGCAGGACCTGATCCGCCAATGGACGAATTTCATCAACGATCGGGGCCCGAATTCGCCGGTAGTCTTTCTGAGCGACTACGATATGCTGATGACCGAGCAACTGGTGGGCGGCGTCGATCTCTGGGTCAACACGCCGCGCCGGCCGTGGGAAGCCAGCGGCACCAGCGGCATGAAGGTGCTGGTAAACGGCGGTCTGAACCTTTCGGAACTGGACGGGTGGTGGGTGGAAGCCTATGCTCCGGACGTGGGCTGGGCCATCGGCGATGGACAGGAGCATGGCGACGACCCCGCCTGGGATGCCGTCGAGGCCGATGCCCTCTACACCTTGCTGGAGCGCGAGATCGTCCCGGAGTTTTATCAGCGCGATGAGACCGGCATTCCCCGCAGGTGGGTGGCGCGGATGCGCGAGAGCATGACCCGTTTGACACCGCAGTATTCCGCCAACCGCACAGTCCGCGAATACACCGCGAATCACTACGTTCCGGCCGCCGCCGCTTTCGCCGCGCGCGCCGCGCAGAAAGGCGGCGCCGCTGCCGCTCTGGTGTCGTGGCGGCAGAAACTCGCCACCGCATGGAACGGCATTACCATGGGACCCCTCACGGCCAGGAACCATGCCGGCCGGCTGGAGTTTGAGGTTCCGGTTTACCTGGGCGAACTCGATCCGGATGCGGTGCGCGTGGAACTGTTCGCCAATGGGCGGAATGGCGACGGACCGTTCCTGAAAGCCATGGATCGCACCGCACAATTGCCTGGCAATGGATACCTGTACTCGGCCGGTGTGGAGGATAATCGTAACGCGGCGGATTTCACACCGCGCGTCATTCCCTATCGCCCCGATGCGGCCGTGCCGCTGGAAGCCCGCCAGATCTTTTGGCAAAAATAAGGAGACGATGAGCCATGTCGATTCGCCCGGTAAAGCGCCTGATCAAATCCAAGCCCACCATCGAGGGTGCCGGCGTGCATTTGCGCCGCGCGTTCGGCTTCGGCAATACCACCGACTTCGACCCGTTCCTGCTGCTGGACGATTTCCGCAATGACGTGCCGGAGGATTACCTGGCGGGCTTCCCGTGGCACCCCCACCGCGGCATCGAAACCATTACCTACGTTCTAGCGGGAACCGTGGAGCATGGCGACAGCATGGGAAACCACGGGGCCATCGGCGCCGGGGACATTCAATGGATGACCGCGGGCAGCGGAATCATCCACCAGGAAATGCCCAAAGGCGACGAAGCCGGCCGGATGCACGGATTTCAACTGTGGGCCAACCTGCCTGCTTCCCTGAAAATGACTGCGCCGCGCTATCAGGAGGTGAAAGCCCGCGATATCCCGGAAATCACCGACGACGACGGCACGCGCGTGCGCGTGGTCTGCGGCAGTTTCTGGAATGCTAAAGGTCCGGTGGACGGCATCGCGGCCGATCCGATTTACCTGGACGTCTCCGTGCCGCCCGGACAAAAGAGGAGCCTGCCGGTAGAGACTACGCGCCACTCCTTCGCCTACGTATTCTCCGGGGCCGGAAAGTTCTGCAACGCCTCGGGCCCGCTGGAAGTGCCCACCGAATCCGTGGGCTGGGCGGACACCAAGCCGCCTTCGGACGCAAAGGACCGCTCGCTCATTCTGTTCGACCACGGCGACGAAGTGATGGTGCACGCCGGCGAGGATGGCATCCGCTTTCTTCTGGTATCGGGCCAACCTTTGCAGGAGCCGGTGGCGTGGTACGGTCCCATTGTGATGAACACACAGGAAGAGCTCCGGAAGGCGTTCTCCGACCTGGAAAAAGGTACGTTTCTGCAGGCCGGGAAGTAACAGTGGAATTTATGGCTTCGAAAAAGCTGCTGATGCTGGTTGGCGATTATGTGGAAGATTACGAAGTAATGGTTCCCTTCCAGGCGCTGCAGATGGTGGGGCACACCGTGCATGCCGTGTGTCCCGGCAAGCGATCCGGCGATTCGGTGCGGACCGCGATCCATGATTTCGAAGGGGACCAGACATACAGCGAAAAACGCGGTCACAATTTCGCGTTGAACGCGACATTCGATGAGGTTCGGCCGGAAGATTACGATGCGCTGGTGATTCCGGGAGGCCGGGCGCCGGAGTATCTGCGGCTGAATCCGCGCGTGCTGGACGTGGTCCGCCACTTTGCCGACGCCGATAAGCCGATCGCTTCCATCTGTCATGGAGCGCAGATTCTGGCGGCGGCGGGGGTGCTGCAGGGAAAGTCGTGCAGTTGTTATCCGGCCGTATCTCCCGAAGTGACCGCCGCGGGCGGAAAATACCAATCGCTGGCCATGGATCAGGCCCACAGCTGCGGAAAACTGGTCACTGCGCCCGCTTGGCCTGCCCACCCCGCCTGGCTCGCCCAATTTCTCCAGGTGCTGTCCGCGGAGTGAGGATACACGGGGCACGACCCATTTCCAAAGGTCTATCCCTGTGAAGGGAAACTCCACAATTTGTTAGTTCAAGGTCTGAAAATAGATATAATGTGTCCAGGTGCCGCATGTGCCTTGCCATACCTGGGAAGATTCTCGAAGCCAGTAGCGTTGGCTTAAACCGGATCGCTACGGTCCAGTTTGGTGGTATAACCAGGCAGATTTACCTGGATTTCGTGCCGGACGCTAACCCCGGCGACTACGTCCTGGCCCACGTGGGATTCGCGCTCAGCGTGATCGACCAAGGCGAAGCCGAGCGAACGTATGCCCTGCTGGAAGAGATGGGCGCGCTCGCCGAAGACGAGCGTGGCGAACGGTGAAGTACATCGACGAGTACCGCGACGGGCGTATTGCCGGATCCCTGGCGGCGGCAATCCGGTCGCGTGTCACGCGGCCGTGGGTGCTGATGGAGATTTGTGGCGGGCAGACCCACACGATTATGCGGTACGGCCTGGAAGATGTACTGCCGCCCGAAATCGAACTGGTGCACGGACCCGGTTGCCCGGTCTGTGTGGCAGCACTCGAAACCGTCGACAAGGCCATCGCCATCGCCTCGCGCCCGGAGGTGATTTTTGTCTCTTACGGCGACATGCTACGGGTTCCCGGCACGAACTCCGACCTGTTCCGCGTGAAAGCCGCGGGCGGCGATGTGCGCGTCGTGTACTCGCCCATGGACACGCTGAAGATCGCTCGCGCGAATCCAACCCGAAAAGTGGTCTTCTTCGGTATCGGCTTTGAGACCACGGCGCCGGCAAATGCCATGGCGGTATGGCAGGCAAAACGGGAAGGCCTCGAAAATTTTTCCATGCTGGTGTCGCATGTGCTGGTGCCGCCGGCCATGCGCCTGATTCTGAGTTCGCCTGAGAATCGCGTGCAGGGGCTCATCGCTCCCGGGCACGTCTGTGCCGTGATGGGCTGGCGCGAGTACGAAGAACTGGCGCGCGATTTCCACATGCCGGTGGTGATCGGCGGATTCGAACCGCTGGACTTGCTGGAGGCGATTCGCATGCTGGTCTGCCAACTGGAAGATGGCCGGGCCGAGGTGGAAAACCAATATGTGCGATCGGTGACCTATGCCGGCAACCAGGCCGCGCAGCGCGTCATGGGCCAGGTGTTCGAAGTGACGGACCGCGCGTGGCGCGGGATCGGCGCGATTCCCAGGAGCGGCTACCGGCTGCGCGAGGAATTCGCCGCATACGACGCCGGGAAACTGTTCGGCACCGAGGGGATCGCGGCGGCCGAACCAGCCGACTGCATCGGCGCGCAGGTGCTGCAAGGCCTCAGGAAGCCGGCCGAGTGCAGCGCTTTCAGCACCCGGTGCACGCCCGAATCGCCGCTTGGGGCGCCCATGGTGTCGACCGAAGGCGTGTGCGCGGCCTACTACCGGTACCGGCGCTATGCCGCGATCGAAGGGGCCCGGTGATGTCAGTCACTTGTCCCACCCCGCTTCCCGCCCAGGACATGGTGCTGTTGGGCCACGGCAGTGGCGGAAAGCTAAGCGCCGAACTGCTGCGCGACGTATTTCTGCCCGCGTTTGCGAATCCGGTGCTCGGCAAACTGGATGACCAGGCGTCTCTGGAGATCGGAGGCGCCCGCCTGGCGTTCACCACGGATTCGTTCGTGGTGAAGCCGCTGTTTTTCCGCGGCGGCGATATTGGCTCGCTGGCGGTCCACGGCACGGTGAACGATCTCGCCATGGGCGGTGCCCATCCTATGTTCCTCAGCGCGGCCTTCATTTTGGAGGAGGGCTTCCCTACCGGCGACCTGCGTCGAATCGTGCAGTCGATGGCCGGCGCAGCGGCACGCGCCGGCGTGACCATTGTCACGGGCGACACCAAGGTGGTGGAAAAGGGACATGGCGATGGCGTCTACATCAACACCACGGGCATCGGTTTACGGCGCGACGGCGTTATCCTTTCCTCCGACCGCGTCCGCACCGGCGATGCCGTCATCCTGAGTGGCAGTCTCGGGAATCACGGGGTCGCCATTCTTTGCGAACGGGAGGGTCTGGAATTGGAGACGGACGTGGAAAGCGATTCCGCGGCACTCCACACTCTGGTGGATGCCATATTCGCCGTGACGCCGCGGATTCGCTGCATGAGAGACCCGACCCGGGGAGGCCTGGCCAGCACCCTGAATGAGATCGCCGGGCGGTCCCGGGTGGGCATCACAATCTTCGAAGAGACCCTGGTAATTCACGATGCCGTGCGTGGAGCGTGCGAACTGTTGGGCCTGGATCCGCTGTACGTTGCCAATGAAGGGAAACTGGTGGCGATGGTTGCGCCCGAGGCCGCCGGCGACGTAGTAACAGCCATGCGGCAGCATCCGCTGGGGCGCGACGCCGCGATCATCGGCGTGGCCGGCGGCGCGCGTGCCGGCATGGTGACGATGCGCACCTCTCTGGGGACCACGCGAATCGTGGACATGCTGGCCGGCGATCAACTGCCGCGAATCTGCTAGTGTACTGTGCAACCATGCCGCCCGTCCGCTCGTCGTGATGATCCGCGGCGGGGCAGGCCCGGCACCGCTTCGCCCGCAGTCGCGTCAACGCCCCTGCGGCGGTGATGGGCCACCCGGCGGGCGGCCATCTGGCACTTTGGCTCTCCGGCGAACTGCCGGGAGCGGACCCTGCACCCGGCGGTGGCTGCATGGTAGCGAAGACGTCCAAACCCGTTCCACGCAATCCTTGCACTTTGTGACCCTGCAGACATTTGGCGAGCTGGGAAGCGATACTCGGACACCTCGACTTCGGTACGCTTGTAGATAGGAGTTTGACGCGTACCGATTCCAACGGGCCCCTTCGTTCTGTTCAGCTGGGAATGGTCCGGTAGGGCATCCGGATGTTCCATAGTCCCGTACTTCGCCAATTTTATGTGTGAGGGGAGTAGCGAAAATGCAGAACGGAGTCCGATTAACCCCGTCTCGCGAAATGGAAGATGCCTTGATGTATCTTCCGCGCCGGGGAGTTACCGGCTACACCAAGGGCCAGATTATTTTCGAGGAACACAATCCTTCTAAAGGACTTCACCTGGTAGTACAGGGAAGAGTCAAAGTCTTCATTCCATTGGATAATGGAGCCCAAACCGTAGTTGACATCTTCACTACGGACGATTTTTTCGGCGAACACGCGCTGCTGGGCGATTCGCAACTTCCCGAGCGGGCGGTGGCACTGGACCCGGTCTCGCTCATGTCCTGGACCAGCCAGGAAATCGAGGAACAGGTCGAACGCCAGCCGCGTCTGGGCGTTGCTTTGCTGCAAATGCTGGTGAAGCGCGTCCTCGATTACGAGGAACGCCTTCAGAGTTTCGCCGTCGATAAAACGCCGGAGCGGGTAGTTCGCTCACTGCTGCGCTTCGCCGATCGCCTTGGTACCCGTTCCGAAGACGGAGCCATCACCATTCCCCCGCTCACCCACCAGATCCTTTCCGAGTTCGTGGGCACCTCTCGCGAAATCGTCACGTTCCACATGAACCATCTCAGGCAGAAGGGCTACTTGCGCTACTCACGCAAGGGAATCCAGATCTACGTGGAAGCGTTGCGGGAACATCTCCAGCAGAGGGTGGGACAGGAATCCGGCTGGAAGGTGAATGAGCCGGATCAACGAAGTACTGCGATCGATCAGCCCTAACTTTAGGCAACAGACTCCTGCTGCCCAAATTCAGGTTTTACACTCTCCGGCTCCATCGGCTAAATTCGGGGTGAAACCGAGGATTTGCCGTGGCTGCAGGAAAATATCTCCGCTTTGCTTCCTTATTCGTGCTCGCCGCTGTCACTGTTTTGGCATCGGATGATGGTAAGTCAGGCGCTGCGGCCGGATCCGCCAGCCCGGCCGGTTCTCCGGCTGCCGACAGTACTTCCGGCAATCCCATGCGGCCGGCCTTGCCTCCCGTTCTACGGAAAACCGAGCCCGACGACAACCATTTTGTGATGTTGCCTGGCCGCACCCCGGCTCCCGTAGCGGTTCCGGCTCCCGCTCCGGCTCCCGCTCCGGTCAAGGCGTTTACGCCTCCTGTCTCGGCTTCGCCCGCCAAGGTATTGCAAACCGCGGAGCGTCACGAGCCCCCGGTGCCGGAACTGAAAGACCCCGGCAGACCCATTCTGTCTCGCGCCCCTCGCCCCACCTATCCCGACGATTTCGAAAAAGATAGCGGACTTTTCTGCCAGAAGCAGATTGGCCACTGGAAGCAGGTGGAAGCCCTGGCACTGCTCGGGGCGCCCTCGGGCGACCGGCCTGCCTACGATGACAATGAAGGCGTCAATGGCAGAATTCTGGCTTTCGGCGATCCCACCGACCGTTACAAGCAGCTTGAGTTGGATTTCGACGGGCAAACCGGCGCACTGCGCACTGTCTTCGTCTACCCCTGGAAAATGACCTGGCAGGACTGCCGGCGTCTCTGGGGCGCGAACGTATCCGCGGCCGAAGCGAACAAGGGCCGGAAATTCTACTCTTACCTGAATCGCCGCCTGGATGTGCTGGTCGATGCCACCGGCAAAGTGATCAGCATCGGATTGTACTGAGTTTTAACAAAACTACAGGCAAAAATCACTAATAAACAGAAACCCGGCGGCCCTGTGACGCGTTTACAACATAGAGGTACACGGCGCCACGATTGGGCGTATAGTGTAGCTATACAGGAGTTTCGCAAATGAAGCGCAGATCCGCGATTCTGGTGGCTGTTCTGGCTGCACTCAGCACCCTGTCCCCGAGCACTTTTGCCGACGACAAAAAGAACCCCAAGAACGACCCCGACGCCATCGGCGATCGCAAAGTGGGCGATGGCGTCAACTTCTACTCCCTGGAAAAGGAAATCGCACTCGGAAAGGGCTTGGCCCAGGAAGTGGAGCGCGAAGCCAAAGTCATCGATGATCCGGTGATCGCCGAATACGTGAACCGCGTGGGCCAGAATCTGGTTCGAAACTCCGACGCCAAGGTCCCCTTCACCATCAAAGTCCTGGATACTGAAGAAGTCAACGCGTTTGCCCTTCCGGGCGGCTTTTTCTTCGTGAACTCCGGTTTAATTCTGAAAACCGAGACCGAGGCGGAGCTGGCCGGTGTGATGGCTCATGAGATTGCCCATGTAGCCGCCCGCCACGGCACCAGGCAGGCCACCAAGGGGCAACTCATGCAGATCGGCGCACTTGCCGCCATGATTGCCACGGGCGGCTGGGCCGGATACGCGATCCAGCAGGGAGCGGGCGTGCTCATTCCCATAAGCTACCTCACGTTCACCCGCGCCTACGAACGGGAAGCAGATTTTTTCGGCCTACAATACATGTATAAAGCAGGTTACGATCCGACGGCCTTTGTGGACTTTTTCGAAAAGATCGAAACCCTTGAAAAGAAGAAGCCTGGCAGCATTTCCAAGGTGTTCTCCACCCACCCGATGACAGATGACCGTATTAAGGCCGCGCAGGGGGAGATTCAAAAGGACCTGCCGTCGAAGCCCGAATACGTCGTGAACACCTCCGAATTCAACGACGTTAAGGCACGTCTGGCCATGATGCATGGCCGTCGCAAGATTGATAACTCCGATCCCAATAAGCCGACCTTGCGCCGCGCTCCCGGGACCGGCACACCGGACGCCAATCCCGACGGCACCCAGCCTAAGACGGATGAGCAGGATCGCCCCACGCTGAAGCGCCGCGACACCGGTGGGAATAACTAAGCTCGCGTTTTGTATTACCGGCACTGGCCGGCATCACCGCGGCGCAGTCCGCCGGTTTCGCCATTCGCAATAGCTTCATCGCTCGCATCGGCGATCTCAGGTCTGCCCAAGCCGCCGCGGACCTGGATGTGAGCGCGCCTTCGGGGTAAGCTTGACCTGCACTGTCTCTCTGTGTGATTATTCATTCAGGTGAATAAAAATTCAGAAGGATCGCGAATGGCAAGTGCCTTCATGACCAACCCGATTCTCAAAGCCAATACCCCAGACCTGCTGCGCGATCTCGACCTGACCAACGACGAACTGGCCTATCTCCTCGACCTGGCCGCCGATGTCAAGCAGTCGCCCTCCGACTACGCCCACGCCCTCGACAATCAGTCCATCGCCCTGCTGTTTGAAAAGCCGTCCCTGCGCACCCGCCTCACCTTCGAACTGGCCATTGCGCAGTTGGGCGGTTCCTCAGTCTTCGTCGATGGTCCCATCGGCCTTCGCGAGCCTTTAAGAGATGTTGCCCGTAACCTGGATCGATGGGTCAACGGCATCGTGGCGCGCGTCTTTTCGCAGGATACCGTGGATGGTCTGGCGCAATGGTCGCGCGTCCCGGTCATCAACGCCCTGAGCGACGCTTTCCACCCGTGTCAGGCGCTGGCCGACGTGCAAACGGTGCGGGAACATTTCGGCGACCTCAAAGGGCTCAAGCTGACCTTTGTCGGCGATGGCAACAACGTCGCCCAATCGCTGATGCTCACCACCCTGCGGCTGGGCATGGATTTCGCTTTGGCGTGCCCGCCCGGCTACCTGCCCAATCCCGACGTGGTGGCGCAGGCCGAAGGTCTGGCCGCTGTTTCCGGCGCAACCCTCGCCATCACCCACGATCCGGCGCCGGCCATGCAAGGCGCGCACGTAGTCTACACCGACGTATGGGCCAGCATGGGTCAGGAACAGGAAGCGGTGGAACGTAAACGCGCCTTCCACAAATACCAGGTGAACGAAGAATTGTTCGAACAGGCGCGGCCTGACGCGGTTTTCATGCATTGCCTGCCCGCCAAGCGTGGCGAAGAGGTTACCGACGCGGTGATCGAAAGCGCGCGCAGCGTGGTGTTCGATGAAGCCGAAAACCGGCTGCATGCGCAGAAGGCGCTGCTGCTGATGTTGCTATCGTAAATTTATGAGCAAACCTGAGAATGTAGCTCTCGCCGTTTGCGGCGGGCCGGATTGGTCTGTCAAATGAAACTCTGGGGCGGCCGTTTTGAAACCGGACCCTCGGAAATCTTCGAGCGCTTTTCCGGTTCGTTGGAGTTCGATCAGCGGCTGATCATCGCCGATATCCGCGGCTCGCAGGCCTTTGCGCGGGCCCTGGAACGTGTCGGCATTCTGACCGCCGAGGAGCGCGCTCAAATCGTAGATGCCTTCGACTGCATCGCCGCCGAATCTTCCGATCCAAAGTTCTTTGAAGGCGCCACCGATGAGGACGTCCACACCTTCGTCATCCGTAAGCTCAAAGAGACTGCCGGAGCGGTGGCCGATAAGATCCACACCGGCCGCAGCCGCAACGAGCAGGTCTCGCTCGATATCCGCCTCTGGCTGCGGGACGAGTGCGACGACCTGCGGGCCCTGCTGGCCGGCGTGATGCGCCGCCTTCTGGACCTGGCCGACAAATACTCCGGCGCCGTCATCCCCGGCTACACTCATATGCGCCGTGCGCAGGCCGTGCTCTGGCCGCATTACCTGCTGGCCTATTTCGAAATGTTCGCGCGCGATTGGGAGCGTTTCGGCGACGCCCGCCGCCGCACCAATCTGTTGCCCCTCGGTTCGGGCGCACTGGCCGGCAGCGGCTTCCCGTTCGACCGCGACGCCATTGCGGAAGACCTGGGCTTCGACGGCATCACGCGCAACAGCATGGACGTTTCCGCCGACCGCGATTTCGCCCTGGACTTCCTCTACGCCTGCACGGTCACCATGATTCACCTGAGCCGTCTGGCCGAGGATTGGATTCTGTATTCCAGTGAAGAGTTCGGCTGGCTGGAACTGGGCGACGGCGTCACCAGCGGTAGCAGCCTGATGCCGCAGAAGAAGAATCCGGATTCCCTCGAGCTGATCCGCGGCAAGAGCGGGCGCGTCATCGGCTGCCTGACATCGCTGCTGGTCACCATGAAGGGCCTGCCCCTCACTTACAACCGCGATATGCAGGAAGACAAAGTTCCACTGTTCGATGCGGGCGACGAACTGGCCGGGTCGCTGGCTATGATGTCCACCGTCATCGAGTCCACCCGCCTGAATGCCGCCCGTCCGGCCTCCGCCGCCGAAGAGAGTTGGGTGGTGGCGACGGACCTGGCCGAAGCGCTGGCGCGCGCCGGAACGCCCTTCCACCAGGCGCACCAGATTGTGGGCCGTTTTGTGCTGGAGAGCGTGCGCAACGGCAGGAAGCCTTCGGATTGGACCGCCGAAGAGATGCGGCAGTTCGCGCCGGAATTCACCGGCGACCTGGCGGCGTTGCTGGATCCGGCCAAGGGCATGCTCTCGCGCGAACTGCCGGGCGGCACCGGCCCCACGGCCGTGGCCTCGGCCCTGGCCGCCGCGAAACACCGGCTCGGAGATATGATCGTATGACCAAGGCGTATCGTCAGGGGCAGATCCTCAAGCTGGTTCGCAGCAAGCGCATCGGCACCCAGGAAGAACTGGCCCAGGAGTTGAACACGCAGGGCATCGCCGCCACCCAGGTGACGCTCTCGCGCGACATTCGCGATCTGCGGCTGGTGAAGACGCGCGAGGGCTATAAGGAAATGGCGGCGGAGGAAATCGGCCCCCAGTTTTCCCTGCTGGCCGCCGAGTTTCTGCACGACGTGCTGCGCGCGCAGAACATGGTGATTCTGAAGACCTCGCCGGGCCATGCGAATTCCGTAGCGGTCGCGCTGGATAACGAACGGTGGCCGGAAATCATCGGCACCATCGCCGGAGACGATACCATCCTGGTGATCGCCCCGGACAATGCCACCGCGGAATCGGTCCAGGAAAAGCTGCTGGGCTTGCTGGAAGGCACGTAGCGCGTCGCATGCTTCCGGGCTTGGGTGCATCGCTATATAATTGAGGTCGCATGTGGAGATCGGCTGCTCTCCTGGCTGCCGCCGCGCCGCTTCTGCTCGCCCAGGGCACGGTGGAAGGTGTCGTCATCAATAGCATTACCCGCGCTCCCGTGCCTGGAGCCAGCATCGAACTGCTGGTCGCCGGAAAGTCCGCACACCACGCTATAGCCGGCGTGTCCGGAGCATTCCGCTTTTCTGACATCCCGCCCGGCGAATACACCCCCTCCTTCGATGCCGACCATTACTTTGTGTTCCAGGCGGACTCCGTTCGCATCACGTCCACCGGCGAGACCATCCACATTCAGGGGGAACTCGATCCCGCTACCAAGCTCACCGGCCACGTGCTCGACCCTGACGGCAAACCGATTCCCGGCGTCCTGGTGAGCACCTTCACCCTGACCACACGCCAGGGCATCATGTCCTTCGTTACCGGCAAAGACGGCGCTTTTCACCCGCCCGATCTCCAACCCGGCGCCTACTATTTGCAGGCGCGCCCCAACCGCGGCGTCAACCTCCCGAAGAATATCAAGATTCAAGGGTCCATCCCCAAGCAGGACGAAAAACGAATCCTTGCCCCCACCTACTACCCCGGCGTCGCGGATAGGAGTCAGGCCACCCTCATCGTTGCCTCCGGCGGAGAGTTGAACGGCTACGATATTCACCTTCGCAGCGTCCCGGTATTCCGCATCCGCGGCACTGTCTACGACGAGACCGGCAAACCCGCGGCTAAGGTGCCCCTCACCATCCGCGCCGCCGATATCCGGTTTGCCGAGAGTCTCACCAACCCTGACGCCGAAACCGTCTCCGCCGCCGGAGGCACTTTCGCATTCACCGACGTCTCTCCGGGAAACTGGCGTATCGCCGCCGAATGGAAGCGCGACGAGGTCGAACTCCGCGGATACAACGTAGCCACCGTCACCCGCCACGATGAGGAAGACGTTGCCGTGCGCCTCGCCGCCCCCTTCACCCTTGACGGCAGCACGCAACCCGAAGCGAATCTTAAGGGCGTCTACCTCATGCCCGAAGACGCTCCCTCGCGCTACGATTCCCACGCGGGAGTGGATGACGAGGGCCAGTTTCACTTCAAGAGCGTCTACCCCGGCCGCTACCGCATCAGCCCCGCCGCCGTGAGAGGCGCCTATCTCGCGGAAGTCCGCCTCGGCGAACAGGACGTCACCGGTCAGCCCGTCGACCTTGCGCCCGGCTCTGCTCCCATCCGCCTGGTCTACGCCTTCGATGTCGGCAGCGTCCGCGGCACCGTCGAAGAGGGGGCGCACGCCATCGTCGTGCTGTTCCCGGAACGGTCCGGCGACATCCCGGCCATCGTCCGCTGCTCCGACGAAGGCAAATTCGAACTCCAGGATCTCCGCCCCGGAGACTACTCCGCCATGGCCTTCAATCGCATCGAAAGGG
>JARLGM010000058.1 GCA_031292755.1 Candidatus Sulfopaludibacter sp.
TGCCCTACCTGCGAGCCGCGCTGGCGAACGATCCCAAATTGGTGGAGGCGGACGCGTCGCTGGGGCTGGCTCTGGCTCGCCTGGGGAAGCACGCCGAAGCGATTCCGCACCTGGTGAAGGCGCTGCAATTGGATGAAGACGGGAGCCTGCATTTCCAACTGGCGGGCGCGTACCGGGCGGCGGGCGAAGCGGACAAGGCAAGGGCGACAATGGAAAAGTATCAGCAGATCGTGAAGCGCGAGCAGGAGACCAAGGAAGAGGTTGCGCGTGAGGCGCAAATTGGCCCGCCGAAATAACAACAGGTATCTGGCCGGGCTGCCCTTCGGCCTGACGGTGTTATCCGTTTGGATTTGTGTTTGTTCGTCTGAGACCGCCGGGCCGCCGCCCATCCGTTTCCGGGAAGTGGCGGCGCAGGCAGGTCTCGCCTTTGTTTTGGAGAACAGCCCGACCGCGCAAAAGCACCTCATCGAAACCATGCCGGGCGGAATCGCAGTCTTCGACTACGACGGTGACGGGCGGCCCGATATCTATTTCACCAACGGCGCGGAGATCCCCTCCCTGGAAAAATCTTCGCCCAGATATTGGAATCGTCTCTTTCACAACGAGGGCAATTGGAAGTTCCGCGATGTCACCGAGCAGGCGGGTGTGGCGGGCGTGGGGTATTCGATGGGCGCCGCGGCGGCGGACTACGACAACGACGGGCGTCCCGACCTGTTCGTCGCCGGCGTGAATCGGAATACCCTCTACCGCAATCTGGGCAATGGCCGGTTCGAAGACGTCACCGAAAAGGCCGGAATCAAAAGCGGCGAATGGGCTGTGGCGGCGGGCTGGTTCGATTACGACCGCGACGGCAAGCTCGATCTGTGGGTAGTGCACTACGCGAAATGGTCGCCGGCCTACGACCGGTACTGCGGCGATGCATCGCGCGGCATCCGGATCTACTGTCACCCGAAATATTTCGAGGGGCTGGCGAGCACGCTGTACCACAACCGGGGCGACGGCACATTTGAGGACGTGACCGAACGTGCGGGAATAGCGAAATTCGCCGGGCGCGGAATGAGCGTGTCGTTCGCCGATTACGATCGGGATGGATGGCCCGACGTGTTTGTCACTAACGACAACATGCCGAACTTCCTGTTTCACAACCGGGGCAATGGCACGTTCGAAGAAGTGGCGCTGGAGGCGGGGACCGCGCTGCGCGACGCCGGCAAGCCAGTGGCCAGCATGGGGAGCGAGTTCAAAGACTACGACAACGACGGCTTGCCGGACCTGATCGTCACCGCGCTTGCGGGCGAGACTTTTCCGGTATTCCGCAATGTTGGCAAAGGCAACTTCGTCGATGCGACCTACCAGTCCAGGCTGGGCGCCGCCGCGGTGAAGCACAGCGGATGGGGACTCGGCCTGTTCGATTTTAATAACGACGGCTGGAAGGACCTGTTCACCGCCAACTCGCACGTGAACGACCGCGTGGAGTTGTTCGAACCGGCAGTGTACCGGGAGCCGGACTCGGTATTCACGAACAGCGGCGGCACGTTCCACGACGTTTCGCAAGAGGCCGGGCTCACCCTGGTGAAGGCGCATCGCGGTGCGGCATTCGCGGATTTCAATGGCGACGGGCGAATCGACGCGGTGGTCTCGTCACTGGGCGAACCGGCGGAGTTGTGGGAGAACGTGAGCCCCGGCGGGCAACACTGGATCGAGCTGCGTCTGATAGGGACGAAGTCCAACCGGGACGGAATCGGAGCGCAAATCCACGTCGGTACGCAGTACGCGGAGATGACCACGACCGTCGGCTACGCATCCTCGGCGGACGTGCCGCTGCATTTTGGCTTGGGAACCGCGGCCATGGTGCCGAAGATCGAGATCCGGTGGCCGGGAGGAGCGGTGCAGACCCTGACGGAGATAAAAGCGGACCGCGTGGTGGCGGTGACCGAGCCGGTCACTCCGCCTTCGCCGGGGCGTTAGTTCTTTTTCAACCGCGCCTGGACATCCTGCAGCATGCGCTGGGTGGGGCGAAGCCGGGATCCAGTTTGAGCGCCGCTTCGAGTTCGCTCTGCGCTTCGGCCAAACGCGACAGGCGGGCCAGCATGAGGGCCATTTTCGTGTGCACGCCGGCGTCGGGCGGGCGGAATTCCAGTGAGGCACGGTAGCGTTCCAGAGCCTGTTCGTTGTTGCCGGATTTGGCGAAATCGTCGCCCCAGAGATACAGCGCGTCTCCCAGGTGTCCGCGGGTTTTCGAGTCATCGGGCCGCTGCTGGAGGACGCGCTGGAATTCCGTAACGGCGGGTTCCCACTCGCCGCGCGCGGCCTGCACGCTGGCCAGGTCGAAACGCGTGTCCGTGTACGCCGCGTCCAGTGCCAGTGCTGCTTTGAACTGCTCTTCGGCCTCGGCGAGTTTGCCCACCGAGAACAGCGCCGTGCCTAACTCCGTAGCCGCGACTACGCTTGCGGGGTTGGACTTGCACGCGGCCTGGAAATACGGGATGGCTCCCGCGGCATCGCCCTTGCCGAGCAGGGATTCGGCGAGATCGTAGTTGGCGGTGAAGTCGTCGGGGTACTTTTCGAGACGCTGGCGAACGAGGCCCTCCTGCAAGGCGGCGCGCTGGTCGCCCGGCGCGGTGGGCAGCACCTGAAGCCAAAGATGGCCCATCTCGTTGATGGATTCATTGCCGCCCTTCACCTCGCGCGGCGGATTGCTGGGGTTGCGGACGTTGCCGGCCGAGTTGTCGTAGTGGTAGCGCATCGAAACTACGCTGCCGGCGGGCAGAAACACCGGCTCCTTGAAGCGAAAGACGCCCTGCCAGTTGAGGTCCCAATCGGGAATGCGGATCAGCCACTTGCGTGAGCCGTCGGGAAGGGTGGCGTAGCCCTCCATCAACTTACCCAGGTAATGGGCGTGCGGGTAGACCGCGAGCACGTTGACGTCGAGGGGAAGCTTGAGGTCGTCGGTGAGCAGGAAATCCTTGTCGCCCGGGGGAATGTCGATGGCGGAATCGTGCTCGAGTTGGACCAGCATGGGGAACGTCTTCTGCGGCTGGCCGGTAAAGTAGAGGCCGATCATGGGGCTGATGGTTTCGGGCTTGCCGCTGGGGCGGAGGTGCACGTTCAGGATGAGATTCATACCCGGATTGGCACGCCAGGCCATCCCATCTGGCTCTACCACGGGCTCACTACCGGGCTTCCAGGAGAGGAAGTGGCCGTCGGGGTCGAAGGTCTCCTCTTCAATGTTCAGGTCCATGCCGGAGAATCCGCCGCCCGGAACCTTCTCCTGGCGCGCCGCGGCGCCGGAGCGGTCGATGATCACGTTGGCGTGGTGGAACGCCTTCGAACTGCCGGGACGCACTTCAATCGCTTTGACCCATCGGGTGGTGGTGATAGGAACGGGCAGGATGAAGTTCCAGAAGATTTCGTTGCCGTCCGCGGGCAGTTGGAACGGCCGCGAGACGCGCAGGATGAGATCAGGCGGCCCCAGTTGCCATTCGTCGGCGAACTTCGGTGGCGGGGGCGTGCGGCCGCTCCCGAGTGGCGTGCCCTGCTTCACCCATTCCTGAATCAACCGGATCTCCGCGTCTGTCAGGCGGCGCTGTTCGGCGAATTCACCATGCCCGGGCTCGGGCAGCCACGGCGGCATGTAGCGGCGTCCGGTGACGGTGGCCACCAGGACCGCACGGCGCTTGACGTCCTCGTAACTCAGGAGCGAAAACGGCGCGGATTCCCCGGGGCGGTGACACGGAGCGCAATTGCGGTAGACAATGCCCGCAATGTGCTGGTTGAACGTCACCGGAGCAGCGGCAGCGAGAGTCGTAATGAAGAAAAAAAGAGCGATGGCGCGGCGAGCGGCCATTTCAAGAAGTTTATCATGGGCGGACCTGCAATATCAGCGCGGAGGCGCAGAGGCGCGGAGGACGAACGCGGAGGAAGACTTCAATTCTGCGTCTCAGCGTCTCCGCGATGAAGAAACGCAAACGGCGGCTTACCCGAGCCCCGGCCTACTGCGTCACTTTGACCAGGAAGTAGGTGACCTGCTTGCCGGCATCCACCTTCACGTGATGCGGAACCTTCGCCGGAATCGAAACAACATCGCCGGTCGCAATTTTCCGTTCCGTTCCACCGGTGATGCCGGTGCCGCGCATTTCGTGCGGCGCGGTGGTCTTCCCGTCCACCAGTTGGCCGCCAACCACCAGGGTGGCTTCGCCGGATTCCACCACGAAGATATCCGCTTGGGTTTCGTGATATTCGGCCGCCGCCGTTCCTGTCCGCAGGATGGTGATGAACGAATAGTTGCCCAGGCCCGGGATGGGCTGAGTTGCGGTGTGGTCGGCCACCTTGGGAGCGAGGGTTTTCGCGATGGATTTCAGCTCGGCGGCTTTCCATACGTGGAAACCTTCCGGATCGCCGGCGGGCAACGCGAAGCCGGCGCACAACAGGAGCGAAGCGATGAGTTTCATTCCTGAAGTGTACGCCCGATGGAATCCCCCTGCTAAAATTTCAGGGATGCGCTTCCTCGGTGTTTTCCTTTTAACGGGAGTTGCCTACGGTGCCGCTTGCACCAGCGCCTCGCCGGCCTGCACGGAATTCGTCACCCTGGGCGGCGGTCCTTCGCGGTCCCTGATTTACCGCTCTCAGCCGTTGGACGCCAGGAACGAAAAAATCACCCGCGCCCTCATCGTCATCCACGGCACCAACCGCGATGCCGACAATTATTTTCGCACCGCCCTGGCCGCGGCGTTCCTGGCCGATGCGCTGGAGGACACCGAGGTGATCGTGCCGCGGATCGCCTCCAATTCCACAACCTGCCACGACACCCTGGCCGCCAATGAAGTAAGTTATAGCTGCGGCGGCGACAGTTGGCGCTCGGGAGGCGTGGCCACCAACAACGAAAAGCTGACTTCGTTCGATTTCGTGGACGAGATCCTCCGCAAACTGGCAGGCAGGCAGGCCTTCCCGAATCTGAAGACCATCGTGGTGGCAGGCCACTCCGCCGGCGGCCAGTTCGTCAATCGATATGAGATGAGCAACCGGATTCACGAAAAACTCGGCGTGCCGGTAAGTTACGTGGTCGCCAACCCCTCCAGCTATGCGTACCTGGACAACACCCGGCCGGTTCACGACGGCGCCAGTTTCCGGCCTTACAGCGATGCCCGCAACTGCATCACCTATGACCACTGGCCGTACGGTCTGCAGAACCGCACCGGATATGCCGCGCGCTCCAGCGACGACCAGTTGAGGAAGCAGTTGGCGTCGCGTCCGGTCACTTACCTGTTGGGCGACCTGGATACCCTGCCGCTCGGCGGCTTCGACAGCTCCTGCCCGGCCATGGCGCAGGGCCCCACCCGCCTGGCGCGCGGCCAGGCATTCGAAAAGTACGTGAATGAAAAATTCAATTCGCAGCACCAGGTACAGGTGGTGGAACTGTGTGGCCATAACGCCCGCTGCATGTTCACGGCGGAATCGGCGCTCCCGCTGCTGTTTCCGAAAACAGGCGCGCGTTGATCTCTCCCGCCCGAAGTATTGCCTTCGACATTCTGCGCAAGGTGGAAGCCGGCGGCTACGCCTCCGACCTGCTGCTGGCGCGCAGTGCCGGCCTGAGCGCGCGCGATGCGGGCCTGGCGCAGGAGATCGTCTTCGGCGTGCTGCGCTACCGCGCGCAACTGGATTACCTGATCGCGCATTATTCGGGACGCCGCCAGAAACTGGATGCGGAAGTGCGCACGGCGCTCCGCATGGGCACCTACCAGCTCCGCTACCTGGAGCGCATCCCCGCGCATGCCGCCGTCACTGAGAGCGTGGAGTTGGTGAAGCGCGCGCGCAAGCGGTCGGCCGCCGGCCTGGTGAATGCCGTGCTGCGCCAGGTGGACCGCGACCCCATCTCGTGGCCCGACCGGGAGACCGCGCTCTCCTGCCCGGAGTGGCTGCTGGCACGCTGGGAGCGGCAGTTCGGCGCGGAGACGGCCGCGGGAATCGCCCGCGCTGCGCTTTCGGCGCCCGTCACCTACACTACTCCGGGTGGCCGCGTGCAGGATGTCGGGTCGCAATCCATCGTGCCGCTGCTGCGCCTCTCCGCCGGTCAGAGCTTTTTGGATCTGTGCGCCGCTCCCGGAAATAAGACCGCCCAGGCCCTGGAAGCGGGAGTGCGCGCCATCGCGTGCGACCTGCACCTCCACCGCCTGGCCCAACTGCGCGACCTGGATGCCGCGCTGGTGGTGCTGGACGGCACCCGGCCCCTGCCCTTCTCCGCCCGCTTCGACCGCATTCTGGTGGATGCGCCCTGTTCCGGCACGGGCACGCTGGGGCGCAATCCGGAAATCAAGTGGCGCCTCACTCCGGCCGGCCTCGAAGACCTTCCGCGACACCAGCGCGCCCTGCTCGCCGCCGCCCGTGCCGTGCTGGCGCCCGGAGGCCGGCTGGTGTATTCCACCTGCTCGCTGGAGCCGGAAGAGAACGAAGCCATCGTCGCCGGCGTCCCCGTAATCGAAACCATGCGCCGCATTCCCGGTCGCGACCCGGGCGACGGGTTCTTTGCGGCGGTGATTGAATAGGGCCCGCTGTGATAAAATCGGTAAAGCCCGCAAATGATTGAAATCGTTCCCTCAATTCTGTCCGCGGACTTCGCTCGCCTGGCCGAAGAGATCGGCCGCGTGGAACGGGGCGGCACCCGCATGCTGCATCTGGACGTGATGGACGGCCATTTCGTCCCCAACCTCACCATCGGCCCTCCGGTGGTCGAGTCGATCCGCAAAGCCACGCGCGCTCATCTGGACGTGCATCTCATGATCGAGCATCCCGAGCGCTACGCCGCGGATTTCGTCAAGGCGGGGGCCAACTCGGTCTCGGTCCATTACGAGGCCAGCGTCCATCTGGATGGCACGCTGGAAATGATTCGCAAGGAAGGCGCGATGGCGGGGGTGGTGCTGAATCCGGCTACCCCAGTCTCGGTGCTGGAAGATGTCCTGGAAGTGGCGGATTACGTGCTGCTGATGAGCGTGAATCCAGGGTTTGGGGGACAGAAACTGATCCCGTACGTGCTCAAGAAGGTGCGTAAGCTGGCTGGCATGAGACGGGAAAAGAAGTTAGCGCTGCCCATCGAAATCGATGGCGGTGTGCACATGGACAATCTGGCGGACGTGGTCCGCGCCGGGTGTGACTGGATCGTCACAGGGTCGGCTATCTTTCACAGCACGGACCCGGAAGCGACCGTGCGGGAGATGCGGAAGATCGCTGCGCAAGCTACTGCCGTGCAGGTCTGAGTTTAATAAATATGTCGCGAAAAGCCATTCGTAATGTCGTAGTCCTGGGGAGCGTCGCGGTCTTTCTGGTGGCCACCGGCTGCCGCAAAAAAGCCTACGAGAATCCCATCACGAAAGACACGCAACAGCCCGACAAGGTGCTGTTTGACACCGCCATCGACGATATCGAGCATGGCCGGTATGAGCGCGCGCGTCTGACTCTCCAGACGTTGATGAATACCTACGACACCAGCGAGTATCTGGCCAAGGCCAAGCTCGCCGTGGCCGACAGTTGGTTCCGCGAAGGCGGCGCCCACGGGTTTGCGCAGGCCGAAGCCGAATACAAGGATTTCATTCTGTTCTATCCGCAGATGGAAGAGGCCGCCGAAGCGCAGAGCAAGGTCTGCAAGATGGAATTCCAGCAGATGGACAAGAGCGATCGCGACCCCCTGCACGCCTACCGGGCCCAGGAAGAGTGCAAGCAGGTGGTGCTGCAATTCCCGAACAGCAAGTTCGCTCCCCAGGCGCTCCAGTACATGCGCGACGTCCAGGAGGTGCTGGCGGACGAAGAGTATAAGGTGGGTACTTTCTACGCTACCAAGGGCAGTTTCCCGGCCTCCGCCAATCGCTTGCAGGCGCTGACCGACCAGTATCCGCTGTACAGCAACGCCGCCGATGCGCTTTGGCTGCAAGGCATGGCTTACCAGCGCATGGGCGACAACTTCGAAAATCAGCAGGCGGCGGCCTACACCAAGCTCGTCCGGGAATACCCGCTGAGCACCCACGTGGGTGATGCGACTTCCCGGTTGAAGGCCATGGGCCGTCCGGTTCCCGAAGCCGATCCGGTGGCATATGCCCGCGCCAAGCATGAATTGGACAACCGGCAGAAGCGCGGTTTCCTCAGCAAAGCCTGGGAGCCGTTCAGTTCGCATCCCGACCTGTCCGGTTCCTCCAAAGCGGGCAGTCCTACCATGGATAGCTTTCATCCGACGATTCCAGCCAGTGTTCCGGGGGTTGCGGCCGGAGCAGCGGGCACCAGTGCCAATCCGGCTCCCACCGGTGTGGAATCGAACGTCACCGGTACCATGGTCAACAACACGTCGCTGATCGATAAAGCGCCCAATGAATTACCCGGTGCCACTGGCGGCACGGGAGCCACCGGCACTGCCGCCGGCATGGCCACCGCAGTCACCGCCGGAACGGCCGCCGCAACGCCCGCCACCGCAACGCCGGCCGCCGGAACGCCTGCCGCGGCGCCTGCCGACCCCACCGCGCCCAAGGCGCCGAATCCGAATGCCCCGCTGCCGATGAATCACACCGGCACCGCCAAACCGCTCTCCCTCGCCCAGCAGCAAAAGGCTATCGCCAGGCAGCAGGAGTTGGCGAAGAAGGCCCAGGGCAAGGCCAAGAAGGCTCAGGACGAGGCGGAGAAGAAGAAGCAGCAGGACGCGGCAAAGGCAGGCAAAAAGAAGAAAGACCAGAAACCGGCCGACTCGCAGACCCCCACCGCCCAGACGCCGCAGACCTCCAAGCAATGAGCCGCCTCCTGCTGGTGGACGACAGCCCGCACGCGCAGCGAATGGGGGAGCGCATCCTCAGCGACGAAGGATACGAAGTAGTCACGGTGAGCAATGCCGACGCGGCACTGGTGCGCCTGGAAGATGTGGACCCGGACGTGGTGCTGGCCGATACCGTGATGCCCGGACGCACCGGCTACGATATCTGCCAGTACGTCAAGATGAGCCCGCGCCACCGTCACGTGGGCGTGATTCTGACCGCCGGTGTGCTGGAACCGTTTGACGAAGCCCAGATCCAACACGCCCAGGCGGATGGCACCCTCAAGAAGCCTTTCGAGGCCAGCGCCCTTTTAGCCGCCGTGAAGCCCCTGGCCGAGGAAGCCTTCCGCTTGCGCGCGGAAAGTGCACTGGGTGGAGGGCCGACAGGCGGACCGCCCGCAGCGGGCAAGCCCGTGGCGCCGGTAGCGCCGTTTATCGCCGTGGTCGATGCCGAGCAAGTCCGCGCGGCGGTGACGGTGGCGCTGGACGCCTCCATGGAAGCCATGGTCGATGAGATCGCCCGCCGCGTGCTGGAAGCTCTCAATACCAATAAGGGACAGGGCGGAGACCGCCAGCCGGCTCCCAAAGATTCGCCCGGCGCCGCTCCCCATTTTGCCGAAACCCCGCTGGCGCCTGCCGCGCCCGCATCGCCATCCTCCTTTGCTCCCCCGGCCGAGCCGGTCCGGCGCGTGAGCCCCTTACGGCTGCGTTCCGGTTCTATACTCGGATTAGAGATCAGCCGCCCGGAAGAGCCCGGCCCCGGCCCCGATCCCGATCCGGACCCTCAATAAAAACGTATGCCCGACAACAGCTTCGACGTAGTTTCCAAGATTGAACTGCCGGAAGTGCACAACGCCGTGCAGCAGGCGTTGAAGGAGATCCATCAGCGCTTCGACCTGAAGGACTCCCACTCCAATATCGAGATGAACGAGAAGGACAAGAAGCTGGTCCTCACCAGCGCCGACGAGTTCAAGCTCCGAGCCATCACCGATATTCTGCAAGGCAAGCTGGTCAAGCGCCAGGTGCCTTTGAAAGGCCTGACCTACGGCCCCATCGTTCCCGCCGCCGGTTCCACGGTGAAGCAGGAGGTGACGCTGCAGCAGGGCATCGCCATCGAAAAAGCGCGCGAAATCGTCAAGACTATCAAGGACAGTAAACTCAAAGTACAGGCCTCCATCCAGGGCGATTTCATCCGCGTCGCCGGCAAAGACCGCGACACTCTGCAAAGCGCGATCAAACTGCTGCGCGATGCCGATTTCGGCATCGACATGCAGTTCATCAATTACCGAACCAACTAGTGCCGCGCCGAATTGAATCGCACTCGCTGTCCGGTCCCGCGGGACAGCTCGAGGCTTTGCTGGAAGAGCCGGAAGACCGGGCTCCGCTGTTTGCCGCGGTGGCCTGCCATCCGCACCCGCTATACGGCGGCACCATGCACAACAAGGTGGTCTACCGTCTGGCTCGCGGTTTGCGCCGCGCCGGAGCCGTGGTGCTGCGCTTCAACTTTCGCGGCGTGGGCGGCAGCGAGGGCACTCATGCGCATCTTGCCGGCGAAATCGAAGATGCCCGCGCCGCCCTGGCGTGGCTGCGCGCGCGCTATCCTGCCCTGCCCTTCGCGCTGGCCGGCTTCTCCTTCGGCTCGCGCGTCATCACGCGCCTGGGATGCCAGGCGGATGGCGCGCTGTTTCTGATGGCGCTCGGCTTTCCCACCAGCATGGGCGAAGCCGGTTACCTGGAGCAATGCGCCGCGCCACGCATTTTCATTCAGAGCACGCAAGATCAGTTCGCCCCGCGACCCGCGATGGAAGCGCTGTACCAGCGGCTGCCCGAGCCGAAAATGCTGCGCTGGGTGGAAGCCGCCGACCACTTTTTCGCCGGCGCGCTGGATGCACTGGAAGAACAGGTACACCAAACGGCTGCTGGATTCGGCACGCTAACTGTGCCATCCTGAACGGTTCCTATGGACATTATCACCGGCAATGTCGGCTGGATTGAAGTCATCTGCGGGCCCATGTTTTCGGGCAAAAGTGAAGAGCTGATCCGGCGCCTGCGCAGGGCCATGATCGCGCGCAAACGGGTGGAGGTTTTCAAACCCACCATCGACGACCGTTATTCCAACGACGAAATCGTCTCGCACGGCGACCTGCGCATGAAGTCGCAGGTGGTGGCCAGCGCCGCCGAGATTGTCGGCCGCATCGATTGGCGGTCGGAAGTGGTCGGCGTCGATGAGGGCAACTTCATGGGCCCGGAACTGGTGGAAGTGGCGCAGCGCCTGGCCGATAGCGGCAAGCAGGTGATTATCGCCGGCCTGGATACCGATTACCTGGGCCGTCCTTTCGCCCCCATTCCGGACCTGCTGGCCCACGCCGAATCCATCACCAAGACCCTGGCCATCTGCGTCCGCTGCGGTAATCCCGCGAAACATACTCAACGCCTCCGCGGCAGCGACGACCTGATTGTAGTAGGCGCCTCCGACATGTACGAGGCCCGCTGCCGCCGCTGCTTCGAGCCGGGAATCCCCAAGCAGACTGAACTCGAATTCGTCAAAGCCAAGCGTCAGGAAAAATAGTTGTTCCCTTATCGCGGAGGCGCGGAGACACGGAGGAAGACGCGGAGGAGAAAACTTCACTTTTGCTTCTCCGCGTGTTCCTCAGCGACTCAGCGTCTCCGCGATGAGCTTCAGACCTCAGATTTTATCGATCTCCCGCAGCGCCGGGAACAACTTCGACCATAACGCCACGACCGCCACGGTGCCGATGCCCCCCAGCACAACAGCCGGGACGGTGCCGAACCACTGCGCGGTGAGACCGCTTTCGAATTGGCCGACTTCGTTGGACGCCCCCACAAACAGCATGTTCACCGCGCTCACCCGCCCGCGCATTTCGTCGGGAGTGTGGAGTTGCACCATGGTGTGGCGCACGATCACGCTGACCATGTCGCACGCCCCCACCAGAACCAGCGCCGCCAGGGACAGGGGCACGCTGCGGGAAAGTCCGAAGACCACGGTGAATACGCCGAAGCCCACCACGCACCACAGCATGGCGACACCGGCGTGACGGCGCAGCGGCCAGTGCGCCACCGCAATCGAGGTCACCAGCGCGCCAAGGCCCGGTGCGCCGCGCAGAATCCCGAGGCCCGTCGTGCCAACCTTCAGAATCTCCCTGGCGTACACCGGTAACAGCGCCACCGCGCCACCCAGCAGCACCGCGAACAGATCCAGCGAGATCGCGCCCAGGATCAATTTGTTGCGCCAGATGTAGCGTAAGCCGCCCAGCACCATCTCCGCGGTGGCGGCCTTGCGCGGACGCTCCACGCGCGGAATGCGCAGGCGCGAAACCAGCGCCAGGCCCGCCAGGGTGCACGCCGCCGAACAGCCATACACGGGCATGGGATTTCCGGTGAACCCGTACAGTAAGCCGCCGATCGTTGGCCCCAGAATGGTGGCGCTCATGAACACGCTCGAGCTCCACGCCACTGCGTTTTGAAAATGCTCTTCCGGCACCAGCAGCGGCAGAAATGCCTGGCCCGCCGGTCCATTGAACGCCCGCACCACGCCGTTGCCCAGCAGCACCGCGTAGATGGGCCATGCCGCGGCAACCCCGCGACCTGTCAGGGCCAGCAGGGCCAGCGAGCACAGAACGAACGCCAGGTAGCACGTCTGTAGAATGCGCTGCCGAGGAACGCGATCGGCCGTATGCCCCGCCACCAGAAACAGGAATACTCCCGGGAGGAATTGCGCCAGCCCCACCAATCCCAGATCCAATGGGCGATTGGTGAGGCCATACACCTGCCAGCCCACCGCCACGGCCTGCATCTCCGTAGCGGACGTGATCAGGAATCGCGCGGTCATGAAATAGCGGAAGTTGGGAAATTGGAAAGCGACGCGCCCAGGCACTGCTTCAATTATCACCCGGCCAGACCCGCCTCCTGTCCCGACAGTATAGCCTTGCGGGACCCGCCATCGCACAATGGAATCAAGCGAGAGAAGCGCATTTTGGTCTGGAACAATGGGAGCGGTCACCTGGATGGGTGGCCGCTCCCGATTCTTTTATGGCAGAATGTCGCCAGTGCGCCTTTCCCTGATTTCTTTGCTTTTGTGCGTGCCGGCGGTAGTACCCGCGGCTCAGGATCCTGTTTTTCGCACCGGAGTCTCCCTGGTTCGCATCGACGCGCAAGCCACCGACGGCGCCGGGCTGATCGACGGTCTGGGCAAAGACGATTTCCTGGCACGCGACAACGGCGTCGCCCAATCCATTCTTTACATTTCGCAGGATGAGGATCCGCTGGACCTCATGCTGCTCTTCGATGTCAGCGGCAGCATGCTGCCCGCGGTGCGCCGCCTTGCCGTTTCGGCCCACACCGCGCTCTCCGAACTGCGCAAAGGCGACCGCGTCGCGGTGGCCGATTTCAATACCAGCGCGGGACTATTGGCGCCTTTCAACAGCAATCTCGACGAGGTGGTACAGAAGGTGGGCGATATTGTGGACGTGCGTTTCGGCGGTGGCACGTTCATCCTGAAAGCGCTCGACGACGCGGCAAAGTATTTTTCGCACAACGCCGACGAGCACCGGCGCCATGCCATCCTGATCTTCACCGACGATGAAGGCCAGTGCTCCGCCAGCGAGAAGAAGGTGGTGGATCGCCTGTGGCAGTCGGATATTCTGGTCTGCGGCCTGATTGTTCCCACCATGCCCATGGTCGGCACGGGCTTCCCCACCCTCGGCTCGTGCGAGAGCATGCGGGGCACGGCCGAAAAAACCGGCGGCGAGACGGTCAACGCCAACGATCCCGGACATGCCTTTCGCGAGATGGTGCGGCGGATGCGCAGACGGTACAGCATCTACTACGCTATGCCGGCGGCCAAGGCGGGTTCGGCGCGCAAGGTGACGGTGGAACTCGCGGGCGCCGCCAAGGCGCGGTATCCCAACGGACTCGTGCTGGCGCGCAAGGGCTATCTGATCCCCAAAAAGTAAGCCGGCCGCTACTGTGAGTTCGCCGCTTTCCCTTTCGCCAGTCTGGAAGCATGCTTTTCAGCCCAGGCGCCCAGGGCGAGAATCGGCTCGTGCAGCGAGCGCCCCAGCGGCGTAAGCGAATACTCCACGCGCAACGGTACTTCCGCGTACACTTTCCGCTTCACCACGCCCATCTGTTCGAAACGCTTGAGAGTGCGGGAGAGTTCGCGGTGGGTGACGCGGCCGACGGATTTGTTCAAATCGCCGAAGCGCACCGGCCCGCCGGCCAGCAACAGGTTGTAAATCACGGGCAGCGCCCATTTGGAAGCGATCAGCGCGATCAGGCGCGTCATCGGACATTCTTCTTCGCCGGATTCGGATTTACCCATAGTTTTCCGTGGTATGTATTGTATACTAGGTATGGAAAGGATCAGTACCCCCATGGCGCAAGAAAAGTGGAATTTCGACACCGTTCACTCTCATGTTGGATTTTCCGTCCGGCATCTGATGATTTCCAAGGTCACTGGCCATTTTAAGGTATGGTCGGGCACGCTGGTTACCGATGAGGCCGATCCCGCGGGTTCCAGCGTTGAAGTGGAAATCGACGCGGCCAGCATCGATACCAAGGAACCGAAGCGCGACGAGCACCTGCGATCCGCCGATTTTCTGGATGCGGCCAATTACCCCAAGATCGCTTTCAAGAGCACGAAAGTGACCAAGGCGGACGATGACCGGTACGACGTGACCGGAACGCTGACCATCCGCGGCGTGTCGAAGGAAGTCGTGCTCGACACTGAATTCGCAGGGCGCCAGAAGGACCCGTGGGGCGGCGAGCGTGCCGGCTTTTCGGCAAAAACGACGATCAACCGGCAGGAATTCGGACTGGCATTCAACATGCCCCTGGAAGGCGGCGGCGTGATGGTGGGAGACAAGGTCGCCATCACGCTCGAAATCGAAGCGGTGAAAGCTTAAATTTCAGGCGGCCGGTGCAATGTCAGCGCCCAGTCCGATATGCTCGATCAGGCTCTGCGCCTGCGCGAGGTCATCCGGCAACACCGCCAGCATCAGGGGCATCGCCGTGTTTCCGGTAAACCGGAAGGTGTACGGCACCCCGGCCGCACGCAGCACCGCCACGTGGGTGATCGCGATGGCAAACCCCGCGGCCGTGTCGAGGTATGAGATCACGCTGGCGCCCGCGTTCCCGAGTTCGTCGGAAGCTTCCACCAACCGGTCCCAGGGGAAGACCGGGCGCGACATGGTGCTGAGGGAGGCGCTGTAGGCTGGTGCCACACTCGCGTTGCCCAACAGAGCGTCCACGCGCTGAAGGAGCAGTTCTTCGCTGAAGGGCTTGATCAGCACCATGTCCGGAGCGCGGCGGGCGATACTTTCCATGGCGATGCTGTCGCCCAGCCCGGACATGTACAGAATGCGAAACCCCGGCCGGCGCCGTTCCAGTTCGGCGGCAAGATCCAGCCCGCTCTTTCCGGGCAGTATCATATCCAGAATGGCGAAAGAGACTGCGGGGTTCGATTCGAACTCCACAATGCCCTGCTCGGCGGTTTCCGCCGCCACAACCGCAAAGCCGTGGGTGGCCAGCATGGCCATGACCATGCCGCGAACCAGGTCGTTGTCCTCCACCAGCAGCACAGTTGGGTGAGCTTCGTCCATGTTGTTGCAAAATTGCCAGCTTCAGTCTAACGCAAACAATAGCAAGTGCAACCGTTTTTGCAAGGCCGGAAGTACTATGGCGCCATCGTCAACCATGGTTAACAGAGGCAAAGTGCCGCCCCCTGATGGAAACAAAGTGCTCCGATGCCAGTGCGCTTGGGTCGCCATCTTTGGAGCATCACGTGCTCCGTTGGGCATGGTATGAGTGCTGTCCTTCGCGGATTCGGTTTGATTTTTGTATTCATTCTCACACTGGTTGCGCAGCAGCCGCCGGCCGATTCCGGCGCCTCCAGTTCCGCTGTGAACGACAAACGGATTTTAGGAATTATCCCCAACTATCGAACCTACCCTACCCTGTTGGAATACAAGCCCATCAGTGCGAAGGAGAAATTCGGAATCGCGACGGAGGATGCGTTCGACCGCGGAACATTCGTTTTGGCCGCTGAATTCGCCGGATACTCGCAGTTGACTAAGGCAAGTCCTTCGTTCGGTCAAGGCGTCGAGGGATACAGCCATTACTTTGTGACGTCGTTCGCCGACTGGTCCATCGGAGACTACATGACCGAGGCAGTGTTCCCTGTGATGCTGCACCAGGACCCGCGCTACTTCCGGCGCGGCACCGGCAGCGGACCGAGCCGGCTGCTTTACGCCGTGGGCCAGCTCTTCTGGACCCGCACCGATTCCGGCGGCCACATGTTCAACTTTTCGGAGATCGGCGGGAATGCCGCCGCCGCGGCCATCTCGCAGGCATATTATCCGGAGAATCGCACCGCCGGCGACGCGATCACCAAGCTGGGAATTCAGGTGGGCATGGATGCGGCATCCAACATCCTCAAGGAATTCTGGCCCGATCTGCACCGCAAGCTGTCTCGCAAGCACGCCGAACCAAGCGATCCGGGCGTCTCACCTCAGGGCGTCTCACATTGAAAGTATTGGCCGCCGCGTGATACAGTCCCCATCATGCGTAAATGGATGGTTGGGATGGCGGCGCTATGCGCCTGCCTCTGGCTGCAGGCACAGGAAAAAGAGCGCGTCAGTCTCGCAATCGCGCATCAGATCCGCAACGAGGCCTTCGGCAGAAACTCGAAGGTGATGGACACCTCGTTCTATCTGACCGATGTGCATGGACCCCGGCTCACCGGCTCGCCCCAGGCGAAACGCGCGGCCGAATGGGCCGTCAAGCAACTGACCGATTGGGGCCTGGTGAATGCCAAAATGGAGCCGTGGGGAACCAGCTTCGGCAAAGGCTGGGAGTGCACCCGCTACGTAGCCATGATGAAGACGCCGGAATTCCAACCCATCATGGGATTCGCGGCGCCGTGGTCCGGCAGCACCGCCGGCGACGTGACCGGCGATGCCGTGGTGGCCGTGATTACCAACCCCGAAGAAATGGAGCAGTGGAAGGGCAAGCTGAAGGGCAAAATCGTGCTTACCGCCGCGGCGCATGCCGATGAGCTTCCGGTGACTCCGCTGGCCGTCCGCTTGAGCGATGAGGAACTCGCCGCCGCCTCGGTGGCTCCCGATCCCACTTCCGGCAACCCCTCTTCCCTGCCCCTGGGATTCGTGCGCGGCGCTCCGCTGAACGGCGGGCCGGCTGCCGGCGGACGCGGCGCGGCGGGTGGCCGGGGAGGAGCAGGCGGACGCGGCGGCGCTAATAATTTTCGCGCGGAGCTGGCGAAATTCTGGAAGGATGAAGGCGTGCTGGTTTTAGTGCAACCGGGCTCCGGCGCCGCCGATGGCGGCACCATCATGGGCTCGGGCCAGGTGCTGCGCACCGCCGCCGACGCTCCGCCGCTCCCCACCGTAATCATCGCCAACGAGCACTACAACCGCATCGCGCGCCTGCTGGAGAAGCAGATTCCGGTCAGCCTGGAATTCGACATCCAGACCAAACTCACCGATGTAGCCGACTCCTTCAATATCACCGCCGAAATTCCGGGCACCGACCCGCGCGCCGGAATCGTCATGGTGGGCGGGCACTTCGATTCCTGGACCGGCGGCACCGGCGCCACCGACAACGGCGCGGGATCGGCCGTCGCCATGGAGGCCGTGCGCATTTTGAAATCCCTCGACTTGAAAATGGCGCGCACCGTGCGCGTCGCCTTGTGGACCGGCGAAGAGCAGGGACTCCTCGGCTCCCGCGCTTACGTGAAAGAGCACTTTGCCGATCCCGCGGACATGAAACCCAAGCCCGAGCACGCCAAACTCGCGGCGTACTTCAACCTGGATAACGGCGGCGGGCGCATCCGCGGCATCTACATGCAGGACAACGATGAGATGCGGCCGATTTTCGAAGCCTGGCTGGAGCCGTTCAAAGACCTGGGCGCGACTGCTCTCACCATCCGTAACACCGGCAGCACCGACCATGTCTCTTTCGACGCCGTCGGTCTGCCCGCCTTCCAGTTCATTCAGGACCCGCTGGACTACGGCAGCCGCACGCACCATTCCAACATGGATGTGTACGACCGGCTCCAGGCCAACGATATGGAACAGGCCTCGGCAGTGGAGGCGTGGTGCGTGTACAACGCCGCGGTTCGTCCGGAAATGTTGCCGCGCAAGCCCATGCCCAAGCCGGCCGCCGGACGCGGCGGGCGCGGGCAGTAGAACCCTGACCTGACCTCCGGTCCGCGCAACTAGCACTCGGCGCTGGCTTCGCGTCTTCCTCCGCGGCTCCGCGCCGCGATGAGTTCAGGCCTTACGCTTTGTACACCTTCCAGAAGACTTCGCGGAACTTCGTCATATCGGCATCGGTGCCGATACTGACGCGAAGCATGTTATCGAGCGGCGGGAACGGGCGGCCGGGCGCGACTCCCAGGGCCGGCATCTTAGTGATGAACTCGCGTGCGTTGCGGCCCACGTCGATCATCACGAAGTTGGCATTCGGATCGATGAACTTCACGCTGCGCTCCTGCAGCCAGGCGGTGAGTTCGCGGCGCGTCTTCACCAGCGTAGCCTTGCGCGTCCGCAGAATGTTGTCCTTGTCGCCGAGCGCCGCCACCGCGGCACGCGCACTCACAATCGAAATCACGTTCAGCGACATCCGCGACATCTGCTCGATAATGTCCGGCCGGGCCGCGGCGAAGCCCACGCGGAGCCCCGCCATGCCGTAGATCTTGGAAAACGTGCGCGCCACAATCACGTTCTTGCCCTGTTGCACGTACGGTATTGCGCTTTTCACGTCGGGGCGCTCGACGAAGTGGATGTAGGCTTCATCCACCAGCAGCGTGGTGTTGGCGGGGAGGTTCTTGACCACCCAGTCGATTTCGTCCGCGGTAGTAACGGCCGACGTCGGATTGTTCGGGTTGCAGAGATAGATCAGGCCGCCGTGGGCCTTATCGGCCGCGTCCACCATTGCTCCGATATCGGCGGTGTAGTGCTCGCGCAGCTTGGTCAGAATCACCTGATGGCCCAGGTTGCGCGCAACGTCGCGCGGTCCCTCGTACGCTGGCTCCACCGTGATCAGAGGCCGCGTGGGGGACGTGAACAGCTCCACCGCGATGTGCAGCACTTCGCTCGATCCGCAGCCGGCCACGATCTGCTCCGGGACCAGTCCTTCAGCCTTCGCCATGGTGGCGTAGATGCCGCCGAATTCGTTGTAGTGGTAACGGCCGCTGTTGGCCATCACGGCGCGCATCGCATCCAGCGAGCAGTCCGGCGGCCCGGCCGGGTTCTCGTTGGCATTCAGCCACACCATGTCCTGCGCCAGAGCACCCCGAACCGCGGCGCGCTGCGCATAGGCCGCCTCGGGCAACAGGCGGCCCGCCGCGGCGGCAGCGCCCATTTGTGCAAAAAATCCTCTGCGCGTGGACATAACGTTTTCCCTCCGGCTCTGGTCATCATACCGCTATTTTCAGAAATCGGGAGTAATGACGCTCTTGATGCTACCATCAAAGCATCATGAGCATCAGGACTACGATCACGTTGGACGACGATGTCGTGGAGCGCGTAAAAGCGGAGAGTCGCACTCGCGGAGCCTCGTTCCGCGAGACCCTGAACGACCTGCTGCGTCTGGCGCTTCTGGCGCAGTCGTCCACCCCTGTACGGCGAGCCTTCCGCATCAAAGCCAGGCACATGGGTTACCGTCCAGGTCTGAATTACGACGACATCGAAGCGCTGCTGGAACGCGGGGAAGGCGGCCATCACGCGTGATTATTGTCGACGCGAACATTCTTCTGTATGCGTACAATGCCGACGCGCCCGAGCACGCTGCATCGGCTGCATGGCTGGAGCGGGCGCTGATGGGAAGCGAAACAATCGGCTTGCCCCTGCCGGTGATCTGGGCGTTTCTACGCATCGCTACGAACGCGCGGCTTTGGCCTGAGCCGTTGCCGTCACGCGAGGCGTTCCGGATCGTCAAGGAATTGCTCGCGCTTCCTGGCGTGATTTTGGTGCAGGCTGGTGCGCGGCACCTTGAAATCCTGGAGGAACTTGTCACAAAGTGCAAAGCCACCGGTCCGCTCATGACGGACGCTTCTCTGGCGGCCCTAGCCGAAGAAAACGGCGCGACGCTGGCTTCTACGGATCGCGATTTCAGCCGGTTCGACGGCCTGCGCTGGGTTGATCCGATGCGGCTGGAATCCTGACAAGGCTAGCCGCTCATCGAACCGAGGAATTCGCCGTTGCTTCTAGTCTTGCTGAGCTTGTCGAGCAACAGTTCCATGGTCTCCACGGGCGAGAGCGGGTTGAGCACCTTGCGCAGAATCCACACGCGATTGAGTTCGTCCTTCGGCAGCAGCAGTTCTTCTTTGCGCGTTCCGCTCTTGTTGATGTCGATGGCCGGGAAGACGCGCTTGTCCACCAGTTTGCGCTCCAGGTGGATTTCCATGTTGCCTGTGCCTTTGAACTCTTCAAAGATCACGTCGTCCATACGGCTGCCGGTATCGATCAGGGCGGTCGCGATGATGGTGAGCGATCCGCCTTCTTCAATGTTGCGAGCCGCGCCGAAAAAGCGCTTGGGACGCTGCAACGCGTTGGAATCGACGCCGCCCGAAAGCACCTTGCCGCTGGGCGGGACGATGGTGTTGTAGGCGCGCGCCAGGCGCGTGATGGAATCCAGCAGAATCACCACGTCGCGCTTATGCTCCACCAAGCGCTTGGCCTTTTCGATCACCATTTCGGCCACCTGCACGTGGCGCGTGGCGGGCTCGTCGAAGGTCGAACTGATCACTTCGCCGCGCACACTGCGCTGCATGTCGGTGACTTCTTCGGGACGTTCGTCGATCAGCAGCACGATCAGCGAAACTTCCGGATGATTGGTCGTAATGGAGTTGGCGATGCTTTGCAGCAGCATCGTTTTGCCGGTGCGCGGCGGGGATACGATGAGCCCGCGCTGGCCCTTGCCAATGGGCGTCAGCAGATCCATCACCCGGCCGGAGTAGTTGTCGCGCACCGTCTCCAGCTTGAGCCGCTCGTTGGGATACAGCGGCGTCAGGTTGTCGAAGAAAATCTTGTTGCGCGCTTCCTCGGGCGGTTCGAAATTGATGGCATCGACTTTGATCAGCGCAAAATACCGCTCGCCTTCCTTGGGCGGGCGGATCTGGCCGCTGATGGTGTCGCCGGTGCGCAGGTCGAAGCGGCGAATCTGCGAAGGCGAAACATACACGTCGTCCGGCCCGGGCAGATAGTTGTACTCGGGCGCGCGCAGGAAGCCGAACCCGTCGGGCAGGCACTCCAGCACGCCTTCGGAGAAGATCAGGCCGCTTTTTTCCGCCTGGGTCTGCAGGATCTTGAAGATCAGTTCCTGCTTGCGCAGGCCGGCGAAGCCCGCGATGTTCATATCCTTGGCCACCTGGTTGAGCTTCTGGATGCTCATGTCCTTGAGTTCCACCAGGTCGAGCGTGGGAGTTCCGTTCTTGGCGCTCTGGGCGGCCTGTTGCTTGCGCCGCTGGGCGCCCGGACCGCCGCCGTGCGGCAGCGGCACCTCCACAACGGGAGCGGGAGGCGGATCCACAGGCGCCGCGGGCTTGACCTCCGTCGGTGCCGCGGCCTCGACAGGCTTCGGGTCTACCGGCGGTTTCACTTCCGCCCCCGGCGTGGGCTTGGGCGCGAGTGGCGGCGCGTCGGCTTTCGGCGCGTCGGCTTTCGGCTCGGCGGCTCTTTCCACCGCTTTCGGTTTGGCCTCGCCCGTCAGGTTGGTTCGAGGGGTGCGCTCGGTATGCTTGATCGTCTTTTCGACGTCGGTTTTGGCCGGTTTTTCGTGTTCGGCGGGGGCAGGCTGTTTTTCAGCCGCGATTTCGGTGGGTTTGTCGGATTTTTCCTGCGGCAGGCTGTTTCCTACCGTGGTTGAAGTGTTGTCGATATTGCTTGCCAAATTTCCCTCACTCCCCGGCCATTGATGGCCGAGAACGGCAACGGCTCCACGCCTTCCCGGCGGATGGCGCGCAGCGCGTGCTCTAACTCAGATTGATTCAACTTGTCGATTTTTGTAGCGATCACCAGGTACGGCCTTCCGTGATGCTCGAGCCACCGCTTCAGGTCCAGATCTTTATCCATCCATCCGCGGCGGGCATCCAGAATCACGCAGGATAACTTCAGGGTCTCCCTCTCCTGCAAATACTGATCGATCAGCTTCTTCCATTCCAGCGCAAAACTCTTGGGTACCCGGGCATATCCATATCCAGGTAAATCGACGAAATAGAACGTCCCGTCGACCCGATAGAAGTTAATCGTTTGTGTACGGCCCGGGGTATTGCTGGTAAATGCCAGCCCTTTCTGTCCGGCGAGGGCGTTAATCAGGCTGGATTTCCCTACGTTACTTCTTCCTAAGAATGCGATCTCCGGCAGCCGGTCGGACGGGTGCCTTTCCGGACTGGCGGAACTTGTTACAAACTCTGCGCGCAAAAATACACGCCCTTAATGAGCCACGGTCTCGTCTACAGGCTGAACGTCCACTCCCGGATTACCCGCCGGCATGGGGAGCGCCACCAATTCCCGCTCCAGGGCAATCTTCAGCACTTCATCCATGTTTTCGACAAAGTGCAACCTCATGGTCTTCTTGATTGCGTCGGGAATGTCCGGAAGATCCTTCTCATTCTCCCGCGGCACGATTGCTTCCAGAATCCCATGCCGGTGTGCCGCCATCAACTTTTCTTTCAGACCGCCGATGGGCAGAACCTTACCGCGCAACGTGATTTCGCCCGTCATGCAGACGTCGCCGCGCACCGGAATGCGGGTCAACGCGCTGCAGATGGTCGTGGCCAGCGTGATGCCGGCCGAAGGCCCGTCCTTGGGAATGGCCCCCTCGGGGATATGGATATGGACATCCAGGTTGCGATAGAAGTCGCGCGGCAGGCCGAACAGGTGCGCTCGCGAACGGATATAGCTCATGGCCGCCTGCGCCGATTCCTGCATCACCTCACCCAGCTTGCCGGTGATGGTAAGCTTGCCCTTGCCTTCCATCAGGGTGCATTCCACCGACAGAATCTGGCCGCCTACTTCGGTCCACGCCAGGCCGGTGGTAGCGCCCACTTCGTTTTTCTTGTCCGTCTCCAGGTCGCGGAATTTCCACGGACCGAGGAGTTCGGGCAACTTGGCGCCATCGATCACGGCCTTCGGCAGCTTCTTCTTGTCCTTGCCCGATTCGCTGTTCACCACCTGTCGCGCCACCTTACGGCAGACGTTGCCGATTTCGCGCTCCAGGTTGCGGACACCAGCTTCGCGGCTGTAATACTGAATCAGCCCGGCGATGCCTTCATCGGTGAATTCCACCTGCTCGTGAGAGAGCCCCGTGGCTTCCATTTGCTTGCGCACCAGGAACCGCTTGGCGATCTCCAGTTTCTCCAGTTCGGTATAACCCGAAAGCCGGATCACTTCCATGCGATCCTGCAAGGCCGCCGGAATGGTGTGCAGGACGTTGGCCGTGGCCACGAAAAATACCTGGCTCAGATCGTACTCCACATCCAGGTAATGATCCATGAACATGAAGTTCTGCTCCGGATCCAGCACCTCGAGCAGTGCCGCCGAAGGATCGCCGCGGAAATCCATGGACATTTTGTCCACTTCATCCAGCATGAAGACCGGATTCTTGGTGCCCGCCTTCTTCATCATCTGGATGATCTGTCCGGGCAGCGCGCCGATGTAAGTGCGGCGATGGCCGCGAATTTCAGCCTCGTCGCGCACTCCGCCCAGCGACAGGCGGATGAACTTGCGGCCCGTGGCCTTGGCGATAGACATGCCGAGCGAGGTCTTGCCCACGCCCGGGGGTCCCACGAAGCATAGAATGGAGCCCTTGGGATTCTTCACCAGGCGGCGCACCGCCAGGAATTCCAGAATGCGCTCCTTGATTTTCTCCAGCCCGTAGTGGTCGGCTTCCAGCACCTCTTCGGCGTACTTGAGCTCGCGGATTTCCTTGGATTTTTTCTTCCACGGCACCGCCAGCAGCCAGTCCAGGTAATTGCGCGATACGGTGGATTCGGCGGACATCGGCGGCATGTTCTCCAGCCGCTTCAACTCCGCCATGGCCTTCTCCTGCGCATCGGCGGTCATTCCGGCAGTCTCGATCCGTTTCTTCAATTCATCGATTTCGCTTTTTTCGCCGCGGCCCAGTTCCTTCTGGATAGCCTTGATCTTCTCGTTGAGGTAGTACTCTTTCTGCGCCTTTTCCATCTGGCGCTTGACCCGCCCCTGAATGGTGCGATCGACATTCAGCTTTTCGATTTCAATGTCGAGCATCTCGGCCACGCGCGTCAGCCGGTCGATCGGATCGAAGATCTCCAGTAGTTCCTGCTTCTCTTCAATGGTGAGTTGCAGGTTGGCGCCTACCGTGTCGGCCAGCTTGCCGGGGTCATCCACCCGGATCGCGGCGATCATGGTCTCGTAGTTCAGATTCTGGCTCAGCTTGACATACTGCTCGAACAGCCCTGTTACCCGGCTGATCAACTGGTCCAACTGCGGACCCGCTTCCACTTTGAACCCGGACGTGCGCACCATGGCGCGAAAGAAGCCTTCGTCGTCGGCGACCGAAACCACCTTGGCGCGCTCCACTCCCTCAACCAGGACTTTGATGTTACCGTCCGGCAGCTTCAGGCTCTGGACGATATTTACAATTGTTCCAACGCTATAGATTTCGTTGGGCTTGGGCTCATCGATGGAAGCGTCGTGCTGGGTGGCAAGAAAAATCTTCTTGTCCCCCGCCATGGCCTCTTCCAGAGCACGCACACTCGATTCCCGCCCTACCACGAACGGGGTCATCATGTACGGAAAGATGACCACATCCCGGATCGGCATCATCGGAAGGCGTTTTGTATCGGATTTTTCCTTTGAAGTAAGCATTGTTCTCCCCAGGGATTGACGCGTCCCTGGACCCAGACGCGGCGGGCGGAAACCGCGATTCGTCTCCTGCGCCAGCCGGAAATGGCGGCAAGACCTGCGCCGGCCTCAAGAACCAGCCAGGCTCCTAGCCAGCCTTTTCTAATATTGTAAGACTGATTTTCTGCGACAGCACCATCTCTTTGGTGACTTGGAATTCCCTCACCTTCTTATAAGAAGGCAGATAATACATGAGATCGAGCATCAGATCTTCGAGAATCATGCGCAACCCGCGCGCGCCGACTTTGCGCTCCATGGCCAGATCGGCAATCGCTTCCAGTGCGTCGTCGCTGAACTTCAACCGCACATTCTCGAACTCGAAAAGCTTCTGATACTGTTTGATGATAGCGTTCTTGGGACGACTCAAAATCTGGATCAACGCCACCCTGTCCAGGTCTTCCAGAACCGCCGACACCGGCAAACGGCCGATGAATTCCGGAATGAAACCGAACTTGATCAGATCGATCGGCTGAGCCTGCGACAGCAGGTCGATATCCCTTCGCCCGCTCATGCTCTGCCGCGTCATGCCCTTCTCTTCTTCCTGCAGGAAGCCCATGGACTTCTTGCCGGTACGGCGCGCGATCACCTTCTCCAGCCCCACAAAGGCGCCGCCGCAGATGAACAGGATGTTGGTCGTGTCCACCGGGGTGAATTCCTGGTGCGGATGCTTCCGTCCGCCCTGCGGCGGTACATTGGCAACCGTGCCTTCCAGAATCTTCAGGAGCGCCTGCTGGACCCCTTCACCAGAGACGTCGCGGGTGATCGACGGGTTCTCATCTTTTCGGCAGATCTTGTCGATCTCGTCGATGTAAATGATCCCCTGCTGGCACTTCTGCACGTCGCCATCAGCCGCCTGCAGTAGCTTCAGGATGATGTTTTCGACATCCTCACCCACGTAGCCGGCTTCGGTCAGCGTGGTTGCATCGACTATAGCGAACGGCACGTCCAGGATCTTCGCCAGCGTCTGCGCCATCAGGGTCTTGCCGGTGCCGGTGGGCCCGATCAGCAGAATGTTGGATTTCTGCAGCTCCACCTCGGTGTTGCGCATGCGGTTCATGTGAATCCGCTTGCAATGGTTGTACACCGCTACCGCCAGCTTCTTCTTCGTAGATTCCTGGCCGATCACGTACTGGTCCAGGAACTCCTTCACTTCCAGTGGCTTGGGAATCTTGTTGGGAGTTCCGGACGGAGGCTCGACTTTATCGTCCTCCAAAATCGAGTTGCAGACAGCGATGCACTCGTCGCAGATGTATGCACGAGGGTAATCACTAGGGGAAGAGATGAGCTTTCCTACTACGTCCTGGCTCTTGTGACAAAAAGAACACCGCAAAGCATCATCGGATCCGGCTCGCTTCAAGCAGTTTTCTCCTGTTCCACCTTCGGCTCTATCGGGAAACCACCTCGGCCTCGGGGGTAGAGAACCTCAATCGATTTCGTTACTATTATCACCTGAACAAGCGCTCCTTAGCAATGTATTCCAAAGTTGGCGGCGGCGCACTAGTACTTTAAGTTTAGCTAACCCTGGATAACTTCTTAAGATTCCGTAGTTTTACGGGCGTGTTCGAACAGGAAATTGAGCGTTTTCTCGGTCTGGATATGGCTGGCAATCCGGCCCAAAGTGCCGTCTTTCTCAAATTTCATGTGGAGGGCCGCGATCGGTTCCCGGGTCTGCCGGGCCTGACGCTCCACTTCCTTGTCCACTTCATCGCGTGTGGCGTGGATGGCTTCCCGTTCGGAAATCCTGGAAAGCAACATGGAAGCTTTCACCTCGTGCAACGCCTTCTCGCGCTGCGACTCCTTCACTTTGTTCCAGTCCAGCTTCAACTGCCGGGGATCCATCCCCTCCGCGGCCATGGCGCGCAGGCTCTGCTCCACGCGATTCTTGACCTGCCGTTCCACGAAGGTTTCGGGCACCGGAAAATCGTGCTGTTCCACCAGTTTGTCGATGATTTTGTTCTTGGCTTCCTGCTGCGCCTCGTACTGCCGCTGGCCGAAGATGCCCTTGCGGATGGCCTCGCGTAATTCGTCCACGGTCCGGTAATCGCCCAGGTCCTGCGCGAACTCATCGTTCACTTCGGGCAGTTCTTTCCGGCGCAGGCCCTTTACCGTGGCGTGGAACATCACCGTCTTGCCCGCCAGTTTGGCGCTGCCGTAATCCTCAGGATAGGTGACTTCGAAATCCTTGGTATCCTCGGGACTCAGACCGCGAAGGTTTTCGCTGAAGCTTTCCAGCGTGTCGGCCCCGCCGATCTCCAGCACCATTTCGTCCTGCTTGATGGGCTCCTCAACTCCGCCAATGCTCTCCAGAGACACCACCGCGTGGTCGCCGTTCTCCAGCGGGCGCGGATCCACGTTGACGTACTGAGCCTTCTGTTCGCGAATCTCTTCAATTCGCTTGCTCACGTCCTCGTCGGTGACTTCGGGATCGTGATACGGCACCTCCACGTCCTTGTAGTCGCCCAGTTCAATCTCTGGCACCACCTCGAACGTGGCTTTGAACCGCAGCGGCTCGCCCTCATGGAAATGCACGTCGCTGATGTCGGGCGTGCCCACCACGTTCAGGTTGTCCGCCGCGAACTGTTGACTCAGAAACCGCGGGATGATGATCTCCAGCACCTTCTGCCGGATATCGCCCGCGAACGTCTTGCGAATAATCGACGCAGGCACTTTACCCGGACGAAAGCCCGGAAGCTTGGCACGCTTTTGCACGTCCTCGGTGACCCGGTTGGTCTCGCTTGCCACATCCTCTACCGGGACGGAGATGTCGAGCGAGTGCTTGCAACCTTCTACTAACGCCAAGTGGATTTAACCTCGGGAAAGAAATGATGGTGTAAACCCTATGATACCACGTACAATGGCTCTGTCGGCCCATGGTCGCAGTCATCGTAGCCGTAGCGGCGTTCCTCTGCTTGTGGGCCGCCGTAATTCCGCCTGTCGCGAAATGCATCTCCAAATCCAAGAAGCCGTCCTGAACGTCATCCTACTGTGGCTGCTCACCACCCCGCACGAATTCGCCCATGCCTGGGTAGCCACCCAACTGGGCGACGATACGCCCCGCCTGCAGGGCCGTTTGACGCTGAATCCGCTGGCGCACATCGACTGGCTGGGCACCACCATCCTGCCCTTCGTCACCACGCTGCTTTCCGGCGGCTTCCTGGGCTGGGGTAAGCCCGTTTTTACCCAGACATCCAAACTGCGCGGCGGATTGAACGGGCTTGCGCTGGTGGCCCTCGCCGGACCGGCGAGCAACGTGGTGATGGCGGTGATTCTGGCGATTCTGGCCGTGGTGACCCCGGTCCCGGCAGTCGCCGCCTTCCTGCGGCACGGGGTCCTGTTGAGCCTGTACCTGGCGATCTTTAATCTGCTGCCGGTGCCGCCCCTGGATGGCTCCAAACTCCTGCTGGCGGCCCGCATTCCCATGGCGATTTATAACGAAATCGCGCGTGCCGGCTTTATGCTCCTGATCGTGCTGGTGGCCTTCACCCGCATCGGCGAGTACATGAGCGTCTGGGCGTACGATGGCGCCCGCGCCATCTTTGCGTTACTGCCATGACCTGCGCGGTGTGGCTGCTGGCCGCGGCGGTCGGCAGCATCGACTTCTTCGGCTATCAGGGCCTCGATCTCGCGGCGGTACGCGCCGCCCTTCCCATCCACGAAGGCGCCCCCTTCGACCCGGAGCACTTCGATGACGACGCAGCCAGGGACGCGATAAAGCAAGTGACCGGGCACGCCCCCACGGACCTCGGCGTGGTCTGCTGCGACCCCGGCGGCAACGGGTGCTGTATTTCGGTCTCGGCGGCGCTTCCTACCATCCGGTGGCTTTCCACCCGGCGCCCACGGGAAAGGCCAGTCTGTCGTCTGCCTTGAAAGGCGCCCACGATGAGGCGATGGAGGCGTGGGGCCAGGCAGTCCAGAACGGGAATTCGGGCGAAGACCGGTCGCGCGGTTACTCCCTATTGGAGGATCCGGCGGCGCGCGCCAAACAACTCGCCTTTCGAGAGGTGGTGCTGCGCGAGGAGAAGAATGTCCTGACGGTGCTCGCCACCTCGTCCAACAACGAGCAGCGTGCCATCGCCGCGGAGGCCCTGGGGTATGCGCGCCGCTCCGCCCGGCAGATCGCGGCCCTGGTGCAGGCAGGACTCGATCCGGACAGCACCGTGCGCAACAACGCCATGCGCGCGCTGGTAGTGCTGGTCACGGCCGATCCCAAAATCGGCGCCAAGATTCCAACGGGGCCGTTCATTTCCCTGCTCTCCTCGGGCTCCTGGGTAGACCATAATAAGGTGTCGTTGCTGTTCGAGGCGATGACGCGGTCACGCGACCCCCAATTGCTGCGCGATCTTCGCGCGCAGGCGCTGGATTCCCTGGTGGAGATGGCCCGCTGGCGCAATCCCGGGCACTCCGGTGCTGCCAAAATGATTCTGGGCCGAATCGCCGGCATCGATGAAAGCATGCTGGAGAACACGAGTGCGGAAGCGATCGTCGCGGCGGTGATGCAAAAGAAATGAGCTATCGGCGTTCCGTCGCGGGTGCATGGCGTCAAAGCGAACTCCAGGTTCAGGATGCAGAATCCGCGGCAGGGGTAGATAGCGATCAATGATCGAGCGGAAACGCTCCCACGGAAGACGATGCCGCTGGCTGCTGAAGTAGCCCTGCACCACCGACCGCAGCCAGTCCCCGGTCTCGAGAACTCAGCCTCCGTGGCATCCGGGCCAACACTAGCTGGCAAGTCCAACATACGTAAAGAGCAACGCTAAGGAGTCACTAAAACCATGGGCAAGAACTGCAACCCAGAGATTTCCCCCCGCCAGAAGATAGGCGGCTCCGAACACGATTCCGCTGACGACGCTGCTTACGATGCCAGCCGGACCTTGATACCAGTGGGCGAAGCCGAACATGATGCTCGACCATAGCAAACCAATAGCAAGGGCAGTGCGGGTACGGCCTCCAAGGTCGGCGACCCTGTTCAACAGATACCCACGATAGCCAATCTCCTCCCCGAAGGCGGCGTAGGTCCAGATGATGCCAAGCCAGCGCAACGCCATAGGGCTTCCGTGTATGGTTTCCAGGGGATTCGCCCTCGCAGAATAGTGCAGAAACGGCTGCGTGAGCGGGTCGACGACGAATTGCCCGAGTGCCTGCTGGACGAAGGCCGCACCAACAGCCATGAGGGCCGTGCGGGTCCAGGACCTTGGCAGACCCAATCCCATAGCGGTCCAACTGCCTTCCCGCAACCGGAAGGAAATCAACCCCATCGCAAAGAGGAGAGGAACGGAATTGGGCAATATGTGCCAAACGTTGTATCCAAGAACGATCAGGCTACCTGTAATGGCTTCCCCGGCCGATATCCATCGCGCACGTGAGCGGTATTCGACATCATCGACACTGCATTGGGAACGTTTATTGCGGTTCATGTGCCGGGGTTTAGATTAAGGCCATTCCTAGCGATTCTATCTCCTGATCGCCGGCCAGTCAGTCATATAATGCTTGGCATGGCGCAACGGAAGGTGAATTTCGACATTGTCCGGAAGATCGGGCGGGCGTTCCCGGGCGTCGAAGAATCTACGTGTTTCGGGCAGCCGGCGCTAAAGGTCGGCGGGAGGATGTTCACTTGCCTGGCATCGCACCATTCGGCGGAGCCGGGCTCGCTGGTCGTCCGGGTCGATTTCTCGCGCCGGCAGGAGTTACTCGCCGAAGCGCCCGACGTTTACTATTTGACCAGCCATTACGTCGACTACCCGGGTGTGCTGGTCCGCCTGGAAAGGATTCAGCCGGACGCTCTACACGGGCTCCTGGCTGGGGCCTTGCAGTTCGTGCAAACCGAGAGAAGCAAGCGTCCACCGCGAAAGATATCGCGCCGCCAATAGACTCGCGCCGGCTTCCGAAAGTATCGGCAGGCGCTCGAAGCGACGTCCTTCCGTGCTGCCGGCGCTGCTGACAGCCCATGCCTGTGGCGACAGCATCACCACGCACAGCGCCACTCCAAAGACCATCGTCCCGGCCTGAAGTGCATGGTAGCAGGCATGGTGCTGAGCCAGAAAGGCAATCCGCTCTGCTGCCAACAATTCGCCTGGCCGGTTCCCGGATCCTACATGCCGCCCAGAACTTTGTGTCCCGCCAGAGCGATGAACAGGCCCGCCACGCCCAGGAAAGTGCCGAAAGGAAGTTCGTAAGTGGCGGTATCTTTGCCTGCCAGCTTGATAAAGCCGTATCCCAGAATCGATCCGGCAATCGAGCCCAGGATCAAGGTCAACAGCGCGCCCTCCAGACCCAGAAATGCGCCGGCCATGGCCACCAGTTTGACGTCTCCGAACCCCAGCCCTTCGCGGTGACGGATCTTGAAGTACAGCCAGCCGCCGCCCCACAGTACAAACGCCGGCAGCGCCGCTCCGAGCAGGGATTCGGCAACCCACTGCACCCGGCCGTTGACCGTAAAGCCGAACAGCCAGAGCAGCATCTGTGCGGTATGGTCGGGAATCGTCACGAATGCCGAGAAGATGACGCCGATCGCCACTCCGCCCAGGGTGAACTCATCGGGCAGAATGCGCTTCTCCAGGTCGCTGAACAGCAGACCTACCAGCATGGCCGAGAAGACGCACATCTTCAGCGCCGCCACCGTCAGACCCAGGTTGAGGACGAAGTAGAAGAACAACAGGCCGGTAATCGACTCCACCACCGGATAGCGCAGCGAGATCTTGCGCCCGCAATACCGGCACTTGCCACCCAACACCAGGTAGCTGACCACCGGAATATTGTCATACCAGGCGATCGTTTTGCGGCAGCGGACGCAATGGGAGCGGGGCCGCACCACACTGCGGCCCCGCGGCCACCGGTGAATGCAGACATTCAAAAAACTGCCGATCAGGAGGCCGAACACAAGGGCGATAATAGCTTCTATCAAGAGATCACCTGCCGGTACACTTCCATAGTATGGCGAACCATGCGGTCCACCGTGAAACGCTCGATCACGGTCTGACGCCCCGCGTGACCATACTGGCGGGCGCGCTCCGGGTCGCGGATCAACTGGCCGATGGCCTCGGCGATGGCTTCCGCGGAATTCTCCACCAGCAATCCGTTTTCGCCATGCCGGATCACTTCGGGTAGACCGCCTACCCGGCTGGCGATCGCCGGCACGCCCGCCGACATCGCCAGCAGCACGCCCGAGCCCAACCCTTCACTGTGCGTGATGTAAACGAAGATGCCGGCCTGCCGCAGATCCTGTTCCAGATTGTTCGAAAGCACCAGTTTCACTCCGGCCAGCCGCGCCGCTTCCACCGCCAGGGGGGCGCCTTTCAACGCATCGGCAGTCGCCGGAGAGAGCACGCTCGCCCCGCGCGCCTCTTCCAGCAGCGGGACTCCGTCATACACCACGCTGATTTTCTCCTCCGCCACGCCGCCCTGCACCAACACTCCCTTCACGAACTGCGATACCGCCAGGTAATGGCGGGCGCGCCCATATTTCCACCGCGAGCCTACCGGAAAGGCCACCCGGCGCGACACCACCAGCGGGGCTCCGCGCACAATCGCGCCCAGCGTATGGCCGTGCGCATCATGGGCGTGCATCGCGTCGTGCCGCCGGGAAAAACGCACCGCGTTGGTAAGGCCGATGGCTTCCACCCGCCACCCCAGCCGTCTCGCCTCTCGATACAAAGGCGAACCGGCGCGCGCCAGCAGCGTGCTCTCCACGTCTGCTGCCGCGAGACCTTCGATCAAACGCAGCACCTGCCACTGGCCGCCCCGCATTTCCTTCCCCGCGTCCAGGTGCAGAACGCGCATCAACTCATGATTCTCGCTTTCGAGTATTTGAGAAATGTGTAGTAGGACGCCATGTAAGCAATGATCAGCCCTTCCACACCATCCAGGAATCCCCGCTGGATAAAATAAGTCTTCAGGAACGTCCACGCCGGGTCAATGATCATTTTCGATAGCGGCACGGCTAGCTTGCGCGCCGCCACTTCCTGCGCAGCCAGCGTGGTGTAGCGGTCCATGGTCTTTACGTGTTCGGAAAGCGATTCGCAAGTGAAGTGCAGGATATTGCCCTCCAGTCGCCCCAATTTCCCTTCCGGCACTACGCTCTCGTGCACGAAATCGCCGATCCACCGGGCTTTGCGGCGGTCGTACAGGCGCACTTTGCGGTCGGGGTACCAGCCGGAATGCAGAATCCAGCGGCCCAGGTAGCGGGCCAGCCGCGGCATGGTGTAGGCGTCGAAGCGCGGGCCGGTCTTTTTGAGCGCCAGGATTTCGGCTTCCAGAGGCTCGCTGAGCGCTTCGTCGGCGTCCAGCGACAGAATCCAGTCGTGGCTCGCCTGTTCCGCCGCCCAGTTCTTTTGCCCGGCGTACCCGCGCCATCCTGCTTCAATCACCCGGACGCCGAGTTTTTCGGCCAGTTCCACCGTTCGGTCCACCGAACCGCTGTCCACGATCAGGACCTCATCGCAGCAGCGCAGGCTTTCGATGGCCCGTGCGATGTTGCGCTCCTCGTTGAGGGTGATGATGGTGGCCGTGATTTTCATGGCCGGCTTACAGTCCGCCGGCGATGATGGGCGCGTAGGCGAAGCAAAGGATGAAAACCGCCAGGGCAATCCACCCCAGCTTTTTACGTCCTGCGTCCAGTTCCAAATTGTCGTAGACCATGGGATGCCGGCGTCCCAGGAAGAACAGGATCACGGCCCAGACAATCCAGCCGTACCACGCGGTTCCCATCAACAGCAGGGCCAAGCCCAGCGCCAGCAGCGCGCCGCACATGATCACCGAGATCCGCTTGTGCCACTTGGGAAAGAACGCGTACAGGATATGGCCGCCATCCAGTTGCCCGATCGGCAGCAGGTTCATGGCGGTCGCGAAGGTGCCAACCCACGCCGCGCGAGCTATTGGGTGCAGATAGAGATCCCCGCTCCGGGTGCCCGGAAAGATAGCGGCTTGCAGCAGCCATTGCAAGGTGGGAACGCCAAACTGAATGCTGCCCTGGTGGACGATGTTCGGGACTACCTTGGAAAACGCCAGCCCCACCGCAAAGGCGGGCAGCAGAAACACAAAACCGGCCAGGGGTCCCGCCACCCCGATATCGAAAAGCACCCGCTTGGAACAGATGGCCGAGCGGACCCGGATGAACGCTCCGAATGTGCCCATAAAAGGCGAGGGCATGAAATAGGGCAGGCTCGCATCCACCCGGTGGTAGGTTGCGGCCAGGTAGTGGCCCAGTTCGTGGGCCATCAGGATGGTCAGCAAGGTAAGGGAAAACGGCAGTCCTTGCAGCAGAATCGCCGGATTCCGCCAAAGCAGGGAATAGAGCGCCAGGCTGTGCTCGATATCGAAGGGCAGGTTGCGGTCGAAATCCATCTGCATCGCCGTGCCGACCACTGTGGTGGTCGCCAGGGTGAGCATAAACAGCAGAATATAAAGCCAATACCGTTCCCGTGTAACAGCCTGGGGAAGCACAGGGGTCTCCGCCGGCTCGCTTTCGGCGTAGTAAGGGTAAGGCGCAGCCGAGAAATCCTGGGGTGACACAATAAACCGCAGCCAGCAGCGCGGGCTACTGCAGCGTCTGTAACTCCTTGCCGGGCTTAAACCGCACGGCCTTTCCGGGAGGAATCGAAACTTCCGCGCCGGTCCGCGGATTTCGCCCGATCCCGGTTTTTCGAGGCTTCACGTTGAACACGCCGAATCCGCGTAACTCGATGCGGTCGCCTTGTTCCAGGGCTTTCTTCATGGATTCAAAGACGGTCTCGACCGCCATTTCGGCCTTCGTCTTGGTGATGCCGGTCCGGTTTACAACTTCGTTGATGATGTCCAGCTTAATCAAAACTGCCTCCTTGAGTCCGTACGGTGGGCGATCTTTGGTTCCCGCATCAGTCAACCACATGATAGGATTGAATTTATTCTCATGTCAAGCGAGGGGGGGCCGGCCATAGGGGCGCCGGTGACGAACGAGGAATTCCGGCGGGCCTGCGGCCGCTTCGCTACCGGTGTCACCATTGCCAGCGTCCTGGACGCCAATGGCACGCCGCACGGGCTGACCGTGAATTCCTTCACGGCCGTTTCTCTGAACCCTCCGCTGATTCTCATCTGCCTGGGTCACGCGGTCACTACCATCGATGCGTTCCGTTCGTCCCGGCATTTCGGAATCAACGTGTTAGCGGAGAACCAACAGGCCCTTTCGGACCGCTTTGCCCGCAAAGGCGAAGACCGCTTCGATGGCCTGGACTGGTATCGCGGAGAAAGCGGCGTCCCGCTTCTGCCCGGCGTCCTGGCAGCCATCGAATGCCGCGTGCATCAGCGCTTCGCCAGCGGCGATCACGACATCTTCGTCGGAGAAATGATCAAAATGCAAATCGCTGAAGGCAATCCCCTGCTCTACTACGCCAGCCGCTACCGGCGCGTGGCGCTAGACTGAAAACTGCATGACCAATCCCCTGTCCTACCTGCACGATCAACTGGAATCCTGGAAGCAAGAAGGCACTTACCAGCGCCTGCGCATCCTGGAATCCGAAGCCGCCGCCGAGTCGCGCTTCGATGGAAAAGACGTCATCAATCTGGCATCGAATAATTACCTGGGTCTGACCACGCATCCCAAACTGCGCGAAGCGGCGCTGGCAGCGGTCCGCAAATACGGCGTCGGCTCTGGTGCGGTCCGCACCATCAGCGGCACCATGCGGCTGCACATCCAACTGGAAGAGCGCATCGCGGCATTCAAGCAGGTGGAAGCCTGCGTGGTGTTTCAATCCGGATTTGCCGCCAATGCCGGCACGGTATCGGCGATTCTGACGCCGGAAGATCACATTATCTCCGACGAGTTGAACCATGCCAGCATCATCGACGGATGCCGCCTGTCGAGGGCCAAAATCCACGTATTCCCGCACAAGGATGTGGCCGCCGCGGAAAAAATTCTGGCGGATCTGGATGGCCAGCCCGGTCGCAAGCTGCTGATCT
>JARLGM010000059.1 GCA_031292755.1 Candidatus Sulfopaludibacter sp.
CGCCAGACTATTCTGGAATATTCATCTCAATTTGTCCAGGATGAGAGCCACACCCATTTTTGGTGCCGCCTTCGGGTATCTGGAAGCGGCGGTGGTCAGTTACCTGCGCCTGCTGCATGAACCGGCGCGCCAGCGGTACTACCCCGGCCGCGCGCCCGGCGAACTCTTCCCGCTGTTGACCCTGGACCAACTGCGTGCATCCGGCGGCGAACAGCGGCAAACCCTGGCAATCGAGATTGGGCGTGAGGCCGCGACCATCGTCATGCTCGGGGCCATCGCGCTTGCCGTCTCCACGAATGCCGGCCAGTGGGCGGCGGCTTTCGTCGTCGCCTTCGGCACATGGGACATCGCGTTCTACCTGTTCCTGAAACTGCTGCTGGGCTGGCCCGCTTCACTGTTTACATGGGACGTCCTGTTCCTGATCCCCGTCCCTTGGGTTGGGCCGGTGCTCGCCCCGCTCCTCGTTTCGGCGGCCATGATCGCTGCCGGAATCTGGCAACTGCGAGGCGAGGCGCGGTCGGAGCCGGTCCGCATCGGTGCGCCGCATTGGGCCGGTCTGATCGCCAGCGCCCTCGTGATCGTCATTTCCTTCGCGGTGGACTACCGGAACATCATGTTGGGCAGGATGCCGCGGCAGTTTAATTGGGGTGTGTTCGCGTTGGGGATGACGATCGCCGTTGCCAGTTACGGCGGGGCTGTCCGTCAGTCGTTGCGTTCGACCGCTCCGGCGCAGAGAGCGGAAGCCGCCCGTTCCCGATAAGGTGGACCGAACGAGCGGCCTCCGAACCTCGGCTCACCGGCGGAAATGCTCGTCTTCATGACGGAGTACCGGCCCCCGATCGTACACCCGCGCATGCTCATAGCGCGGAGCCACCCGCACCACCGCCGGCGGCGCCCAATAGCCGGCCACCCAAGCGCCACCCGCCGCATAATAGCCGTCCACCCAGTTGTACCCGGGACCCGGGCAAACCGGACGCACCACAGCCACCGGCGCGGGAGCGCCGAACCTGATTCCAACATCCACACGCGGGGCCGCGAATACGCCGCCCGCCAGAAGCATCATCACCGCCATTGCCTTTTTCATCGTCTTGCCCTCCTTACGCACCAAGGAAGTGCAAGACCCCTGCCAAATCGCAAGTAAATGAAAATGCGCGACCTCCACGCGCGACACGGTTTCCAGGCGGCGCATATCCACCGCCCGCGTGGTGCTCTTCGGCCACTTGGCTATGAGTTGGTTTTACTTCTTGCCCGCGGGCGCGGCCAATGGCTCCACCGAGACATCCGAAAAGATCACCGTGTCCGAAGCGTCCGCCTTATGCGAGCACACGGCAAGCCCCACCATCACCGGGTTTCCCAACTGCACCTGCGTGTGTCCCAGTTCCTTCAACTCCGCGCCATTCCTGGCGATCCAGACAGTAACCGCGGAGCCTTGCCTGACGAGCTTCAACCTATATTTCGCCGGACCGTCGAACGGAAAATCCACCGCGTTGGTGATATCGCCCTTGGTATTCCGCCATTGCAGCCCAGGCATGCCGTTGCCGTGGACCACAATATCGATATAAGGCGAATCCGTGTCCAGCGTCTGGCGGAGCATGATCCCGGCCTTGCGGTGCTCGAATCCCTCGCCTAGAAACTCCAGGGTCGCCGTGACCGCCATGTTGCCGGACATCTCGCGCCAGACATACTGAAACTGATCTTCCTTGGCCCAGATATTGGCGCCCGCGCCGGTGATTCTGTACTGCCCCTTGGCGGCGTCAAACGCCGTCGAGCCCTTTATAGCGGGTCCGCCGACGTCGCCGGAATTGGTGAAGGCCCCAATCTTTCCGCCCTGTCCATAGACGGAAACAGCCAGCAGAGGCAAGACCAGGAGTTTGTGCATTCTGGAGTGATTATACGCCCCCCTGATTGCACTTGGCCGGGCACACCCAATAGCCAAACGGGAGTTTGCCGTTGTAATCGAGCTGCGGAGACCAGGTCTCCATGCAGTGCCGGCATTGCAGAACCACCTCCTGCCGTTTCAGAAGCCGCACACCCATGCGCTGCAATTCAGGTTCGGACAGGCGGCGCAAGTCCTCCTTGTCCATGCAATTGTGATCCAGGGCTTTCATCGGTTGACCTCCTCGTGGACGGGGCACGATGCTCCCGTGTCTTATAATCTTTTACAACCAGTGGCCGGAGTCAAGAGGGGGTCCGCAACTCAGCGTTAAAAAAAGAGACAATTTACATGGTGGTTCTGTGCCCAATTCGCGGTATGACTAATGGAGGGAGAATGCCAATGAGAAGGTCCGTGTTGATCGTTTCGATCGCCTGCGCGCTGCTGGCGCAGTCTGTTTCCTTCGCGCAGGTAAAGCAAACGAAGGAACAGATCCTGTTTTATTCGTCAGACTGGAAGGGCGAGCGCTTCCCGGACGGCCGCCCCAAAGTGGCTGACAACCTGCTGGAGCGCGCCTTGGATGTCTCCATCGAAGACGTTTGGGAATACCTGCGCGGCCAGGGGTACGTGAATCAATTCGAGGCCGGATGGCAGGCGCTTCATGCCGATAAGCCTTTCGCCGGCCGGGCGCTCACCGCCCAATTCATGCCGCGCCGGCCGGACATGGCTAACGCCGTGGCTGCCGAGGGCAAGACCGAAGGGCGCGTCAGCGGAACCAACAGTTGGGTCATCAACGAATTGCAGATGGGTGACACCATGGTGGCCGACGGTTACGGAAAGGTGATCGAAGGCACACTCATCGGCTCCAACCTGGGAAGTGGAATCGCTCACCACACGCACTCCGGCTTCATCTTCGATGCCGGCATCCGCGATGCGGAGGAAAACCGTGAAATCGAGCACCTCAACGGCTTCTATCGCGGGTACGATCCATCCGCCTGGGCGCAAATGCAGTTGACCGGCATCAATGTACCGGTCCGAATCGGCCGCGCCGTGGTGGTGCCCGGCGACCTGGTGCTGGCCAAGCACGACGGGGTGATCTTCATTCCAGCAACCCTGGCCGCCGCAGCCATCGGCAAAGCCGAGTTCACCAACCTTCAGGACGCCTTCAATTTCGAACTGAACACCAAAGGCACCAACGGCGCTGAGTTCGAAGGCGGCTGGAATGCGCAAAAATATGCCGCATTTGCCAAGTGGATTGACGCGCACCCGGAGAAACTCAAAATGACCAAGGCCGAATTCACCGAGATGCTCGCCCAGGCTCAGGCGCCCCGCGGCCGTCGCAACTGAAAGGACAGGCGCTCTCGCGGCATGATGGCAGGTGAGGGCCTATGAGACGCTTTTTTCTTCCGATCTTGTTTGCCGCCGCCCTGCCGGCCGCCGACTCGCGAATTGTACCGGCCATGAACGCGTTCACAACGGACTCGTACAAACAGCTCGCGCGCGGCGATGGGAACCTGATTCTCTCGCCCTTCAACATAGGCACAGCCTTGTCCTTGGTGCTGGCGGGCGCCCGCGGCAATACCGCGACGGAAATCGAGTCCGTCCTGCACGTCCATTACGACCCCACATACGATGCCGCATTGGGGGAACTTCTGGCCGGCCTCACGAAATCCGGAAACGCGGACGGCAATGAACTGCACACGGCGAACGGACTCTGGGTGCAGCAGGGCTTTCCCATCGAACCGGCTTTCGAGAGCACTCTGGCCAATCGCTACCAGGCGCCACTCAATCCGCTGGATTTCCTGCGGAATCCCGAAGCCGCACGCTCCCAGATCAACCATTGGACCGAAGAGCAGACCAAAGAGAAGATCAAGAACCTGTTTCCGGCCGGATCGATCGATTCCAGTACCCGCATGGTGCTCGCCAGCGCGATCTACTTTTACGGCAAGTGGCAGGCCCCGTTTCAGTCCACGCAAACGCAGCCGGCGCCTTTCACGCTGGCAACCGGCGGCACCGTCCAGACGGACTTCATGAACCAGACCGCGAGCTTCCGTTACGCCGAAGAGCCCACCGCGCAGGTCCTGGAGATGCGCTACGCCGGCACCGGTATCGCCTTCGACGTCCTGCTCCCGAAGACGTCGAACGGTCTGCCCGGCCTTGAGAAATTGCTCACGCCCGAGAATCTGAAAGGCTGGTTCGGCAACCTCTCCGGCCGGAGCGTGCAGGTAAGCCTGCCGAAGTTCCGCGTCGAGTCTCAGTTCTCGCTGGCGAAGGCGCTCTCCGCGATGGGAATGCCGGATGCCTTCACCAGCCGCGCCGACTTTTCAGGGATCTCGGGGAAAGAGAAGCTGTTCATCTCCGAAGCGGTCCATAAAGCCTTCGTCGATGTTTCCGAGCGTGGGACCGAAGCCGCCGCAGCCACTGGACTTGCCCTGCGCGTTGCCGCTGTGCGCCGGCCCGAACCGCCCGTGGTCTTCCGCGCCGATCACCCGTTCCTCTTCGTGATTCGCGACACCAACACCGAAGCGGTCCTCTTCATCGGCCGCCTGATGAATCCGAAAAGCGGCGGTTAATATCCCCGCTGCTTGTCCACCACGTTCAACAGTGGCAGACCTTCGGTATAACGCCGCACGTTTTCGGCAAACAGGTCGATCACGCGCACCTGCCGGTCGGGACTCCAGCCGGAGGTGTGGGCCGACATCACCACGTTCGGACAATCGAAGATCGGGTGATCCGGCGGCGGCGGCTCGATGGGAAACACGTCCAGGCCCGCGCCGGCAATCCAACCCTCCTTCAGCGCGCGCACCAGCGCCATGTCATCGTAAAGCTTGCCGCGGGACATGGCCAGAAAATGCGCGCTCTTCTTCATGCCGCGGAACACCTGCTCGTTGAACATGCGCTCGGTCTGCGGCGTGAGCGGCGCCGCGCCCACCAGCACGTCCACCTGCGGCACCATTTCCATGAACCAGCCGGGGTCGTGCAGTTCGGCCACGCAGTCCGGCTTGGGAATGGGCTTGGCATCGGTGGCCACAATTCGCATGTCGAACCCGTAATGCGCGCGCCGCGCCAAGGCGGTGCCAATACCGCCCATGCCGACGATTCCCATGGTCCGGCCCACCAGTTCGGTATGATGCGCCGATTTTGCCGTGCCCACGTGCTGCATGGTGCGCTTCTGGTAGAACTGCGGCATGTAATACTTGGCGATGCCGCGCGTCAGGCTCAGCAGCAGGCCCATGGCGGTTTCCGAAATGCCGGGCGCAAAAATCCGCTGGTAGTTGGTTAGCACCACCGGACTCTGGCGCATGGCCGCATCCATGTTTTCCATGCCTGCCTCGCCCGATTGCACCCATTGCAGGTTCTTCGCCACCTGAAGCGTATCCGCGCGCACATCCCCGTAAACCACCTCGGCATCTTTGACCTTTTCGTGGAATTCCTCGCGCGAGTTACAAACCACCAGATTCACCTGGGCCTTGGGAGCAGCCGCTTTGATCCTGGCGATCTCGGCGGGCTCGAACTTATACATGGTGACGATCAGGAGCGCGTCCTGAGCGGGTTTGGGCGGGCTGAGCAGAACGGGCGGAACCACCACGGCCTGCCGGTTGGCGGCAACCGCCGGCACGGAGCTTGCGGCAGCCATGAACGAACGACGGGAGACGGGTTTGTTCGGCATGGCGGAAGAATATCACAGTCCGGGTGTAAACTGATCGACAACGGAGGTGTGCTGTGCGGATGAACCTTCTTTGTGTAGTTATGGCCTTTGCCGCAGCCGTGAACGCCGCGGCCGCCGATGGCGGGGCCAGAATGCTCCTCTACGTCGACAACAGCCTGGGAGATGACATTTCAGTTATCGATCTCGGCACGCTCAAGGTGGTGGACACCATCAAGGTAGGCAATCAACCTCATGCCTTGTGTGCGCCCGCTGACGGGCGAAGACTTTTCACCACCATCGAGTCGGAGAAGAACCTTAAAATCATCGACACGCTGACCGGAAAAATCACCGCGACCATCCCGGTGACCGGCAAGCCCAACGAGTGCGCGGCCACGCCGGACGGCCGCTATGTGGGCGTGCCCATTCGCGACGGTGACAGCCTCGATATCGTCGATACGCAGCAGAAGAAGGTGGTCAAAGTGCTGCCGGTGAAGACGCCGCATAATTGCTTCAACTCGGGAAACAACAACGATATATATGTGTCTTCGATGGGCAGCAACGAAATCGAGGTTGTCGATCTGAAGAAGATGGATTACTCCGCCAGGATTCCCACCGGCGGCATCCCCCGCCCTTATGCCGTCTCGACCGACGAAAAGAGGCTTTATGCCGCGGTGACCAATCTGCACGGATTCACCATCGCCGATATTCCCGCCCGCAAGGTGATCGCACGAGTGGAACTGCCGCCCGCGCCGCCGCTCGATTGTCCCCTGGAAGTGAACACTCCCACCCATGGCCTGGCGCTCAGTCCGGATGACAAACAACTCTGGGTCACCAGTCTCGCCGACGGCGGAGTTTACGTCTACGACCTCGTCACCAGGAAAAGCTCGCCCCTCATTCACGTCGGCAAGTGTCCCAACTGGGTCGCCTTCTCGCCCGATGGCAAATACTGCGCGGTGAGCAACAGCGATACCAATGACTGTTCCATCATCGATGCTCACACGCGGCGCGAAGTGGCCCGCGTGAAGGTAGGCAAAGGTCCCAAGCGCGTGCTGGTGGTGCGCGTGCCTGTGTCCTGAACTGCTTCCTCTGCGTCCATTACGATGGAAGTGTGTCTTCGTGGATACTCCCTCTCGTCGCGCTGTCAGGCTTGGTTCACGGCGTCGATCCAGTCACCGGCCATGAGCAGTCACAAGGCGGCGCGCAGGTGGCCAGTCCCACTGTAACTTCACCCGTGGAGCCGGCGGGATTCTGGAAGCGGCTGTTCCGCGCCTATGCCGCCGACTGGAAAGGCCCCGCCTCCAGTGGACCGGAACCGCCGCGCCGCGGACTGCCGTCGCCCCTCAACTCCCCGCCATTCCCGAACTCCGATTGGTCCTATGGCGGCGCTCCGGACATCGGTGCGCCGGATACCAACCTGCCGCCCCTCATGCAGGCGCTCTACGCGGGACCGAATGGCAAGGCCTGGGAGAAGAGCCACGTCAAGATTTACGGCTGGCTCGAAGGCAGTGCCAACCTCAGCACCTCGCGGCATTCCAATCTCCCCACGGCTTACGACATCTATTCCAACCGCGCCGAACTCGACCAGGCCGTACTCTATATCGAACGCCTGCCGGACACGGTGCAGACCGATCACGTGGATTGGGGCTTCCACCTGAGCGGACTGTTCGGCACCAGCTATCGCTTTACCATGAATAAGGGCTATTTCAGCCAGCAATTGCTACAGCAGAATCGCCAGTACGGTTTCGACCCCGTGCTCGAGTATGTCGACTTATATATTCCGCAGGTCGCCGACGGACTGAACATACGAATCGGACGCTATCTTTCCCTGCCTGGCATTGAAGCGCAGTTAGCGCCCAATAACTATATTTACTCCCACTCGCTGTTGTACAGCATCGACCCGTTCACCGACACCGGCATCGTCGCCACTCTGAAACTGAACGACCGTTGGATGGCGCAGTTGGGGCTCTCCGCCAGTCACGATGTAGCTCTGTGGACCGCGGACGCAAGGCCCGCGGCAACGGCCTGTCTGGGCTATACATTCAACGGCGGAAACGATTACCTGTATCCCTGTGTAAATGGTCTCAACGCCGGTAAGTACGCGTATAACAACCTCCAGATGTTCGATACCACCTGGTATCACAACTTCAATGCGACCTGGCACATGGCCACCGAGGCCTGGTACATGTATGAGAAAGATGTGCCCAATGTGGCGGGACCCCTGCCCCTGGAGAAAGGCGCCAATGGCGCATATTGTGCGGCCGGGCAGGCAAGCTGCTTTGCCCCCGCCTGGGCCATGGTCGACTATGTGGAGAAGCAACTCTCGGACAAGAACTATCTCTCCATTCGAGCGGATTTTCTGGACGACCTGAAAGGCCAGCGCACCGGCTATAAGGCCTCATACGCGGAAGAGACCCTGATGTGGGGACACTGGGTGGGCAGCACCATTCTGCTCCGTCCCGAACTCCGCTTCGACCACTCCTTTCATATGCGGGCTTATGATAGAGGGACTCGGAGGAATCAGCTTGCGCTGGCCATGGACGTTATCTTCAAGTTTTGAACGTCGAGCGCTGCTCCGCTGGCTGGCCGCAATGGGTCCGCTGCGGGCGTGGGCGCAGACCGCCGGCTTCCCGGAAGACCAGGGCGAAACGCTGCGCGCGCTGGCCGCGGTCGTGCTTCCTGCCGAATTGGGCGCGGCCGGTCTGGAGCGCAGCGTTGCCGCGTTCGAGCGATGGGTTCGCGAGTACCGGCCGGGCGCGGAAATGGACCACGGCTACGGTTTCACGCGGCTGCGCTCGAAGCCTCCGTCACCCGCATCGGCTTACCTGCAACAACTGCGAGCGCTCCGCCTCTCCGGCGATGCGGCATCGAAACGCGCAGCGGTGGAGTCCGCGCTGGAAGAGGCCAAGGTGACCGCTCTGCCTCAGACTCCGGACGGCAGGCATGTAGCCTCGGACCTGATGGCGTTCTACTTCCGCTCCAGCGAGGCCAACGATCTCTGCTATCGCGCGCACATCGGCCGCGACGAGTGCCGCGGCCTTGCCGGGTCCGACCGGGAGCCCCGCTGATGAAGCGCTACGAGTCGGACGTGTGCATCATCGGCGGCGGCATCACTGCGGCCATGCTCTCGGAAAAACTGCGGGAACTGCGGCCCGGCATCTCCATCACCGTAGTCGAAGCCGGCAATAGGTTTTTCGATCTCGCCGCCCGTATGCAGGCCCGCGAGCGCAGCATCAGGTATGCCGAGAATCCCTGGCCCGGCGACTTCATCGGCGACCAGGCGGCTAAAGGCCTCATCTCGCGCACCATGGCTGTGGGCGGCTCAGCCCTACACTGGGGCGGCACGTGCAATCGCTTTTCCGAAGAGGATCTGCGGTTGAAATCCATGTACGGTCTCCACGTCGATTGGCCTTTGGAGTGGACCGGGTTGGAGAAGTTCTACTGCGAAGCCGAACGCCGTCTGGGCGTTTCCGGAGAGCCCAGCCCGCTTCCCGAAGACCGCCGCTCCGAGCCGTATCCCATGCCCGCCATGGTGATGTCACACAACCTGATCGAGCTCAAAAAGTGGGCCCAGCAGAGCGGCATTCCCTTCTGGACCACACCCCAGGCCAAGAATACCCAGCCCTACGGCGGCCGCGCGCCATGCATCCGCTGCAACACCTGCTCCATCTGCCCCACCGGCGCGCGCTACTCGCCCGACTTCACTTTCAAGCGCCTGCTAGAGACCAGGAACTTCACTCTGCACGAGCGCACCCTGGTGCGCCAACTGGTGCTCGATGACGCCCGCCCCACCGTGGCCGCCGCGCAAGCGGTGAATCGCGATGCGCCGGACGATCCCATCGAGTATCGCGCGCCGGTGTTTGTACTGGCATCGGGCTACTGCTGGAGCCCGCACCTGCTGCTGCTTTCCAGGTGCTCGCGTTTCCCTGACGGGCTCGCCAACAAATCCCAACTGGTGGGAAGGTACATGTGCGGGCACGCCTTTATTTCGGCACAGATCGAGATCGACGCCAGGATATATCCCGGTATGAACGAACAACACGGCTTGATCTCGCGGCAGTTCTTCCGCTGCAGGCCGGACGCCCCATTCATTCGTCACGACCTGCGCATCTGGGAGAGCGCCGCCGGCCACGACCCGCGTCTGCGCTCGGCCGGAGGGCGCCTCCTCTTGGGCGATGAACTCCTGGCGGACTGGCGCGAGCGCGCCCGGCGCGGCACCGCGCGTGTACGCGGATACTACGACGTGCACCCCGGCCGCGACAGCAGCCTCACCCTGGATGAGTCATCCCGCAATCGCTGGAGCGACCCCATGCCCCGGATCGAACACCGGCCCGATGCGGCTTCGCAGGCGCGCCGGCAATTCACCCGCGACCACTTCCAGCAGCTCTTTCAAAAGCTGGCGCAGGCAGGCAACGGAAAGATCCTCAACACCAGCGAGGGCAATTATTGGGACCATCCGGCCGGAGGCTGCCGCATGGGCAGCGACCCGGCGGCCAGCGTTTGCGACAGTTACGGGCAGACCCACGATCACGAGAACCTCTTCGTGGCCGGTTCGCCGACCCTGCCCAACGCCGGATGCACCAACGGCACCCTGACATTTGTGGCGTTGACCCTGCGTTCGGCCGGGCGCATCGCGGAGAGGTTCCGAAAAGCATGAAGATCGCATGCGAATCATGAAAAGGCGAAATAGTCAGGAGAATGCCATTGGAAAATATTGTCCTGTTGGGGTCATCGGGTCATGCGAATGTCATCATCGACATCGTGGAAAAAGAGGGACGATACAACCTTGTTGGCCTGCTTGACCCGGTTCGAAGTATCGGAGAGACGGCGCTCGGCTATCCCGTTCTTGGCCATGAAATCGATCTTCCCCAGTTGATTCCGGCGCGCCGGCTCAACGGGATACTCGTCGCCATCGGTGACAACCATGTTCGCGCCCAGGCTGCGGCCAGGATCGTCGATCTCTGCCCCGGCCTCCCCTTCGTAAACGCCGTTCACCCCACGGCCGGCATCGGGAAAGAAACGACCCTCGGCCCGGGCACCGTCGTCATGGCCGGAGCCGTCGTAAACCCGTGTTGCCGGGTCGGCCGGTTGTGCATTGTGAACACCAAAGCGTCGCTCGACCACGATTCGGTGATGGCCGATTTTTCCAGTCTGGCCCCCGGAGTCACCACCGGAGGAAACTGCCGGATCGGCAGTTATTCCGCCGTCAGTATCGGCGCGGTGCTCCGCCACGGAATAACCATCGGCGAGCACTGCGTGGTTGGCGCCGGCGCATTAGTTTTGAACGATATCGATCCTTTTTGTGTCGCCTACGGAATCCCCGCCAGGAAAATCAGAGATAGAAAAAAAGGCGATCCATACCTGTAAAGCGCCGCCGCTCCCGGGTGATATAATGGTTGTTTAGGCACCCAAACTCTCAAAATGTCTCCCCATCCGAAAGGCACCCAGGCTCGCATTTTGCTTAGCTCCGTGTTCGGTCCCTATGCCCAGGACGACGAATTCGGCAGCCGCAAAATCAACCCCATGGAGCTGTATCATAACCAGGTGACGCGCGAGCAGGGTCCCTTCTCGCTGCGTATGTTCCACCGCTCGTGGGGCATCCTGATGATCCAGCAGAACATTTCCTCACCCACTACGGTGCTGGACTTTCCCACGCGGGAGGCTTTCGAAGCCGAACTCACCGCCAACCGGTACGACATCGTCGGCATCTCCTCCATCATCGTCAACGTGGGCAAGGTGCGCGAGATGTGCCGCATCGTACGCAAACTGTCGCCCCAGTCGGCCATCGTAATCGGCGGACACGTCGCGGCCATTCCCGGCGTGGAACTGATGGTGGATGCCGACTACATCGTGCGCGGCGACGGCATTTCCTGGATGCGCCGCTTCCTCGGCGAAGATCCCGCCGCCCCCATCCGCCATCCGGAAATCGTCTCCGGTTTCGACGCGCGCACTCTCGGTCTGAAACTGCCGCAGCGCAGAGGCGCCACCGCGGCCACCATCATTCCTTCGGTGGGCTGCCCGCTCGGCTGCAACTTCTGCACCACGTCCGCTTTCTTCGGCGGCAAGGGCCGCTACCTGAACTTCTACGATTCCGGGGACGAACTGTATTCGGTGATGTCCCACATGGAAGCCAGCCTCGGCGTGAAATCGTTCTTCATGATGGACGAGAATTTCCTGCTCCACAAGCGGCGCGCCCTGGAACTGCTGGAACGGATGAAGGAGCACCAGAAGCCCTGGGCGCTTTACGTGTTTTCGTCCGCCAACGCGATCAAACAGTACTCCATCCGCGAACTGGTGGAGTTGGGCGTCTCGTGGATCTGGATGGGCCTCGAATCGCCGCACTCCGCCTACGCCAAGCTCAAGGGCCAGGACACCCTCACCCTGGCAGCCGAACTCCGCCAACACGGCATCAAGCTGCTCGGCTCCACCATCGTCGGGTTGGAGCACCACACACCGCAGAACATTCAGGAAGAGCTCGAACACGCCGTGGCGCACAACACGGACTTCCACCAGTTCATGCTGTATACGCCCGTTCCGGGTACCCCTCTGTTCCACCAGATGACTGAGGAAGGCCGCATGATTCCCGGCGTCGACCTCGCCGACATTCACGGCCAGCACCAGTTCAACTTCGAACACGCCGCCATCTCCCGCGAGGATTCCAAACGCTGGCTGGATTGGGCCTTCCGCCGCGATTTCGAGCGCAACGGCCCCAGCATCTACCGCATCTGCCGCACCACCCTGGAAGGCTGGAAACGCTACAAGAACGACCCCGACCCGCGCGTCCGCGCGCGCTTCACCTGGGAAGCTCGCGCCTTGTCCGATGGCTACGCCGCCGCTCTCTGGGCCATGGAAAAGCACCTGCGGCGCACCAATCAGGCCGTCAGTCAGAAGGTGCGGGCGCTGCGCCAGGAAGTGGGCCGCGAATTCGGCCTGATGAGCCGCGTGGTATCCCGCGCGCTCGGCCCTGTCCTGCTATGGTCCACCCGCCGGGAAGAAAAACGCCTGGCCGCGGGCCACACCTACGAGCCCACTCCCATCATCGAGCGCCGCAACTGGCCTGGCCTGGTAACCGGGGCAAGCGCTGCCACCGCCCCACTCACTGTCCCAACAAAATCCGTAGCGTCTTGATCTCGCCGTTGCGAATGTCAACCTGGTCGGACCCCTGCTTCCCGTCCTTTTCCACGGTGATTTTGTAGCTTCCCGGCGCGAGTTGCAGCATCGCGTTGGTCACTTTGTCGATCCGCTTGCCGTTCACCAGGATGTTGGCGCCCGTGGGCGAACTGCTCAGCATCAGCGTTCCGGTAATGGCGTGCAGCGTGACGGCCGGAATCTCGGGCGGATCGTGTCCTACCTCAAATTCGCGCCGTTCCACCTGATACCCCGGCATGGCGACAATTAGCGTATGCCTGCCCGGCGCGACATCCATGGTGCAGGGCGTCCTGCAGGTCGCGTCGGCCTGGCCGTCGATGGTAGCGCTGGCGCCCCCCGGACTGCTGATGATCGATACCGGCTGTGGCATCGCCGGAGCCCGCACCGCCACCGCCGGCGCCCTGGTCTCCGGTGGTTTGGTTTCCGGTGGTTTGGTCTCCGCCGGCGCGCTTTCCGGTGGAGGCGCCGCGGGCGCCGCCGGCATGGGGCTCGGCTTGGCGTCCGCCGCGTTGCCGCTCGCGCCCGGTTGTGCCGGCGCCGGTGGCTGTGACGACGGCGGCGCTTTCGTGTCAGCCGGTGTATCCGCCGTCGTCTGAGCCTGCTGCGGCTGGTGTTTCACGTTCAGCCACGGAATGGCCTGCCACCCAATCAGCATCAGCAGCGCCGCGGCCATCAGAATCGCCAGCAGGAAGGGCACAAACCCGCTCTTCTGTTTGGCGCCCCGCTCGGCGGTCGTGGTGGCGTCCCCGCTGCGCACAGGCTTACGCGCCGGTGGCAGCGTCACCACCCGGCGCACTCCCGCATCGGCGATGGTCGGTTCGCTCAGGCTGCCGCCGCGCGGCATGGCCTTCCAATTCTTAGTGGCGCCGCAGGCCTTTTCCAGCGCCTCCACGAATTCCTGGCAGGTGGCGTACCGCTGGTCGGCTTTCTTGGAAAGGCCCTTCCGGATCACATTCTCGATACCCGCGCTCAGGCTCGGGTTCACGCGGTGGGGAGCCACCGGCTCCTCCGCCACAATCTTGTAAACCACCGTGGTCAGGTGCTCGCCGGTGTACGGCTTCTCGCCCGTCAGCATTTCGTACGCAATCACCGCCAGCGAAAACTGGTCGCTTCGCCCGTCTACCGCCTGCCCCTGCACCTGTTCCGGCGACATGTAGTGCGGTGTCCCCACGATCGAGCCGGTCATCGTGAACTGCTCCGACGTGGTGATCTTGGCGATGCCGAAATCCGCAATCTTGGCGGTTCCGTCCCCCGCAATCATGATATTCGCCGGCTTGATGTCGCGATGCACAATGCTCTTGCCATGGGCGTAGTCCAGTGCCGCCGCCGTCTGGGCCAGAATGCTGAACATGCCCTCCGGCGTGATCGGCGTGGGGCCGGAAAGCACCTGGTCCAGCGTGGGCCCGTCCACGTATTCCATCGCGATGTAGGCCACGCCGTCCTGCTCTTCCACGTCGTAGATGGTGACAATCCCGGGGTGCGAGAGCATCCCCGCCGATCGGGCCTCCCGAAACAGGCGCTCCCGCAGTCGCTTTTGCTCTTCCCCGTTGGCTACGTCCGCCAGGCGAATGGTCTTAATTGCCACAGGCCGCCCGATATTCGGGTCGATCGCGTGGTATACCACCCCCATCGCCCCGCGGCCTAGTTCCCTGACGATTTTGTATCGCCCGATGCGATCCATCCAGTTCTAGTGATAGCACACGTGACGCGCCGTTCTTGCGATCGCTCCGTTCCCGCGCACTTGACATCCAGGGTGAATTCCGGATAACACGGTGTTGGGCTAATCATGCAAGTATCGCGACGCTACTTCTTTTTTGGAAGCCTTTTGGCGGGTGCCGTGCCGCAACGCGGCTTCGGCAGCACCCCTTCGCTCAAAGCGTTGGGTTTCAAATCTTTCAACGACAAGCTCAACGTGGCTGCTATCGGCTTGGGCGGTCAGGGCGGTGCGGACCTCAACGATGCCGCCAAAACCGAAAACATCGTGGCCCTGTGCGACGTGGATTTCAATCGCGGCGCGGCCAACCTTAAGAAATTCGACAAGCCGCCCAAATACAAGGATTTCCGCGTGATGCTGGACAAAGAAAAGAGCATCGACGCCGTCACCATCGGGATTCCCGATTTCATGCACGCCACCGTGGCCCTGGCCTGCATGCAGCGCGGTAAGCACGTGTATTGCGAAAAGCCGCTGACGCGAACCCCCTGGGAAGCCCGCCTGCTCCTGAACGCCGCGGCAAAATATAAGGTAGCCACCCAGATGGGCAACCAGGGCTTCTCCCACGAATGCAATCGCGTGGCCGCCGAGATCGTCTGGAGCGGAGCCATCGGCAACGTGACCGAGGCCCACGTCTCCACCACTCCCGGCACCCATCCCACGGGCTTGCACCAATTGCCTCCCGAAGAGCCCGTCCCCGCGCAACTGGATTGGGACCTGTGGCTCGGCGGCGCCGCGCCCCGCCCCTTCAGCAGCTATTACGTGCCTTACAACTGGCGCGGGTTCCTGGATTTCGGCACCGGGCAGATCGGCAATTGGGCCACCCACACCGCCGGACCCGTGCAGACGGCGCTGCAACTCGGCGCGCCCACCAGCCTCGAATGCGTCACCGTCAAGGGCCGCAGCTCCATCACCTATCCCGATGGCGCCATCGTGAAGCTGGAATTCCCCGCCCGCGGCGAAATGCCGGCCGTGACGGTCTACTATCACGATGGCCCGCGCGCCGGCGATTCGGAGGCATATCACGTGCCCGGTATGGCCAACGAAACCATTCTTCCACCGTCCAATAATCTGTCCGATAAGGGGCGCCCCATGGGACGAGGCGCGCTGGCCGGCGGAGCGGCGCCGGCCCGCCGCCCGGCAGGACGAGGCGCCCCTCCGGCCAACGCCCCGAGAACCGGCGCGGGCGGTCCCGGCGTGCGCGTATTCGGGGAGCCCGTGGGTCCCTCCAACCCCGGCATTCTCACCGGGAATGGAGCCGTGTTCATCGGCACCAAGGGCATCATGGCCACCTGCAATCGCGGCGAAGGCGTGTGGCTGCTGCCGGAAGCGCGCTGGAAGGATTATGTTCTGCCGCCGCAGTTGCTCACCCGCTCCCCCGGCCACATGCTGGATTGGGTGCGTGCCTGCAAGGGCGGCGAGCGTTCCTGCTCCGATTTCAGCATCACCGCCCCATACGCCAGTTGGCTGGCCCTTACCGCTATCGCCCTGCATGTCCCCGGCAAGCTCGAATGGGATGACAAAAATCTGCGCTTCACCAACAGCCCAGAAGCCAATCGCTTTGTGAAGCCCGTCTTCCGCAAGGGTTGGGAACTGAAGCTGTGAGCCGGATAGGCCCGCCGGCCTGTTCCGCGCTTTTGATGTTCGCGGCGTGCCTGCACGCGGCTGTCGATAATGAGTTCGTCCATGTGATCCAGGCCCAGGTCCAGCCTCACGCGAAGGGCGCCCTGCACCGCCACGAATTCAATCGCGTGATCGTCGCTTTGGACGCCGGCGAGCTCACCACCGTCCACGAAGACGGGCGCAAGGAAACCCAGCACTGGAAGGCCGGCGACGTCTCCTGGGCTCCGGCCGCCGGCATGCACACCAGCGAGAACACCGGCGCCCGCCCGTTGCGTCTGGTGGAAGTGGAACTCAAAAAGCCCGCGCCCGCCGGGCCGGCCCCTCGCGACCCCGCACTCGATCCGGTAGCCCTCGATCCCCGCCATAATGTTCTCCTCTTCGAAAATCCGCAGGTGCGCGTCTTCCGCAGTTGGCGCGAACCCGGCGGCACCGAGAAGATGCACCGGCACGCCGGCTCCGGCCGCCTCTCGGTTCTGCTGACCGATGCGGATGCCGAGGTCCGTTCACCCGGCGGTTCCGTCACGCCTTTACATGCCGCCGCGGGCGACGTCCTGTGGAGCGGTCCGGTCACTCACGCGACCAAAAATACGGGGTCGCGGCGGCTGGAGATGATCGTCATCGAAGTCAAATGACGTATATCCGGCCCGGTAGTCCGTTGTATCCTGCAAGTAATGAATAAATTGCGGATCTCTTTCCGGGCCGCCGTCGCCCTGGCCGGTTGCGGGGTGCTGTTCCTGGCAGTCGTGCCCGCTCCCGCCGACGAGGGAATGTGGACGTTCGATAATGTCCCGATCAAACTCCTCGAACAGAAGTATCGCTTCACTCCAACCCGGCAGTGGCTGGACCACATCCGGCTTTCCTGCGTGCGGCTGAACGACGGTGGATCCGGATCGTTCGTCAGTCCCAACGGGCTGCTGTTGACCAACCATCACGTGGCGCGCGGCCAGTTGCAAAAGAATTCCACCCGGGAGCACGACTATATCCGCGACGGGTTTTACGCCGCCACTGCGGATCTGGAAATGAAATCCCCGGACCTTGAAGTCAACGTGCTGGCCTCCCTGGAAGATGTCACGGCGCGCGTGCAGGCCGCGGTGAAAGATACCCGGGGCGCCGCCGCCGAATTTGCCGCCCGCAAAGCGGCCATCGCCGCCATCGAGAGCGAAAGCGATAAGGCCACCGGGCTTCGCAGCGATGTCGTCACCCTCTATCAGGGCGGCGAATACTGGCTCTATCGCTACAAGAAGTACACCGACGTCCGCCTGGTGTTCGCGCCGGAAGAGCAGGCCGCATTTTTCGGCGGCGATCCCGACAACTTCACCTATCCGCGCTATGACCTGGATATGGCCCTCTTCCGCGTCTATGAAAACGGCAAGCCGCTCCAGACCAAAGATTATCTGCAATGGAACCCCAAGGGCGCCGTCGATGACGAGCTCGTTTTCGTCGTGGGGCATCCCGGCTCCACCGCCCGCATGGACACCATGGCGCAGCTCGAATACCAGCGCGATGGGAGTCTGCCCGCCACCCTGCGCATGCTGCGCGACCGCATTGCGCGCCTCCAGGCCTACTCCGCCCAGGGGCCCGACCAGGCCCGCGAAGCCGGCACCATGATCTTCGGCCTGCAAAACAGTCTCAAAGCCCTTGACGGCCGTCTGCAAGGTCTCCTCGATCCCGCCCTCATGGCCAAGAAGCAAAAGGAGGAGCAGGAGTTCCGCGCGCGCGTCGCGGCCAACAAAGAGTGGGGCGCCGCGTATGGGCCGGCATGGGCCAGTATCGCCGAGGCCGAAAAAAAGGCCGCCGCGGACGATAAGGTGCAGCGCTACCGCACCCTGAATTCGCAGCTTGCCTCACTCGCCACCAGCCTGGTGCAGTATGTCGCCGAAATCAAAAAGCCCGATGGCCAGCGCCTCGCGGGCTATCACGATGCCCAGCTCGAATCCCTGCGCTTCCGCTTGTTTTCCCCGGCGCCGGTTTATCCCGGCCTGGAAGTTGTGCGCCTCACCGGCTCGTTGGAGACTGCCCTCGCCGAACTCGGACCCAACGATGCATTCGTCAAACTGGTGCTCCACGGACGTACCCCCGGACAGGCGGCCAAGGACCTCATCGGCGGCACCAGGCTGGCCGATCCCGCCTTGCGGCGCAGCCTCGTGGAAGGCGGGCAAGCCGCCGTGGACGCCTCCACCGATCCGCTGATCGTCGTCGCCCGCGAACTCGATCCCATGCGGCGGACCGCTTTGAAGTGGTACGAGGATAACGTGCAGAGCGTCGAGCAGCGCGCCGGCGAGCAGATCGGCAAAGCCCGCTTCGCGGTCTACGGCAAGACCACGTATCCCGACGCCACCTTCACCCTGAGGCTCTCCTACGGACAGGTGCAGGGCTACCCCATGAACGGGACCAAGGCCCCCGCCAAGACCACGTTCTTCGGCCTGTATGACCGCGCCGCCAGCTTCAATTACGAAGGGCCGTTCTACCTGCCCGCGCGTTTCAAGGAGGGTCGCGACAAACTCAACCTGGCAACCCCGCTGGATTTCGTCACCACCAACGACATCATCGGCGGCAACTCCGGTTCCCCGGTCATCAATCGCAACGGTGAAATCGTCGGCCTCATCTTCGACGGCAATATCGAATCGCTGGCCGGAGAGTACGTGTACGACGCCGCCCGAAATCGCGCCGTCGCCGTCCATACCGCCGGGATGACCGAAGCGTTGCGCAAACTCTACAACGCCCCGGCCTTAGTAAATGAGCTGATGGCCCGCAACTAGGCCTCAATGCTGTTCAGTCAGTCCACCGCCGGGGATAGTCCGCTGCAGACGGCCAGGTGTGACCTTGCTCCAAGTCCGCCGTTGTGCGGCCAGTCTCACCGCAGGCGTTTATAACCGGCCAAGTGAAACGTCAGGGCGCGCCGGCAGAAATCAGACTCAGGTTTTGGATCAAGGTCAGAATAGGACGCACGATACCGGCTGCGTCCCCTTCTGCGCCACGAGTCCGCATTCACCGTGAGGCCGCGCGTGGCGCACCGGACCCAAATTATGAAACATAACTGAACAGTATTGACCTTAGACCCGCCGCACTGACGCCGTGGCCCGCAGATTCGCCACCCCCGCGGTGTATCGCGTATCGCTCACCGAAAACGCCAGCGCATCTTCCAGCCAGTCATGCCACACCCCGTCGGGATCGTGCGATGCCACCGTGAGGGTGTACTCCTGCGGGCACAGTTCGCAGCGGAAACCGAAGGCAACCTCCAGCGTGTCGCCGGCCTCGCAAGGGCCCAGCCGCAGTTTCTCCAACTCCGTATTGGTGCCGTAGACATTCAGCCCGATGCGCGTGCGGATCATCATCCCCACCACGGGATCGGTCACCGCGGCGCGGAAACGGACGGTCACTTTCACCATGGCCAATTCACCGCTTCGCCACACCATGGTGGGACGGCCATCTTCGCCGATCGTTTCCAGCTTGACGACCTCCGCCCGTCCGTCACCGCGGCGCACGCGAGGCTCCAAGGCAGCCTGGGCGGTGGACCCCCACGCGCGCAGCCGCTCCGCGATATGACGCCGGTAAGCCGCGAGCATCTCCGCCGGGTCGCCACGCCCGGCGAGTTTGCCCTGATGGAGCCACCATACCTCGTCGGCCAGTCGGCGCAGCAACTCCTCTTCGTGCGAAACCAGCAGCACCGTGGCGCCGCCGCGGCGCAATCCGTCGAGCGCGATGGCGGCGCGCTCGCGGGCAAACGCATCCTGCGTGGCCAGGGTCTGATCGATGAGCAGCACCGGCACGGGTGAAAGATCCAGCGTATCCATTGGACCCAGCAAGCGCGCCGGACCGGACATCTCCACCGTCCCAAACTCGGGCTGGTCGATCTCCGCCGCCAGGTGCAGCAGCCGGCCCTTTCCCGCGCCGTTCTCTCCCACGATTCCGATCACCACACCATCCGGCGCGGCGGCGTCGAACTCCGCGAGGGGAGCGCTGGTCACACGGCGAAACGCTAGGGCCATAAACGTTAGAATAACAACTGCAAGATGGACGATCCGAAAGTTCTCGCGCGGATGCGCGCCGATTGGAACGACCGCGCCGGTGAAGACGCCTATTATTACGTGGCGTTTGGCCGCCGCGACCAGGATGACGAAGAGTTCTTCGCCACGGGAAGTGAAATGGCCGCGGCCCTGGCGCTGGAATTGAAGCGCCTGGGGGGGCGCGACGCCGCGCTCGAAATCGGCTGCGGTCCCGGCCGGCTCATGCGGCCCATGAGCCGCCACTTTACCGAGATTCACGGCGTGGATGTCTCCGACGAAATGATCAGGCTGGCGCGGCAGCGCCTCGCCGGCACGCCTAATGCGCATCCGCACCACACGTCGGGCTCCGACCTGAGCCTGTTCCCCGACGCCAAATTCGACTTTGTTTATTCTTACGCCGTCTTCCAGCACATCCCCAGCCGCGACGTGGTATTTAACTACCTCCAGGAGGCACGGCGCGTGCTGAAGCCCGGCGGCATTCTGCGCTGCCAGTTGAATGGACTGCCGCCGCACGCGCGGCAGTACGACACCTGGAGCGGGGTGCGCATCACGCCGCAGGAACTGACCACGTTTGCGCGCGACAACGATCTACAGCTCCTGGCGCTGGAGCAGATTTGGACGCAGTACATGTGGATCACATGCCGTAAACGAGGCGACGGCGCCGCGCCGGCCGGGCCCGCGCGCATCCGCAACATCAGCAATGCGCTCACCGGGGAGGCCGTCGCGCCGGCGGCCGGCCCCATGGCAGCCATCTCACTCTGGGTCGAGGGCCTGCCCGCCGATTGCAGCCTTAACGACACCGGCATTACCGCCGATGGCCTGCCGTGCCGCCTCACTTACATCGGCGAGCCGGAAGCGGACGGCGTCGCGCAGGTGAATGCCTTTCTGCCGGAGGGGTTGCGCACCGGCCTGGTGCCCGTCGCACTGGCATGGCGCGGCCAGCCGCTGTGCCCGCCGGCGTGGGTGCGGATCATGCCCGCCGGCCCGGCGGTTCCGCGCATCACCACGGTGACCGACGGCGTCAATCTCCTGTCAGGCAACCGCATCGTCACCGGCTCGGTGAAAGTGACCATGATCGAAGTCACGCATCCCGGCGAGTTCCACGCTACGGTGGACGGGGTGGACGCCCTGGAGATCGACTCCTTCTGCGCCGACCCGATCGGCCGGCGGTACGAGTTCAACTTTCGCCTGCCGGAAGCCATCCGGAGTGGCCCTCACGAGGTTCGGATCGCGCTGGGCCATCGTATGCTCGCGCCCCTGCCCATCGAGGTGGCGTGATCCAGCGCGCCGCTTTCGCCGTGCTGCTGTGCATGGCCGCGGCGGCATTCCTGATGCGGCCCGTACCGCGGCGACGCGTAGTGCAGCTTCCTCGCGGCATCCTGTACCTGAAATCCGAGATGGCGGTTGAAGGCGGCACGGAACTGCATGGGGCGCCGGGCGGCAGCGTGCTGCGCTTCGCCCCCGGGTTCGCCGGCCGGGCGCTCATCGTGGTGAAAGGTCCGGACGTGGTCCTCCGCGATTTCAGCATCGAAGGCAACCGCGGCTCCGATGCGCGCACCGGACTTCCACCGTACGACACGCCGTTCGTCCGATTCACGCACGGCAATGGCATTCTTGCCGCCGCGGTATCGCGCCTGCGCATCGAAAACGTGCGTTTTCGCGAGGTCGCCGGATTCGCCGTGCTGATTAGTGGCGTCCGCGATGTGGCCATCGATCGGGTGCAGGTGCGCGATAGCGGCTCGGGCAACGCGTTGGGGCGCAACAACGCCACCGGCGGAATTCTGCTGGAAGAGGGCACTCGCGACTTCCGCGTGACCCGTTGCGAATTCGCCAACGTTCGCGGCAATGGCATCTGGACGCATTCGCTGTACACTTCGCCGCGCAACGCAAATGGCCTGATCGCGCAGAATCGGTTTGCGGTCATCGGCCGGGATGCCATTCAGGTGGGCCATGCCACCGATGTCCGCGTGGCAGAGAACGCCGGCCGCGCCATTGGCTTCCCCATCGATGCGGTGGACGTGGAAGGCCGCGCCGTGCCGGTGGCTATCGACACCGCGGGGAACGTGGAGCGCTGCTCGTATACCGGCAATCACTTCGAAGAAATCGACGGAAAGTGCATCGACCTGGACGGCTTTCACGATGGCGAAATCCGCGCCAACGTCTGTGTGAATCGCGCGCCGCCCGGGCAGTACCGCTTCGGCAACTACGGCATCGTGATGAACAACAGCAATCCCGATATGCAGTCGTGCAACATCCGGGTGGTGGATAACCTGATCGACGGCCCGCTCTTCGGCGGTATCTTCGTCATCGGCACAGGACACCGGATTGCCGGCAATCGCCTGGTAAACCTCAACACGGCCCACTGCGGCTGTTCCTACTCCGCAAGCGATCCGGATATACTGAGCAGCGGCATCTACTTAGGGCGGGGAGCCGAACGGCCCGCCCCCGCGCGCGGCAATCTCATTGAAGACAACGAAATCCAGGGCTTCCAAATGAAAACCCGGTGCATCGTAAATGCACCGGGCATCTCATCAGAGTGGAACACAGTCCGCGGCAATCGCTGCGAGCAGTAAAACGGTCCGCCTTACTTCATCTCGGCTTTCAACGTTTCCACCGCCTTCTCGATCTGGCGATCATGCCCGCTCAGGAAGTCGGCCGGCGTGTTGTCCACCCACACGTCGGGCGGCACGCCATAGTTCTCCATATTCTGCCCGTTAGCCAGAGAAACTCCCGCCCCCGGCGTGCGCAGCACCGAGCCATCCATCAACGTGAACGAACCCGTGCCGATCACCGCGCCCATGGTGGGGACCCCCACAATTTTGCCGAGTTTCAGTTCCCGGATGCCCGCCGGGAACATTTCGGCATCGCTCGCCGACCGTTCGTTCTGCAGCACCGCCAGCGGTCCGAAATACGCCAGGCCCGGGCGTTTCACCTCCAGCGCGTCGCGATTGCGCGTGGATTGGTACGGGACCCGCTGGTTCAAAATCTCCAGCAGTTCCTGGTCGATTCCGCCGCCGCCGTTGAACCGCTCATCGATGATCAACGCGTTCTTGTCCTGGTTCTCGGCCAACTCCAGTTGGAATTTTGCCAGGGAAGGCGCGTCCATCGCTTTGATGTGCAGGTAGCCGATCTGGCCGCCCGAGAGGGTCTTGACGATGGCCTTGTGGTCCTCCACCCAGCGGTCGTATCGCAGGTCCGCCTGCGCGGCAGCCGACAGCGGATCCAGTGAAACCATCCAGGCGCCGTCCGTCGAAGGCTTGGAGTTCACCATGAATTCGAACTTCCTGCCAGGTAGAATGTTGAACAGCTTCCAGTAATTCTCGCTGGTCTTCATCTCCTTGTCGTTGACCCCGAGAATGTAATTGCCCACCGCCAGTTTTACGTACTCATGATCCGCCGGACCCTTACGGTAGATGTACGACACCTTGAAAAAGCCCGACGCATCCGGCTCCATGTCGAATCCGGGATAGCGCGTCTGCACGCGCTCGTCCTGCGCAGCGCGCCCGGGAATCACTCCGCCCGCGGAAATGCCCGTGTGCGAGGCGTTCATGTCGCCGATCATTTCCATGATCACGTTGTGCAACTCTTCGGTATCGGAAAGGAAAGGCAGCAGCGATTCGTATTTGTCCTTGTCGCCGGCCCAATCCGCGCCGTGCATTTTGGCATCGTAGAATCGATTCTTCATCACGCGCCAGGCTTCTTCGAACACCTGCCGGCGCTCGGCCGGAATATCGATCTCCATGCGGACGGAAATATCGATGCGCCGCGGACCGGGACCGCTTGCCGCCTCGGTAGCCGCCGGGGCAGCGCCCGTGCCGCGTCCGCCCCTTCCACCGCGTCCCGCCGCTGCCGGCGCTGCGGCCGTGGTTGTGGCCGCCGCTCCGCCGCCGCCGATGGCCAGCGTGTACAGCGAACCGCCCTGCATGAAGTAAATGCTGCGGCCGTCGCGTGCCCACGTGGGCTCAGCGCCGCCGCCGAAACCGCCGCTACCGCCGCGTCCTCCGCGCCCGCGTCCGCCCGCGGCGGCATCGGTGGGCGTGGTGTTGAGATGCGCGATGCCCGTGCCGTCTTCATTCATGGTGTACATGCCGGGCGCCGCCGGCTCCGCGCCCGGCGCCGCGGCAGCCCCGCCGCCGGCCTGGAACAGATACGTGCGCCCGTCCGGCGAGGGCACGACCATGGAGATGTTGCCCGAGTTCGCGGCCAGCCGGGTCACCCGCCGGTCCAGGCCGTTCCAGTCAATCTTCACCTGCACGTTGGCCGGAGCCGCTCCCGCGCCGCGCCCGCCCCGCCCCGCCGGGGGAGCAGCCGCATCCGCCGCTTCCGCCTGCTCCTCTGTGTTGATATCGCGATCCAGCGGGTCCTTCTCAAGCGGCACAAAGGCGACAGCGTACAGCCCTGTTGACCCGCGACCGCCCGTCGACGCGATTCCCGAACTGCCACCCTGCGCGCCCAGCACCAGCAGTTTCTTGCCGTCCGGCGTCCACTTGGCGCCGCGCGACGTCAGGAATTGGTCGGAATTAATTTCGTGCTCCTGGCCCGTCGCCAGCTCTTTCAGCCATACGTGCGACCGCGACAGGTTGTCCACCTGCGAGTACGAGACCCATTTTCCGTCCGGCGAGAATTGCGGGTCGCCGATGTTGCCGCCCTGGTTGGACGCCAGCACCTCTTCCTTGCCGGAAGCGATCTCCAGCCGCCGCAACTTATGGTCCGACCCGGTCCACAGGAACGACTTCGAATCCGACGCCCACACGATCGCCAGCTTGTCGCAATCCGAATCCGTGAGTTTCTTCGTGTTCTTGCCCAGCTCGTCGGATACGTAAATCTCCTCCCGGCCGGAGCGGTCGCTGACGAACGCAATATATTTTCCATCGGGCGACCAATGCGGACTCTGCTCCTTCCACGGTGTCTCGGTCACGCGCTGCAGTTGCCCGCGGTCCGTTGCAATCGTGAAGATCTCGCCGTGGACCGCCACCGCCGCCCGCTTGTTGGAGGGCGAAAGGCTGAACCCTTCCGCCTCATTGTTGATGGTAGTCAGCTCCGTCTTGTTCTCGGTGTAGTCGCTCTTGATATCGAGGCGGATCTCCGTGCTCTTGCCGGATGCCACGTCCAGCTTCCAGATGCCGAAGTTGTCCTCGTACACAATCACTTTGCCGTCGGCCGAAATGCTGGGATAGAACAGATTGCCGTCGGTGTGCCTGGTGACCTGAACCGGCTTGCCGCCCTTGTCGGAGATCTTCCAGATGTTGTTAACGCTCTTCATCACCTCGGGGCTGCCGGGCTTCACCGGTTCGTTGGGCAGTTCGTTGGAAACGAAATAAATCTCGCCGCCGCTGCCGTACATGGGCCACAGCATGTTGCCGTGATACGCCTCGTCGCCGAGTTTGGTGAATTTCTTCGTCGCCAGTTCCTCCACCCACAGGTCCGCGGCATACGATCCGCGGTAGTGCTTGCGGGACCACACGCTGGGATGGCGCTGGAACGCCAGGCGTGCGCCATCGGGCGAATAGCTCGCATAAGCGCCCCAATCGGTGTTGAGGGCACGCTCAATTCCGCCATCCACGGGCACTTCCCACAGAGTCGCGACCGTGGGAAACGCGCCGTTGCCGCGCGTGGAGGAGAAGATGATGCGTTTGCCGTCGGTGGACCACCCCACTACGTCGTCATTGGCGCTATTGAACGTGAGTTGCCGCGGTTCTCCGCCGGCCGCAGCGACCACGTAGACGTCGTAGTTGCCGTCGCGGCTGGACGAAAACGCGATCCACTGGCCATCCGGCGAAAATCGCGGGTACTGATCGCGCGCCCGGTTGACGGTAATGCGGTGCACGTCGGCGCCGTTTTCGTTGGCGGTCCAAATGTCGCCCAGATAGCTGAAGGCGACTTTGCCTTTCGAGTAAGTCGGGTAGCGCAGTAGTTTCGTCTGCGCGGACGCGATCAGGGGCAGAAGCAGGGCGATAGTGGTAAGCAGCGCTTTTCGGAGCATGGTATAACCTCGCGGCAATGGGATATACGCATCTTAATGGTTGACAGCGAGCGCCGCAACTGCGGCCTCACGACACTGCGGCCTCACGACAACTGCGGTATAGACTTGAACTACGCCACATGCCCGACCGCTGTGCACTCCTGCGCCCGGAATCGGCCCTCCAGACATGCCGCCTCATCGTCGCTGCCACCTACTTCTGGAGCGGGCTCGCCAAACTGAATCCGAACTTCTTCGCTGTTGTTTTTCCGTCACTCTTCACCACCTTCGTGGCGGCCGTTCCACCGCTTATCAGCCATCTGGCGTTCCTTGCCCCGATGGTCGAATGCGGCGCCGGAATTGGACTCCTCACCACCCGATTCCGGTCGCCGGCCCTTTTCTGCGCGGCCGGCACGCATGGCTTCATCCTGCTGGCCATTGGACCGTTGGGCAGCCGTTTCAATGCGGTTGTCTGGCCCTGGAACCTGGCCATGATCGCAGTCCTTTTCGTCTTATTCTTTGGGCCCGTCAAGAGACCGTTCCTGCGGACAACCGCCTGCCCGAAGGTATCCAGGACTACGTGAGTGACGAGGGACCGAACCGCGGCGCGCTGGATATCAACGACTGGTCGCTCGGCGAACTGAACGTCCCCTCTTACCCGGAGCCCAGGATCTACAAGAATGTCGCCCGCAGGATTTGCCGGTATGGCGCGCTGGACTCCGGCATCGAACTGGTGGTACGCGAACAACTGTCCTTATTCCGGGGTGGGCGCCGAACCGTGTACCACTGCCCGGATTTACTCCGCCCGTAACGCCTCAACCTGATCGATCCTCGTGGCGCGCCGGGCGGGCAGGTAACTGGCCAGTGTCGCCGCCAGGATCAACCCGGCCGACACGGCCACGTAGGTCACCGGATCGGCCGGACTCACTTCATACAATAGCGATTTCATCAGGCGTGTCAGCGCCAGCGCGGCCACCAGCCCGCACGCCGCGCCGATGCCCGAAAGCACCAGCCCGTGGCGCACGAAGATTCCCGTGACGCCTTGCACCGGAGCGCCCAGGGCTAGCCGGATCCCGATCTCGCGTGTCCGCTGCGCCACCGAGTAGGAGGTCACTCCCCAAATTCCGACTACCCCCAGCAGAAGCGACATGCCGCCGGCTATCGCCAGCAACACCAGCGTGAACGACGTGCGCGCCAGTGAGCGATCGTACACGGCGCCCAGCGTTTTCACGTCCGCTACCGGCAGATTCGGATTGACGCTCCCAACGGCATGTGCAAGTTCCCGAAGCAGGCCAGGCGATTCCGCCCTCGGTGTCCGGATCACGAACGCGACACTGCGAACCACATTCGTGTCGGCGGCTCCAAAATTCTTCACGAGCAGGGGCCAGTAGACAATACCGGGCGCTTTCTGGTCTACGCCGTCGTCACGCAGATCCGCCACTACGCCGATGACTTCCCGCCAGTCGTCTTTGAGCGTGGAGCGGATGCGCTTACCGAGCGCCGCGCGCGGATCGTGCCACACTTCGCGCGCCATATTCTCCGAGACCAGGGCCACGGGCGCCCGGTTGTACGTTTCGGCCCAGGTGAACTCCCGGCCCGCAATCAGGCGGCTCCCCATGGCGGCCACGTACCCCGGCGAAGTGAATTTGTAGCGCCGGATCGGCGGAATTGCACCCTCGCGCGTTGCCTGGTCCTCCACATAGACCGGATTGTTCGAACCGCCTTCCATGGGCAGGACGTTCACAATAGCCACTGCGGAAACACCGGCCAGGTCTCCAATCCGCCGAAGAATATCCTCTTCCATTCGAATCGCGCGTTCCGGTCCGGCGACCTGCTTCTCCGGAATCGAAATGCGCAGCGTGGCTACCCGTTCCGCGCCCGAAAAACCCGGGTCCACGTGGCGCAGTGCCTGGAAGGTGCGGATCATCAGGCCCGACGCCACCAGCAGCACCACCGCCAGCGCTACCTGCAGCACTACCAGCAGGCTGCGCGCGCGATGGCGTTCCCGGCTTTGGCTAAGCGAGCGGCCACCGCCGCGCAACGCGTTCGAGAGACGCGGCCGCGCATATTTGATCACCGGGATCAGGCCGAACAGCAGACTTGCGCCGAGGGAGACGGCCAGCGTGAACGCCACCGCCAGGGAGTCGATCGATATTTCATGGACGCGCGGCAGAGGGGCGACATTCGAGGCCGCGAGGATCCGCAGGGCAACGGCGGCCAGCGCCAAACCCAACGCGCCACCCGCAATTCCCAGGAGCGCGCTTTCCATCAGCAGTCCGCGGGCAATGCGGCCCAACCCGGCGCCCAGGGCGGCGCGAATCGCCAGTTCCTGCCGCCGTCCATCGGCGCGCACCAGCAGCAGGTTGGCCACGTTGGCGCACGCAATCAGCAGCACGATTCCCACCGTGCCCAGAAGCACCCAAAGGGTGTTGCCGATGTTGCCCACCAGAAGCTCTTTGAGCGGCCGCAAGGTGGGAGCGATGCGCGCATCCGCAAACATGGTGGCGCTGAATCCCGGGTTCATGGGGAACTTCAAGGGCGCCAGAAGCAACATACGGGCGACATCCGCGTTGGCTTGCGTCAGGGTCACGCCGGGCTTGAGCCGGGCCACACCCTGGCAGCAGAAACTGATGAGGCGTACCGCGGAGCGGTTGAACCGCAGCGGCATCAGCAGGGAAATCTTGCGGTCCAGGAACTGGAACGAGGGCGGCTGCACGCCAATGATTTCGGCGGCGTCGCCATCGATCAGGATGCGGCGGCCGATGATGGATCGATCCCCGCCGAAGCGCGACTTCCAATAGTCATCGGAAAGCATCACGGTGCGCGGGCTGTTAGGGTCGTCATCGGCAGGGGTGAAGCGGCGCCCCAACGCGGGTTGCACGCCCAGCACCGGGAGAAAGCGATTGGTCACCGCGAGGCCCGGCACTTCCTCCGGTTCGGCCAGGCCGGTGATGCTCGCCGTGTCGGGCGTCCACATGCCTACGTCCTGAAACACTCGGCTTTCCTCGCTGTAAGTGAAGTACAGCGAGACCGCGAGGTTGAGTTCCTTGATATTGATGCCTGGCGCGGTGTGCCATAGCGCGACAATCTGCTCCGATTGCGGATAGGGCAGAGGTTTCAGCAGCACGCCTTCGATCACGCTGAAAATCGCCGTGCTGGCGCCGATACCCAGGGCCAGGGTCATTACGCTGATCGCCGTAAATCCGGGATTCCCGCGCAACCTGCGAGCGGCATACCGTAAATCCGAGAGCGGAGTCGCGATGGCGTTCTCCCAGCCGTACGAGCGCACCTGTTCCCGAATGGACGTGGCGTTGCCGAACTCGCGCTGCGTTACTCTGCGGGCTTGCTGTTCGGAGAGCCCGCTTGCCGACAGGGCAGCCCTGGACTCCTCCAGGTAAGATTCCACTTCTTCGGCGATCTCCCGGTCGGTGCTTTGCCGGCGGATGAGCGCGCGCAGGCCGCGGACCAGTTGCCGCCAAACGCTCATCGCCTATCCTTCCGCCTTCAACAGCCGCGCGATGGCGCCGGCCCGGCGGGCCCAGTCCGCGGTCTCATTCTCCAGTTGCTTTCTTCCCGCCCGCGTCAGCGTGTAGACCTTGGCGCGGCGCGAGTTCTCCGTCCGGCGCCACTCGGCATCCAGCCACCCGCCGCGCTCCAGCCGCTGCAGCGCCGTGAGTAGGGAGCCCGGATTTACTTTGAACACACCCCGTGTAATCTGCTCGATCCTCCGCCCGATACCGAAACCGTGCATCGGCTCCAGGCTCAGCGTCTTGAGGATCAGCATATCCATGGTCCCCTGAATGACGTCGGTGTTGTGCTCGTCCATCATCGCCAGCATAGAGCGCCTTCCACATGATTGTCAAGAGGAACTAACGCAGAGGAACTAACGCACCTATTGACATCCCACAGGAATGATGAGAGCATCCTCTATATAACCCACAGGAGGGAGAATGCCCGACGACAAATCGGAAATCCTGCAAGGGACGCTCGATCTGATGGTGCTCAAAACGTTGGACGCCATGGGCCCGCTGCACGGATACGGCATTGCCCGCCGCATCGAGCAACTCAGCCAGGAAGCGCTCCTGGTCAACCAGGGGACCATCTATCTGTGCCTGGTGCGCCTGGTGCAAAAGGGCTGGATCAAAGCGGAATGGGGCACTTCTGAAAACAACCGCAAGGCGAAGTTCTATTCCCTTTCCAAATCCGGCCGCAAACAGCTCGCCGCCGAGACGCGAAACTGGGAGCGCGTAGCCGGCGTGATCGGCCGATTGCTGCAACTGGAGGGGCGGAGTTGATATGTCACTGAGGCAAATGTCCGCCCGCATTCGCGCATGCTTCCGGGCCTCTCGCCTGGACCGCGATCTGGCCGACGAACTGGCTTCCCACATCGCGATGCGCACAGAAGAACATCTGCGCCGGGGCATGCCGCCGCACGACGCCGAGCGCCTGGCGCGGGTGGAATTCGGCGGCATCGCGCAGCTCGCCGAAGCTCATCGCGATATGCGCGGTCTTCCGTTTCTCGATACCTTCCTGCAGGACTTGCGCTACGCCTTCCGCACCTTCCGCCGCGACGCCGGATTCACTACCTTCGCGATTCTGATTGTGGGGCTTGGCATTGCGGCCAGTTCCACGGTCTTCGGCGTGGTAAACGCCGTGCATCTCCGCCCGCTTCCTTTCCGCGACCCGGGCCGTCTGGTGTGGATCGGTAACGATGGCAAGGAGGGCGATCTTTCGAACCTGACCGTGCCGGTAACTCCGTTCCTCGAACTGCGCGATCAGGCCCGCTCTCTTTCGGACGCGGCCGCTTACTATGCCTTCTATGAACCGGGCGACAGCAAGCTCACCGGCGTCGGCGAACCGGAGCGGCTCACCGGCGTGCCGGTCTCGCAGGGGCTGTTTCCACTTCTGGGGGTTGAGCCGCAAGTGGGAAGGCTATTCACCGGCGAAGAGTGCCGGCAGAATCTGCCGGTGGTTCTATTGAGCGCGGGAATCTGGAAGCGGCGATTCGGCGGCGATCCCGCCATCATCGGGAGCAAACTCACCCTGAACGGCCGTCCTTTCACGGTAATCGGTGTCATGCCACAGAGCCTCGATTTCGGCTCGATCTTTGCTCCCGGCAGCCGCATCGATCTGTTCCTGCCGCTTCCCCTCACGCCGGATGTGAACCGGCAGGGAAACACACTTTCGCTGATCGGCCGTTTGAGTCCCGGCGTCAGTGTGCCACAGGCCCAGGCGGAACTCAACATATTGAGCGAGCCGATTCGCGTGGCGAACAATCGCGACCAACTGCGGTTTGTGGCGAGTCTCCTGGGGGAACACGTGGCCGGGCGGCTCCGGCCGGCACTGTTTGTGCTCGCGTGCGCGGTGGGTGTGGTGATGTTGATCGTGTGCGCCAATCTGTCGAATCTACAGTTGGCCCGCACCGCGGCCAGGCAGAAGGAAATGGCCATCCGGGTGGCACTCGGCGCGGGCCGCTCCCGCCTCATCCGGCAAATGCTTACCGAGAGTATGGTGCTCTCGTGCGGCGCCGCCGCAGTCGGGCTGGCCCTTGCTCTGGTGGGAACACGCCTGCTGGCGCACCTGGACGCGCTCAGCCTGCCGCTGCTGGAAAACGTAGGTGTGGACGCGCGCGTATTTGCATTCACCCTGCTTCTCACCCTGGCAACCGGGCTCGTTTTTGGACTCGTGCCGGCGTTTCAGGTGCCGGCGCGCTCCGTGCATGAGCCGTTGAAGGACGCGACTCGCGGTTCGACCGAAGGCCGGCGGCACCACGTGCTGCGCTCGGCGCTGGTGGTCTCCGAGGTGGCTTTCGCCTGCGTGCTGCTGGTGGGCGCGGGATTGCTGATACGCAGCTTTCTGCGGGTCCTCAACGTCAATCTGGGATTCCGTCCGGAACGCGCCGCGGCCATGCGGATTGACCCCGGTTCGCAATACTCCACCCAGGCAAAGCGCAATACCTACTTCGACGAAGTGCTCCGCCTGGTGAAATCCGTGCCTGGGGTGGAAGGCGCCGGTCTGACGGACGTGCTGCCGCTGGGGCATAACCGCAGTTGGAGCGCCGGCGCCAAGGGCCAGGCGTATTCGATTGCTCATCCGCCACCGGACGTTTTCGTCCGCATCGTGAGCGATGGCTACCTGAACGCCATGGGGATCCGCCTTCTTGCCGGACGGGATCTTACCCAACGCGATACCGCGTCCAGTGTTCCGGTGATGCTCATCAACCAGACACTGGCGCGCACGTTGTGGCCCGGCCGGAGCGCGATTGGGCAGATGGCCAGGTATGTCGATGTGGACCGGCAGGTGGTGGGCGTGGTGGCGGATGTGCGGCATCTTTCGGTGGAGCAGGGGTCCGGCTGCGAAATGTATTTGCCTATCCGGCAGACCAATGACTATGCGTCGGTGGACCTGGTAGTTCGCACCAGCGTGGCGCCCGCCGAGTTTGCCCCCGCGATTCGCGCCGCCCTCAAACCGGTGGAGCCCAACCTGCCCGCGCATGAGTTCCGGACGCTGCAGGAACTGGTGGACAAGGCGGTTTCGCCGCGCCGCTTCGTGGCGCTCCTGCTGGCCGGCTTTTCCGGGTTCGCCCTGATTCTGGCGGCGCTGGGAATCTACGGAGTGGTCTCGTATTCGGTGACGCAGAGGACGCAGGAGATCGGGATTCGCATGGCACTGGGCGCGTCCGCGGGAGTCCTGCGGAGCCGCATCATGCTCCAGACGCTGGGGCTCGCCGGCGCGGGCATTCTGACCGGTGCGGCGGGATCGTGGATTCTGACGCGGGCTTTGAATGGCCTGTTGTTCGGAGTTACTGCCACCGATCCGGTCACATTCCTCGGCATGATCGTGGTTTTGATCGCGGCGGCCCTGGCCGCGGGATACTTTCCGGCCCGCCGCGCGTCAAGAATCGATCCCGTGGCCGCCCTTCGCGCGGGCTAACCGGCCCAGCCGCGGTGATTACGGAAACTTTCCGCGGCGGCGGTTGCTCCGCTAAGATGGTGCCTGTGGATATCAAAACCTTGTCCGACATCCCACCATGGGACTGGCCGGAGAGTGCCGCAGCGGACATTCAGAAGGTGCTGGCCGATCGTCGGGCCGCCGAGCCCGACCGGATCGCCGCCGCCGAATTTGCCGGCGATCTTGTGGTGATGAGTGACAATCTGGCGGAAGCTTTGCTGGCGATCGTGCGCCATCCCAGCGAACCGGAGGAACTGCGCGCCAGGGCGGCCATTTCTTTCGGACCCGTCCTGGAACAAGCCGACATGGGCGGATTCGAGGATCCGGATGACTCACCGGTTTCCGAAGAGATGTTCGCCAGAATCCGGGATTCGCTCCGCGAGATCTTTCAGGATGAGAAAGTGCCCAAGGAAGTCCGGCGGCGCTGCCTGGAGGCATCGGTGCGAGCGCCCGGCGCATGGCTCGCGGCAGCAATCCGGAAGGCTTATGCCGGCGGCGACAGGGAGTGGGTGTTGACGGCCGTATTTGCCATGGGCCAAGTGGATGGTTTCGACGCTTCCATCATCGAATCTTTGGAGAATCCCGACCCCGAAATTCACTGGGAGGCGGTGCGCGCATCCTCCGCGCGAGCACTGGACGGGGCCTGGAGCCACGTGGTGGCACTGGTTCAGGATGCCGATACGCCGAAGGACTTGTTGCTGGTCGCCATTGACGCCGTCGGCAACATCCGGCCGGAAGAGGCCGAAGCGATCCTGTCCGAACTGGCCGAGTCCGAGGATGAAGACATCGCAGAGGCTGCCAAGGTAGCCATGGCAACGGGGGATTTCGAGGACGACGAAGACGAGGAAGAGGATTTCTAGCCTACCGGAACGGCCAGACTCGCTCGATCGTCTTGCTGAGGATCCACTCCTTGTCCCCGGCATTCAAAAACTTCATCTCGTCGCGCACTACTGACAGTGCGCGGGCGTACGTCGAGTGGCCCTCCACAATCGGCCAATCCGTGGCCCACATCAGGCGCTGCGGGCCGTAAGCATCATAGAGCCGCTTGACATATTGCTGCGCATCCAACCAGGGATACGGCTGCCTGGAGATGGACCACGTATGCGAGATCTTCACAAACAGGTGCGGGTACCGCTTCAGCGCGATCAGCTTTTCCAGTTCGTCCGGCTTATCGATGGGGCAATCCGCCATGTGATCGATCACCACGGTGAGGTCCGGCAATTTCTCCAGCAGCGCGGCCACGTCGGGCATGCGTGTGACCGGCGCCAGCACAGTCATCGGCACTTTCAACTCGGAGCATCGCTTCCACAGCGGCGGCATCAGCGCTCCGCGAAACCAATCGCCCGGCGCATCGCCGGGAGGACTCAGCCGCACGCCGCGAAAGCCCTGCTCCGTAAGGCGGGAAAGATGATCGGGCGCCGCCGGATCGAGCGGATCCACACGGCACACGCCGTGGAACGTTTCCGGAAAGCGCTTCAGCACGTCCGCCAGGTAGCTGTTGTCGTACTTGTAATGGATCACCTGGATGATCACCGTTTTGCTCACGCCGTTGGCCTTCATCAGGTCCAGCAGCATTTCGGGCGTGGCGTCGCGATCGGGTACGTGCGCTCCGGCGGCGAAAGGGTATTTCGGGTCGTGCTTCCACACGTGCACGTGCGGATCGATGATTCGGTAGTCCATAAGGAAAGGGCTCGCCGCGGCCGCCGCCAGAAACGTGCGCCGCGAAACGTCAGACATAAACCGGCTCCAGCTTTTTCACCACGTAAGCGCCGCAGCGCTCGTAGCTGGCTCGCGGGCCCTGGCGCGCGATATCCAGGTCCACGATCAACCAACTCTTGAAGTCGATGGACTGCAGCACGCGATGGCAGGCCGGGAAATCGATCTCGCCGTCACCGAGGTCGAAGATGGTGTTGCGGTCGAATGTGTCCGGCTTCGCATTGGGCACGCGCTTCGCGTCTTTATAGTCGGCCATCATCAGACGCGCTTTATGCTTCTCCAGCGTCCTGGCCACATCGCAGCCGGCCAGATACAGGTGCGCCGTATCCGGCGAGAAGTGGAACAGCTTGGGGTCCGTCATCACCATGCAGCGATCTACTTCCTCGGGCGTCTCGACAATCTGTCCCATGTGATTGTGCAGGCCGGCGCGGAAGCCCATCTCGTTTGCCGCGGTCCCAATTGCATTGAAGCACTCGCACATCGCCTGGAACGCGCCGGGCGCCGCGCCGTTGCTGCGATTCGGGGAAAACACTACCAGGTGGCTCGCCCCGAACTCCTTCAGGAAGGTCATCGCCGTGCGCGCGCCGGCGACGACATCGCCGCGCCGCGCGGGATCGTGGGTGGGACCGTTGAACGAGATCGTGACGATCTGGCACCCGCGCTTCCCGGCTTCTTTTTGCATTTGCGCGGACGTGATGTCGTACGTTTTCAGGATTTGCGGGAACTGCGTGACGCGCAAGCCGATGAATCCCGTATCTTTCATCACATCCAGAATGTCGGTGAAGGGCAGGCGCGGAAAGTAGTTCCAGAGGTTGGAGCCCAAACCCCATTTCACATTGCGATTTGCCGGCAGGCGATCCGCTGCCCGCGCCAACGTGGCG
>JARLGM010000005.1 GCA_031292755.1 Candidatus Sulfopaludibacter sp.
CCGCCCCGCCGGCGCGACCCCCGCCCGCCACGCCTCCTCCGGAACCACCCGCACCGCTGCCGGCACTCCCGCCCCCAGTTGCTCCGCCGCCGCCGCCGCCGCCGGCGCCTCCGCGCTGCGGATCGGGCAGAAAGGAAGCCGTCTGAATCATTCCGCGCCCGCCCATCGGCGAGAGCATATTCAGCAGATGGAAACCGCCGCCGCGCCGTCCTCCCGGCATACCCATACCCCCGCCCGGGGTGGAATTGAACCCCGGCCCGACATCCAGACCGCCCACATCAATCGGATAGATCGCCACATTGGCTTTGTTGCACGCCGCCAGCACGGGTTGCAGCTCCGACTGAATCTCCGCCGTCAACGGGAAGCCCCGCGAAAAGAAAATCAGAATCTTCCGGCCCGAAATTTCTTCGAGGCCCTTGGCCATTGTGCCCAGCGCCAGCAATACGGTCCGCGCTCCGTAAGCGCCTTCGATATTTCCCAGCCCGCGCATACCGCCGCCGCCCATCCCCACCGGGCCGCCCGCGTTAGGATTCACGTAGGACGTCTTGATTCCCGAAACCACCTCCCGCAAGCGGTCGGCGTCGGATGTAAAATTCTGCGCCACCTGCAGACTGCCGGTGAAATTGACCACCGCCATGAAGTGATTCGGCCCTGCATTCTTGTCAATGAACTTCGTCGCGGCGTCCCGGGCGCGCGTCTGGTCCGCGAACGCCATCGTGGAATTGTCGAAAAACAGCACCAGGTAGCGCTTCTGGTCGGCGTCCGACGCCGGGTCGGCTTCAAACGAGAAGCTGTTGATGCTTTGCGCCTTGTCGTCTTCCCAGACCTTGAAATCCTTACGTTCCAGGTCGTGGATATAGTTGTTCTTCTTGTCGGTCACCACCGCGTCCACCAGCACCACGCGCGTCTCGGTACGAATGACCGTCGTCGGTGGCAGCGACTGCTGATCCTGAGCCGGCGCCGCGGCGGCAAACCAGAGGACAAGTCCGGCGAAACCCAATCTGGCATGAATCTGCATTAAATAACCTCCATTACGGCACGTCGAGGGCGAGTAGGCCTTATAGGTAACTATACTCCGGTTCCTGCTCCTCCTCTACGGTCATATACTCGGAGAGAACCATGCCAGCTCATCGCAAACTCCTGGCCGTCCTGCTGACCACCCTCACCGCCCAGGCCCTCGACCTTCGCCACGCCGCCATCGTCGCCCCCGCCGGACTCACCGGCCCGGAACAGAAGGCCGCCGTTCTGCTCTCTGACGAGATTGCCAGACGCACCCGCATCCGCTTGCCCGTTACCACCGAATGGCCGTCCGGCCCCGCCATCTTCACGGGCCGCGATGTCCCCGCGCGCTTCGCCGCCCGCCTCATGGCACCCGCCGCGGGCCCGGAAGGCTACCGCGTGCAGACCGTGGACGGCAATATTCTGGTCGTCGGCAACGATGCCCGCGGCACGCTCTATGGCGCCGGCGCGCTGCTGCGCCACCTGCGCATGGATCGCGACACCCTGGAAGCGCCCGACGATCTGCGCCTCGCCTCCGCGCCCAAATATTCCCTCCGCGGCCATCAGTTGGGCTATCGCCCCAAAACCAACTCGTACGATGGCTGGACCGTCGCCATGTGGGAACAGTATATGCGCGACCTCATCGTCTTCGGCGCCAACGCCGTCGAGCTGATCCCTCCGCGCTCCGACGATGCCGCCGACAGCCCCCACTTCTCTCTGCCTCCCATGCAGATGATGATCGAGATGTCCCGCCTCGCCGATTCCTACGGTCTGGACGTGTGGATCTGGTATCCCGCCATGGACCCGGACTATTCCGACCCCAAGACCGTGGACTTCGCCCTCAAGGAATGGGCCGAGGTGTTTCGCCAGTTGCCGCGCATCGACGCCGTCTTCGTGCCCGGCGGCGATCCCGGCCATACCCAGCCGAAATACCTCATGGCGCTCCTCGAAAAGCAGACCGAATCGCTGCACCGCTACCATCCGCGGGCGCAGATGTGGATGTCGCCGCAGAGCTTCGATAAAGCCTGGGAAGACGAGTTCCTGGCCACCCTCAGGGACCGGCAGCCCGCGTGGCTGAGCGGCGTCGTATTCGGCCCGCAGGTGCGCATGAACCTGCCGGAACTGCGCCAGGCCGTGCCCGCGCGTTACCCTATCCGCCACTACCCCGATATCACCCACAGCCGCGCGGCGCAGTTTCCGGTGCCCGATTGGGACGTAGCTTATGCCGTCACCGAAGCGCGCGAGACCATCAATCCGCGCCCCGTCGATGAGGCTGCCATCTTCCGCGCCACCGCGCCTTACACCATCGGCTTCCTCACCTATTCGGAAGGCTGCAACGACGACCTCAACAAGGCCGTCTGGAGCGCGCTCGGCTGGAACCCCGGCGCCAGCGTGGAGGAGATCGTCCGGGAATACGCGCGCTATTTCATCGGCGGCCGTTCCGCGGATACCTTCGCCGAAGGCCTGATGGCCCTGGAGCGCGACTGGCGAGGCCCTCTGGCCGATAACGCCGGGGTGGATGCCACGCTCGGCCTGTTCCAATCGCTGGAGCGCAGCGCCACGCCCGCCGAGCGCCTGAACTGGCGGTTTCAGCAGGCCCTCTACCGCGCTTACTACGATGCCTACACGCGCAAACGCCTGATCTACGAAACGGGCCTCGAAGATGCGGCCATGGCGGCCCTGCGCGATTCGGACATGCCGCGCGCCGAGGCGATTCTGGATCGCGCCGTGACCGAACGCACCGCGCCGGAATTGCGCGCGCGCATCTTCGAGCTCGCCGAAGCGCTATTCCAGAGCATCCACATGCAACTCAGCGTGCCGCGGTATCAGGCCATCAGCGTCGATCGCGGCGCCAATCTCGATACCGTCGATGCGCCCCTCAACAATCGCGTGTGGCTCAAGGCGCGCTTCGCCGCCATCCGCGAAGCGCCCGACGAAAAGGCTCGTACGGCCGGCATCCAGCAGATCCTGCATTGGACCGATCCCGGCCCCGGCGGCTTCTATGACGATCTGGGAAACCTCAAAGCCCAGCCCCACCTGGTGCGCGGCGCTCCTTACGAAAAAGATCCGGCCTTCCGCGAGTCGCCGCTGGTTGGCTTCGCGGGCAATGCTAGCTGGCGCAGTTCCTGGTGGACCCACGCCGAATCTCTGTACGATGCGCCCCTCAAGCTGCACTACGAAGGCATGGATCCCAAAGCCGCCTACCGCGTGCGCGTCGTTTACGGCGGGGACAGCCCGCGCGTGCGCATCCGCCTGGATGCCGGCGAAGGGCTGATGGTGCATCCGCTCATGGCCAAGCCCACGCCCATCCGGCCGGTGGAATTTCCGATTCCCCGCCAGGCCTATGAGAAAGGGACGCTCGATTTGACCTGGCGCCGCGAAGAGGGTTTGGGCGGCAGCGGGCGCGGCTGCCAGGTCTCCGAAGTCTGGCTGCTCCAACAGTGACGGCCCGCTACAAGTGGTGGGTGGTCGCCATGTTGTGGTGGATCGCCTTCTTCAATTACGCCGACCGGCAGGCCATCTTCTCGGTCTTCCCGCTACTCGAAAAAGAGCTGCATCTTACCACCGTGCAACTCGGGCTGCTCGGGTCGGCCTTCGCGTGGGTCTACGGACTTTGCTCGCCCGCCGCCGGCATGATCGTGGATCGCGTGCGGCGCAAGTCCGCCATCCTGGCGGGACTCGAAGGCTGGAGCCTGATCTGCATGGCCACGGCACTGGCGCGCAGTTTCCCGGTGCTGGTCTTCTTTCGCGGCGCCGAAGGGTTGGGCGAGACGTTCTACTTCCCGGCGTCGGTATCGCTGGTTAGCGATTATCACGGCGCCGATACTCGCTCGCGCGCCCTCGGCCTGCACCAGACCAGCGTGTACATCGGCACTATCGCGGGCGGATTCTTCGCCGGAGCCATCGGCCAGCACTACGGGTGGCGATGGTCGTTCCTGATCTTCGGCGGACTCGGCGTGCTGCTAGGCGTTGTACTCAGCCGCTTCCTGCACGAACCTCCCCGGCGCGCCGATGCGGTCAAGATGCCGCTGGCCGGCTTCCTGCGCCTGCTCTGGCGCACGCCGGCGGCCATGCTGCTGATGGGCGCATTTGTGTGCGCCAACTTTGTGGCCGTGGTGCTGCTCTCGTGGATGCCCAAGTTCCTTTACGACAAGTTCCACCTGAGCCTGGCCGCCGCCGGACTCACCGCCACCATTTTCGTTCAGCTCGCCTCCATGGCCGGGTCGCCGCTGGGCGGATGGATGGCCGATGTGCTGCGCCGTCGCTGGGCCGGCGGCCGCATCGCGGTGCAGGCCGTGGGAGTGCTGTGCGGCGCGCCCTTCGTGGCCTTGTGCGGCCTTACCGATTCCAGCGTGTGGCTGGTGGTGGCACTCGCTGCATGGGGTTTTTTCAAGGGCCTCTACGATGCTAATATTTTCGCTTCATTGTTCGATGTGGTGCCGCCTGAAGCGCGCGGCACGGCTGCCGGTTTCATCAACATGGCGGGCTGGCTCGGCGGCGGAGGCACCGCCCCCCTGGCGATTGGCCTAGTGGCGCGCGATCGCGGCCTGGGACCCGCCATCGCCATGGCTGCCGCGGTCTACGTACTTGCCGGAGCCCTGCTGCTGGCCGCGATTGCGAGTCAGACCCGGCGCCTTTTTCCAAATTGATTCCGTACTGTCATCTCCGTGTAATTGCGCTTTTGCGATCCTCTCTCGCAGAGGAGAAAGATGCGTCCATTCGTTGCTGCTCTGATGGCACAGTTTCTGACATTCAGCCTGATCGCTCCGGCCGCGCACGCGCAATCCGCCGGGCCCGCGCCCGTCACGCCGATCCGGCACCTGGTTGTGATCTTCCAGGAGAACGTTTCCTTCGACCATTACTTCGGAACCTATCCGAATGCCATGAACCCCGAGGGCGAACCCGCCTTCACAGCGAAGCCGGGAACGCCCACCGTAAACGGGCTGACCGCCGCGACCTTGACTAAGAATCCCAATGCCATGAACGCGAAGAACGGCGCCGGCGCGGTGAATCCTTTCCGGCTTAGCCGCTCCCAGGCAGCCACCAGCGACCAGAACCACAACTACGGACCCGAGCAGGCCGCCGTTCACGCCGGCTTGATGGACCTTTTCCCGGCGTCGGTGGGCGTCGCCGGACCGCCTCCGGCGGCCAGCAGTCCGTTCGGCAACGTGTTCGCCACAACCGGCATCAACATGGGCTACTTCGACGGCAACACCGTCACCGCCCTCTGGAATTACGCCCAGCATTTCGCCATGAGCGACAACTCGTTCGACACCACTTTCGGCCCCTCCACGCCTGGCGCGCTGAACCTGGTCTCCGGCCAGACCAATGGCGTCACCGGCAATATTAACGGCACCGGCGCAGTCATCGACGGCGGCAACGGCACCGTCACCGATATCGGCGACGCCGATCCGCTGGGCGATGTCTGCTCCTCCACCACCGGCGAACAGTTCAGCATGTCCGGCACCAACATCGGCGATCTGCTGAACGCCGCCAACGTCACCTGGGGCTTCTTCACCCAGGGCTTCGACCTCACCGTCACCAAGGCCAACGGCACCACCGGCTGTGCGCGCAGCACCACCAGCACCGTCACCAACACCAAGAAGACCGACTACATTCCGCACCACGAACCGTTCCAATACTACAAGAGCACCGCCAACCTGACCCACGCGCGGCCCAAAAGCGTCAGCACCATCGGCTACTCCGGCGACGCCGCCAATCACCAGTACGACCTGCACGATTTCTACGACGCCATCAACGCCGGCAACTTCCCCGCCGTCAGCTTCCTGAAGGCGCCGGGCTATCAGGACGGGCACGCGGGATATTCCGATCCGCTCGATGAGCAGGCCTTCCTGGTGCAGGTCATCAACTTCCTGCAAAGCCCCGCCGCCGATTGGCAGCACACCGCCGTCGTGATCGCTTATGACGATTCCGACGGCTGGTACGACCATCAAATGGGCCCCATCGTGAACCAATCCACCAGCGCCGCCGATGCCCTCACCGGAGCCGGCTCCTGCGGCGATGGCTCCACCGCCATGGTGGGACCGGCGGGCACCATGCCCGCGCAGGGCCGCTGCGGCTACGGTCCGCGCCAGCCCATGATGGTGATTTCTCCGTGGTCCAAGCCGAATTATGTGGACAACACGGTTACGGACCTCACCTCGATCATCCGCTTTGTAGAGGACAACTGGCTGGGCGGGCAGCGCATCGGCAACGGTTCCTTCGACGCGCTCGCGAATTCCATTGCCGGCATGATGGACTTCACCAAGGAAAACAGAAAGAGGCTGATCCTGGATCCGAACAGCGGCCAGCCGGCGAAATAGAGAGAGTGCGCACCTCCAGAAGGCTGTTCCTGCAATCCGCCGCCGCGTTCGCCGCGTCGGCGGGTTCGCCATCTTTGGACCCGAATTCGCTGCCGCGCTTCGTGGACCCGCTGCCGCGCCTGCCGGTGGCGAAACCGAATGCAGGCAAATATCGCCTGGTCATGCGCGAGGCTGAATTGCGCCTGCACCGGGACCTGCCGCCCACGCGCCTGTGGACCTTCGACGGCTGCTTTCCCGGGCCGACGCTGGAAGTGCGCAGCGGGCAGGCGGCGCTGGTGGAATGGGTCAACCAGCTTCCCGAGCGCCACTTCCTGCCCATCGACCGCACCCTGCACGGCGCGGAGGCCGATAAGCCGGAGGTGCGTACGGTGGTCCACGTGCACGGCGCCAAAACTCCGCCGGAGAGCGACGGCTATCCCGAGGATTGGTACACCCGCGGCAAGAGCGCGACCTATCGCTATCCGAATCGCCAGGAGCCTGCGATGCTCTGGTATCACGACCATGCCATGGGCATCAATCGCCTGAATATCTACGCGGGCTTGCTGGGCCTCTACCTCGTGCGCGACGGCGTGGAAGACGGCCTCGGGTTGCTGCGTGGCAGGTACGAGGTCCCGCTGGTGATCTGCGACCGGCTCCTCCGGAAGGATGGCAGCCTCGAATATCCGGTCTCCGGCCGGCCGGATGCGCCGTGGGTTCCCGAGGTGTTCGGCAACGCCCTGCTGGTGAATGGCAAACTGTTTCCGTATCTGGAAGTGGAGCCGCGGCCGTATCGCCTGCGGCTGCTGAACGCGTCCAATGGGCGCTTCTATCACTTGTCGTTAAGCAATGGGCGGGAGTTCCACCTGATCGGCACGGACCAGGGACTGCTGCCCGCGCCGCTGCGGATTCCCAGCTTCGTGCTCGCGCCCGGAGAGCGCGCCGATGTCATCGTGGATTTCCAGGGGCGCTCCGGCGAGCGCGTGGAACTACGCAGCGATGCCTTCGAGTTGATGCAGTTCCGCGTGGGCCGCGCCACGGGCGGGCGCGTGCCGCCAGTGCCCACGGTGTTGCGCCCGGTGCCGCGCATTCCGGAAGCGGCGGCGGTGCGCACGCGCGTCTTGACTCTCAACGAGGACATGAACGGCGCGGGCGAATCCATGCGGATGCTGCTGAACGGCGCCCATTGGGACATGCCCGTCACCGAAAAGCCGCTGCTCGACACGGTGGAGATCTGGAGTATCGCCAACCTGACGGAAGACTCGCACCCCATTCATCTGCACCTGGTGCGGTTCCAGGTGCTGGACCGGCGTCCACTGCTCTATCGCGGTCCGCCGCAACCGCCCGAGCCCACCGAGAGCGGCTGGAAAGACACCGTGCGCGCCCATGCCGGCATGGTGACGCGCATCATCGCGCGCTTCGAAGGCTACCCCGGCCGCTACGTCTGGCACTGCCACGTGCTGGAGCACGAAGACAACGAGATGATGCGCCCGTATGAGGTGGTCGCGGTGTAGACGCGGCTATGCGGGTTTCCAGAGCCCCACGGTGTTGCCGTCGGGATCGCTCAGCCAGGCGAAACTGCCGTACCCCGGGATGTCCTGGCGCGGCACCACGATCTTGCCGCCCAGCGCTTCGCACTTGGCAACGTAGGCGTCGATATCGTCCACGTTCACGTAGAACATGGTGTAACGGAAAGGTTCGTGTCCCAGGGCGGTGAAGTGCCCCTGGATGCCTTCGGACGCGCCGGTATTGATCATCGCGGCGGGGCCCATCTGGGTGGTGCTCCATCCGAACAGCGAGGAGTAGAACTGCGCTGCCTGAGCCGTGTCACGGCAGCCGATTTCGAAATGCATGACGGGAGTTGGCATAATCGCAGCAGAATACCACGGCTGGTTTGTGGCGCGGTAAAAACTGTATTGACAGCCGCGGAAAGTTTCTCCAGTATGTAGAAACCTCGCGAGGAAGGAGGTCCGTTAGGCGCATGCATGGCGATTTGAAGAAACTGCAAGGAACCTGGTGGATGCTCACGCTGGAGATGGAAGGGCAGCAGTATCCGGCCGGCGGCTCGAAGATCGTTATCCGCGGCGATCGCTTCGTGAGCCTGAATATGGGCGCCGAATACGAAGGCAGCGTGCGCATCGACGAGAGTCAGTCGCCCAAGACGTTCGATCTGCTGTTCGAGAAAGGGCCGGAGAAGGGGAACAAATCGCTGGGCATTTACGAACTGGATGGCGACCGGTGGAGGCTCTGCCTGGGGCTCACGGGCAAGCGGCGTCCCACGAAGTTCGCGGCGGAGAAGGGCACCGGGCATGCCCTGGAAACGCTGGAGCGGGAAAGCGCAGCGGAGACACCGGCGCCAATCGACGAGAAGGCGGCGCCGGTTCCGGAACTGGAAGGCGAATGGCAGATGGTCTCCTGCATGCAGGACGGCCAACCGATCGATGCCGGCTTCCGGAAATCCGCGCGGCGCGTATTTCGGGGCAACGGAACTACGCTGTTTGCAGGCAAGGCGGTATTCATGAAGAGCCGCTTTACGGTGGACGCTTCGCAATCGCCGCACGCGATCGATTATCACGACCTTCGCCAGCACGGAATCTACCGCGTGGAAAACGGGACGCTGCACACCGCCATGGCGGGAGTGGGCGCGCCGCGGCCGGCCGATTTCACGGCCACTCCGGGCGATGGGCGGACGGTCTCGCAGTGGAGCCGTAAGAGCTAGCAAGTCACACGCTGCCGCGTGTTACCCTCAAATGTAAAACCCACTTTGAGGCCTCTTATGTCCTATCTTTCTATACGCGATCTCGACCTGAATGGAAAACGCGTGTTCATCCGCGTGGATTTCAATGTGCCGCTGCAGAAGAATGAAAAGGGCGACATGGAAATCACCAGCGACAAGCGCATCAAGGCGTCGCTGCCCACGATTCAATACGCGCTGGAGCATGGAGCCGGCATCATTCTGGCTTCGCACCTGGGGCGTCCCAAGGGCAAACCGAATGCGGAGATGAGCTTGAAACCGGCGGCCGTGCGACTGGCGGAATTGCTGGGCCGACCGGTGAAGATGGCGCCGGATTGCGTGGGGCCCGAAGTGGAGGCCATGAAGCCCGCGCCCGGCGAGGTGCTGCTGCTGGAGAATCTGCGCTTTCATCCCGAGGAAGAGAAGAACGATCCCGAATTCGCCCGCAAACTGGCCGCGCTGTGCGACCTTTATGTGAACGATGCGTTCGGCTCCGCGCATCGCGCCCATGCCTCTACCGAGGGCATGATCCAGTTTGTCCCCAAAGCCGCGGCCGGTCTGCTGATGGAAGCCGAGTTGAAGTACCTGGGCATGGCCACCACCAATCCGGCGCGCCCGTGCGTGGCGATCCTGGGCGGGGCCAAGGTGTCCGATAAGATCGAAGTCATCCAAAACCTGGGTAAGGTGGTGGACAAGCTGTTGATCGGCGGCGCCATGGCGTACACGTTCTTCCGGGCGCAGGGTCTGCCCACCGGCAAATCGCTGGTGGAGGAAGATAAGGTGGAACTCGCCAAAAAGCTGCTGGCGGAGTTAGGCGGCAAGCTGATGCTGCCGGTGGATCACGTGGTGGTATCGGAGATCGCGGCGGGCGCGGCCCACGAAGAGGTGGAGACGATACCGGAGGGAAAGATCGCGGTCGATATCGGGCCCAAGACCATCGCGGCGTACGCGGCGGTGATCGCGGCGGCAAAGACGGTGATCTGGAACGGGCCGATGGGAATCTTCGAAAAGCCTCCCTTCGATACCGGCACGGTGGCGCTGGCCAAGGCGGTAGCGAATTCCGGAGCCACCAGCGTAGTGGGCGGCGGCGATTCGGAAAAGGCCATCAAGGCGGCCGGCGTGACCAGCAAGATCACGCACGTTTCCACGGGCGGCGGCGCGTCGCTGGAGTTTCTGGCGGGGATCGAACTGCCGGGCGTCAAAGCGCTGGGGTAGGCTGCTACACTCACCTCATGACGCGCTCCACGTGGCAAGCAGTCGTAGGTGATATTCACTTTTGGGTGCCGGTGATCGTGCTGGTATTGGGGGTCGGCCTGCTGGCCGCGGTCCGATAACATGACGGCGGATCACCGGAGCACTCTTTCGCTGCACAGGCTGGGCGTGATCTGCGGCCTGGCGGCGGGCGCCTGGCTGGGGGCGGCGGAAGCGCCCACCAAACTGGTCACGGTAGGCTTTTCGCCCTTCATCATCTCGCTCGGCATGGTGGCCGGAGTTTTTGTGGCTCGTTGGACGGTGCCCATGGCGCTGAAGGGCACCAGCTATATTCTTCGCGACCTGCGCGAGAACAAGCACCTGATGGTCTGGGCCATCCTGGCCGGCATGTTGTGGGCGGTGGCCAACACGCTCACGGTCTTCGCCATTCGCAATGTGGGCCTGTCCATCGCGTTCCCGCTGTGGAATACCAACAGCCTGGTGGGCCTGTTCTGGGGCTGGCTGCTGTTCAACGAGTTGCGCGGCGCGGGGGCGCGGCAATGGGCGAAAGTGTTGGGCGGGGCGACGGCGATTGTGGCAGGCGCCTGCCTGCTGGCGCTGGCCACCACGCACCAGTCGTCTCCCGAGGCCAGCCATTCCGCCATGTTGGGGATTCTGGCGGCGCTGGGCGCTGGCCTGATGTGGGGCACCATGTACATCCCGTACCGCAAGGCATACATCAGCGGGATGAATCCACTTTCCTTCGTGACGGTATTCACGTTTGGTGAATTGAGCACGGTGTTCGCCCTGGCGCTGGTCTTCGGCGGCGGATACGAGCACGTGATGGCGGATCTTTCGCTGGCGCGGCCGGCCTTCTTCTGGCTGTTTCTGGGCGGCTTCTGCTGGGTGTTGGGCGACCTGTTCCAGCAGTATGCCGCCAAGTATATCGGGATCAGCCGCGGGATTCCGCTCTCGAATACCAATCAGCTGTGGGGACTGGCCTGGGGCGCGCTGGTGTTCGGCGAACTCTCCGGCATCGGCCTGACGGCGCAGGTGCTGGTGATCGCCGGGTCGCTGATCATGATCGTAGGGGCGACCTCGATCAGTTTTGCCGAGGCGCCGGCCAGCGAACAGGTTTCGTGGCGAAAAGCGATGGATCGTGAGTGCGACCGGTACGGATTGAAGCACGAGCGCGTGGCGGCCATTTTGCAGGGGGATGACGAGGACTCCCGAGGACGATCGGAACGCCGCTGGTGGGAATACCTGGTGATGGGTGTGGCAGTCGCCATTTTCGTGAGGCTGGGAGTAGGCGCGGAGCGGCAGGCGATATCGGTAAATCTGTTCTGGATGGCGCCGCTGATTGTGGCGACTCTTGCGTTTCTGCTGATTTGCGGATACCTGCTCTGGCGGCGGACGCGGTTTTCGTAGCCGGGAACATTGCGCGCGGGCGCGGCGTCATATCGAGGTGGAGGGTATATGTCCGGCGACTACCGGTCAGAACCACCCGTGGTTTGCCGCTGGCTGGTCCGCCTGGCAAGCCTGATGGTCCCGCTGGAGGAGCGCGCCGCCTGGCGTGGCTCGCGGGATGCCAGTCTGCACGGCCTTTGGGTTCTTGCCCTGCGCGGGGAATTGCCCGGCCGCGATTTCGCTTTCCTGGCATGGTGGTGCGGAGACGCGCTGGCTGACGCGTTCCGGACGCAGTGCCGGGGATTCGACGTGCGGCGCTGGGTCCGCGCTCCTTCCTTCCTGCTGGCCGGCGCCGCCACGGCGCTGGTGCTGATGGCCGCATCCACGCATGGCTTCGCGGTCACCCGGTCGCTGCTGCATTCGCTGGGGCGCGCCGCCAGCATCGCGGAGCAGGACCGGCTGGTAGCGAATCTCTTCCCGGTCGCGTTCGCCCTTGTTGTGAGCATAATTGCGGCCGTGGGCCGGGTTTCGCCGGGCGGTCATAGCTGGCGGTATCGTTCGTTCCTCCTGCTGAAGACCCTGTTGCTGGTGACGATCGTGCCGCTGCTGTGGATCGAGGGCGGCGCGGCTTTCCGCAAATCGATTCCGAATGAGACGGTGCGGATTCTGGCCGGTGGACTGGTGCTGGTGGTGGTGTTCATCGCGACTTTCGAATGGGCGGTGCTATGGAGTCTGGCCGACCAGCGGCACCGGTGCCCGGTCTGTCTGCGAAGGCTGGTGATGCCGGTACGGATTGGCACGTGGGCCAGCGTTTTCGAGCCGGTCACGACGGAATGGATTTGCGAAGCAGGCCACGGCTCGCTGTGCGTGTGCGAGGTGGAGGCGGGCGAGCCTGACCACTGGATGGAACTAGCCGCGGCGGCGGAATACTGCCACGAGCAGGCCGAGGCCGAGTAAGGCCGCAGTGGATGGCTCGGGTATGGCAGCGGCCGGGGCGGCGGTGAACGTGCCATCGGTGCGCACATCGAAGCCAAGTTGCGGAGCGAAGTCCCCGCCGGAGAAGCCGGTGGTCAAAATGTCCCGGTCGGAATAGTCCAACTCGTAAGAAAACAGGTCGCCGGGTTTCAGGGTTCCGCCGGGAACGGATGCGCTGGTGGCCGTCGCGGGGAGGAAACCCGCGTTGTAAACGGACTTTCCCAAGGTGACGTCGAAAATCGTGAAGAAGATAAATGCATCAGTGGCAGTTGACCCGGGTACGAACGGACTGAAGGTGAAGTTGAAGGGCAGGGACGAGTTCATTCCCTGTAGGTCCGTATAATTGGTGCCCGTGAGGTATGGAAGCGAGGCGGTGTAGTCGGCAGCCGTATAATTGTAACTTGCGGCGTCTCCATTATTTGCGGTGAAGGTGTAAGTCCCGGTCGGGAAGTCCGTGTTCATCGCTGCCAGAGTGCTATAGAGGCCGGTCTGGTAATGATAGTCGGTGGATGAGAGCTGGGAGAAACTGCTGATGGGCGACAGGGCTCCGGGGAAAGTCATAGAGACCGAGGTGTATGGGTTCGGGACCGAGGTGTTGACGTCGGCGGAATAGAAGGCCCCATTCAATGTCAGCGTATTGCCGTTGCCAGTCTGCTCATAAGCAATATTCCCAAAGGAGTCGAGAAATGAGATATCGCTGGCTTGGGCTGCTGGGGCGGAAAGAAATACCAGGCTCGCAATAACTGGGACCAAAAACGGACTACGTGACATAACTGACATAACATACCTTCTGGATTCGAATCTTGGACTAGCATATTCCGGGTGGACCTGGCAGAGCAATGTCTATTTTGAGGGTTTAGTACTTTCGCGCGCGATCCGTACAGGTTGTTCTGGCGAGTCTGTTCTAGAACCAGCCGCTGCGATAGGCAAACCACCAACTAAAGAGGAAGATAGGAATCGTCGCGCCCAATGCCCACCAGAGCGGAAGAACTAAATCGGCCATCAGACCCAACGCGGTGAAGGTGGCCCAGAAGATCTTCCGTTCCATGCATCCAGTCTACAGCCATTGCCGATGTGGGGTCACGGGCGCGGCGCCGCATCCTGCACGCGGCCCTTCCACATGCCTCCGGAACCGCGCCACCAGGCAAGAGCCGAGTGGAGCGTGGCGCCCATATAGAACAGGGCGACCGCGGGGAGGAAGGGCGCCCACAAGGGCGAGCGGCGGTAGAAGCGCAGGGCGGGGAAGTACGCGCAGCACATCAGCAGCCATGCGAGTGACCCGAGCCCCGCGGCGCGGGTGGAACCAGTGACCGATAGTACGGGCGGGACGAGATAGGTTACGGTCAACGCGAGCACGGTACCGAGCAGCAGCCATCCGGAGTGCCGCAGTTGCGTGAACGCGGTGCGGGAAATCATGCGGCCGACCTCGCCGAACGATCGGTAGGAGCGGATGCTGCGCGTTCCGGCGTCGAGCGACAGCCACACTCGAGCGCCTTGCCGCTGGACGGCCTGCGCCAGCGCGCAATCGTCGATCAGGGCGCCGCGAATGGCCTGGATGCCACCGATGCTTTCGAGCACGCTCCGGCGGATCAACATGCATCCACCGGCCGCGCCGGCTGTGCGGTGGGCGTTGCCGCGAACCCAAGCAGGCGGGTACAGCATGAAAAAGAAGAAGACGAAGGCCGGCACGAGTGCGTGCTCGGCGAGCGTCCGGCATTCGAGCGTGGCCATGTAGGAGACCAGGCCGTAGCCCGATTCGGCGCGCGCGGCAAGGCCGGCGAGCGCATCGGGCGGGTGGACGATATCGGCGTCGGTGAGCAGAAGCAGATCGGGGGAATGTGCGGCGGCGCACCGTACGCCTTCCGCCACGGCCCACAGCTTCCCGCTCCAACCGGCGGGTAGAGGCGGCGCCTTCACCACGGTCAACAGGCCGGCGGGCGCGGCGGCGCGCGCGGCGCCGGCGGTGCCATCGTCACTGCCATCGTCCACCAGAACGATGTGGAACGGGCCTGGGTAATTCTGACTGCACAGCGAGCCGATGGCGAGCGCTACCGAAGGGGCTTCATTGCGGGCCGGAATGACCGCGACGATGGAAGGGGCGCGGCCGGGCCGGGGGGGAGCCGTCGGGGTACGAAGGAATTCGAGCCAGAAGCCGCCGCGCGCGGTCAGCAGATAGACCCAGATGGCCAGCGCCGCCGCTGCGGCGAGTTCGGCGATCATGCCGCGAGCGTTCCGAATACCAGCATCATGTCGCGATGAGCCAGCACGGCGACCGGGTCGCGCTGCATCAGCTCGTAATACTTGCCTCCAAAACCGCTGGAGCCTTCCGCCGGCGAAAGCAGGGTGCGCGCCTGGGCGATCAGGCGGTCGGCATCGGTTGGCGTGGGCGGCTCGTCGAGATCCAAAGTCTCGTCGATCATCACGATGAACTGCGATAACTCGCGCAGCCAGGCGAACCACGGATCGTTCATCACCAGCCCCAGGTACTGGCCGGTGCTGGTAATGCGCTGGACGTCCCGCTCGTAGAGGGCGCGCTCGGAATCCATCAGCGATTTGTGGAGTTTCAGGAGGCCGTTGCGCAGTCCGGTGAGGCGCTCGCGGGTGGGATCGGGCATGCGCCCATCGTATCGTGAACTTGCGGCAAACTGGAAGGGCATGAGTTTCCTAGACGACCTCGAAAACAACCTGAAGAGCCTCGAAACACAGGAAGAGGGGAAAGAGTCCGCCGAGCGCCAGCACCGGGAGCGGGAAAATCAACGGGCACACGCGAAGGCGGCGGCGCCATTCGCCGAGCAGTTGAAGGACGGCCCGTATACCGCGGAGTTGCTGCGGCAGACCGCGCGCGTGGGGCATTCGATGCGCACCATGATTCGCGCCGCGTGGCTGGACACGACACTCCGGCTGGAGGCGCGCGACCGCAAACTGGAACTGCGGCCCACTGCCGGCGGCATCGTGGCGGTGTATGTGGAGAACAAGCAGGAAGTGCGCACGGAGCCGCTGGATTTGAACGGCAGCCCCGAACAGCTTTTGCGCGGTTGGCTGGAGGCGGTGTGAGATGCAGAAAGTTACTTTCGATCCGGGCCTGACGCAGCAATTCACTTCGCCGTTCCGGCGGGTGATCAACCAAGACGGCAGCTTCAACGTGCATCGCCGGGGCACGACGTGGCGCGACATTCATCCTTACATGTATTTGATCAACATGGGATGGGTCAAATTTTTCGCCACGCTGGTGCTAGGGTATTTCCTCGCCAATCTGGTCTTCGCCGGCATCTATTTCGCGCTGGGTCCGGACCAACTCTCCGGCGCCGACTCACCGACCGCGTTCGGGAGGCTGTTGAACGACTTTTTCTTCAGCTCGCACACGCTCAGCACGGTGGGGTATGGGAATATCTCGCCCAAGGGGATCGCGGCCAACTCGGTGGCGGCGTTCGAGGCGCTGGTGGGTGTGCTGGCCTTTGCGGTGGCGACGGGGCTGCTGTTCGGGCGCGTTTCGCGGCCCTCGGCGCGCATCGGATTCAGCGACCAGATCCTGATGGCGCCGTATCAGGACGGCACCAGCCTGCAGTTCCGGGTGGTCAACCGGCGGACCAACGACCTGATGGATCTGGACGTGCGCATGATGCTGATGACCGTGGAGACGAAGAGCGGCAAGCCCTCGCGCGAGTACAACCGGCTGAAGCTGGAACGGGACCAACTGGTGTTCATCCCGCTCACCTGGACCATTGTGCACCCTATCGACAGCGAAAGCCCGCTCTTCGGCAAGACCGAAGCCGACCTGAAGCAGCAGCAGGCCGAGTTGCTGATCGTGATCAAGGCGTACGACGACACCTTCAGTCAAATGGTGGTGGCGCGCCACTCCTACCGGTACGACGAGATTGTGTGGGGGCGCCGATTCTCGCCGGCCTTCTTCGTGGACGAGCAGGGCGATATGGTGCTGGAACTGCCGAAATTGGGCGAGTTGGCGTGATGTGTAGAATGAACTGATGCGAACAGTGGCCATCGGATTGGCGTTGGCGGCATTATGCTCCGGCCAGGAAGGGAGCCAGGTTTTTATCTCGCGCTGCATTCAGTGCCACGATCCAAACAGCGAGTCGCACGCGCCCATGCCCGAAGCTCTGGCCAATCTGTCCTGGCAGGATATCGTGAAGACACTTGAGACGGGGTCGATGAGGGCTATTGGCGCGCAGTTGAACGCCGCCGACAAGATGGCTGTGGCGCGCTACCTGGGCAAAGCCGGGCCGCCGGTGCTTCCGGAGATGAAAGGATTTTGCCCGGCTGGCGCGAAGCCCGCAGGCGGCGGCTCATCCTGGAATGGTTGGGGCGTGGATGACAGGAACACCCGCTTTCAGCCGGCGAAGGCGGCGGGGCTCACAGCCGGGCAGGTTCCAAAGCTGCAATTGAAGTGGGCGTTCGGATTTCCCAACGCAGTTACGGCTTACAGTCAGCCGACCGTGGCCGGCGGGCGCGTGTACACCGGCAGCAACGACGGCACGGTCTATGCGCTGGACGCCCAAAGCGGCTGCCTTTACTGGATGTACCAGGCGAAGGCGATGGTGCGGGACGCGGTGGTCATCGGCCCCGGACCGCGCGCGTACTTTGGCGACCTCGAGTCGAATTTCTATGCGCTGGATGCCAACACAGGAAATGTGGTGTGGCAGAAGAAGTTGGACAACCAGCCCTTCACGCGCGTTACCGGCACAGCCAAGCTGCACGACGGACGGCTCTATGTGCCGATCGCTTCGCAGGAAGAGAATGCGGGCGCCAATCCGCAGTACTCCTGCTGCACCTTCCGCGGCAATCTGGTTGTGGTGAGGCCAGCGATGGCAGCATTGTCTGGCGGACCTACACCACACCGGAGCCGAAGCCCACCGGGAAGAGCGGCAAAGGCGTGCAGTATTTCGGCCCATCCGGGGCGACGATCTGGTCCTCGCCCACGCTCGATCTGAAGCGGAAACTGGTATACGTGGCGGCCGGCAATGGCTATTCCGGGCCGGACATCAAAACGGCCGATGCCGTCATCGCGATGGAGATGGGGACGGGCAAGATCAAGTGGAGCCGGCAGACGGCGCCGGATATGTTCAATTGGGGATGCGCGGGACGGAACGGAGATACGGGCAATTGTCCGGAGAATGCAGGTACCGATGTGGATCTGGGCGGTTCGCCGATCCTGTTGGACATTGCCGGCGGCAGGCAGGTGCTGGTGCAAGGACAGAAGTCGGCCGAAGTGCATGGGCTGGATCCCGACCAGGACGGCAAGATCCTGTGGTCCACGCGGATTGGCATCGGCGGCGCGGGCGGCGGCATTCAGTGGGGTATCGCGGCTGGAGATGGATTGGTGTTCGCCGGATTGGGTGAATCGCCGCGCGGCGCACAGGCGGCCGCTGCCAGGACGGGGTTGTTCGCGATCGATCCGGCGACCGGCAAGATCGTCTGGAATGAACCGGCGCCTATGCCGGACTGCGCGGGCCGGCGCGGTTGCTCTGTGGCCCTGAAGTCGCCGCCAAGCGCGATTCCGGGCGTGGTCTTCTCGCCTTCGATGGACGGACATGTGCGGGCGCACGATACCAAGACGGGAAAGATCATCTGGGATTTCGAAACCGCGCGGGAGTTTCCCACGGTGAATGGAATCCCGGCGAAGGGTGGATCCATGGCGGCCACCGGCGCGACCGTCGCGGATGGATTCGTGTACGTGAACTCCGGCTATTCCGGCATGCCGGGGAATGTGCTGCTGGCTTTCAGTGTGAAATGATGCTCAAACTTCTGTTGCTCACATCCTTGGTCGTTATGGGCGCTTCGGCGAAGACACTCACCTTCTACACGATCGATGTCGAAGGGGGTAAGTCGGTGCTGGTCGTCTCCCCTTCCGGGGAGTCGATGCTGTTTGACGCGGGCTGGCCAGGCTCCGGCAACCGGGAAGCGTCAAACGAGCGGATCGTCGCGGCGTTGAGAGGCGCCGGATTGAAACAGCTCGATTACCTGGTGATCTCACACTTCGATATCGATCACCTGGGCGACGTTCCCGCGCTGGCGGCGCGATTTCCCATCCGTCACATCATGGATCATGGCCCGGCGCAGTCTCCTTCCACCGACCGCGGCCGTTTCAACGCCTACGACGAATTGCGAAAGAAAATTGGCCACACAGTGCTGAAGCCCGGCGATAAGATCCCTCTCAAGGGGGTCGATATCGAAGTGGTCACATCGGCCGGGCGGCTTCTGAGCAAGCCCTTGAAGGGCGGCGGGGCGGCAAACCCCTTGTGCGCCACCAACCCGCAGGCGGCGGCGGTTGCGCGCGACGTGGAAGACGATCAGTCCATTGGCGTGTTGTTCACGTTTGGCAAATTTCGCATGCTGGATCTGGCGGACCTGGAGGCGCATCTCAGCCATGAACTGGTATGCCCGGTGAACCTGGTCGGAACCGTGGACGTGTACCACGTAAACGTTCACGGGCAGTTCAAGGGTATGGCGGCGGAATTGGCCGGCGCGATCCGGCCAACCGTAGCCATCGTGGGCAACGGAGCGCGCAAGGGCGCCGATCCACAGACTTGGCCCATCCTGCGCGCAACGGCGGGGCTGGAAGACATCTGGCAGGTCCACTACTCCGCCGCAGGCACTCAGGACACCAACCCGCCGCCGGACTTTATCGCCAACCTGGAGCAGCCTGCCGATCAGTTCAACATGATCAGGCTCACGGTGCAGTCCAACGGCACTTATACCGTGACCAATACGCGGAACGGGTTTACCAGGACCTATCACGCGGGGATGGCCGCAGGGAAGAAGAAGTAGTATACCGGAGCGTGGACCGGCTCCATCCAGTCGAAGAGCTGCCAAGGGAATTTCGCGAGTGGTGGCGGTCCACCACAGATACGAAGCCGGATATGGAGCGATTCACCCTTGCTATCCTAGTCTTACCGCTCACCTGTAATGAAGAAACTTCTAGCTCTGAACCGCAGCGAAATCGCCATTCGCATTCTGCGCGCGGCCAATGAACTGGGCCTGCGCACCGTGGCCATTTATTCGCAGGAAGATCGCCTGGCCCTGCATCGTTTCAAGGCCGACGAGGCCTATCTCATCGGCGCAGGCAAGGGTCCGGTGGAAGCCTACCTGGATGTGGAGGGCATCGTTTCGCTGGCCGCCGAAAAAGAGGTCGATGCCATCCATCCCGGCTACGGCTTCCTATCTGAAAATCCCGCGCTGCCCCGCGCCTGCGAGCGCGCCGGCATCACCTTCATCGGCCCCAGCGCGGAACTGCTGGACCTGCTGGGCGATAAGACCGCCGCCCGGCGCCTGGCGCAGAAGGCCGGCGTCCGCGTGGTCCCCGGCACCGAGCAACCTGTCAGCAATCCCAAACAGGCGGCGAAGGTGGCGGCGGAGATCGGGTTCCCGCTGATCGTCAAAGCCGCGTTCGGCGGCGGCGGGCGCGGCATGCGCGTGGTCGATACGCCCGCCGATTTCGAGGGCCGTCTGGAAGAGGCCCGCCGCGAAGCCGGAGCGGCTTTCGGCAACGATGCCGTGTTCATCGAGCGCTTCGTGCGCCGTGCCAAGCACATTGAGGTCCAGATCCTGGGAGACCGGCACGGCAACATCCTGCACCTCTACGAGCGCGATTGCTCCGTACAGCGCCGCCATCAGAAGGTGGTCGAAGTGGCGCCCGCCGTTTCGCTCGACCCCAGAATTCGCCGAGAACTGCACGATGCGGCCGTTGCCCTCGCCCGGTCGGCCGGTTATTACAACGCCGGTACGGTGGAGTTCCTGGTGGATGCCGATTCCGGCGAGTGGTACTTCATCGAAGTCAATCCGCGCATTCAGGTGGAACATACGGTCACCGAAATGGTCAGCGGCATCGACCTGGTCCGCTGCCAGATCCAGGTGGCGCAAGGCCTGGAACTGCACGGTCCGGAAATGAATCTGCCGGCGCAGGAGGCTATTCCGCTCTACGGCTACGCCCTGCAATGCCGCATTACCACCGAAGACCCGGCCAACAATTTCGTGCCCGATTACGGCCGCCTTTCCACCTATCGCTCGCCGGCCGGATTCGGCATCCGGCTGGACGGCGGCTCGGCATACGGCGGCGCGGTCATCACGCCCTACTACGATTCGCTCCTGGTGAAGACCACGGCGTGGGGCCGTGAGTTCCGGCACGCCTGCCAGCGCATGGACCGCAGCCTGCGGGAATTCCGCGTGCGCGGCGTCAAGACCAACATCCCGTTCCTGGAAAACGTGGTCAACCATCCCGATTTTCAGGCCGGCAACGTCACCACCCGCTGGCTGGAAGAGACGCCCGCGCTCTTCAAATTCCAGGCACGCCGCGACCGCGCCACCAAGCTGCTGGCCTATCTGGCCGATACCATCGTGAACGGCAACCCCACGGTCGCGGGCAAGCCCAGACCGAAACAATTTCTCGCGCCGCCGGTGCCGAAGCACGACGCCGCCGCGCCACCCCCCGGCACGCGACAGTTGCTGCAACAACTCGGGCCGGCCGGCCTCGCCGAATGGGCCGGCAAGCAGAAGCGGCTGCTGCTGACCGACACCACTTTCCGCGACGCCCACCAATCCTTGCTGGCCACGCGCGTCCGCACCTACGACATGATGGCCATCGCCAACTTCGTGTCGCATCGCCTGCACCATCTGTTCAGCCTGGAAATGTGGGGCGGCGCCACCTTCGATGTGACCATGCGGTTTCTGCACGAGGACCCCTTCGTGCGCCTGCGCCGCCTGCGGCAGGCCATTCCGAATATCTGCTTCCAGATGCTGCTGCGCGCCTCCAACGCCGTGGGCTATACGGCTTACCCGGATAACGTGGTGGCCGAATTCATTTACGAAGCCTCCGCGCAGGGCATGGACATCTTCCGCATTTTCGATTCGCTGAACTGGCTGCCCAACATGAAGGCTTCGATGGAAGCCGTGCGCCGTACCCACAGCGTGTGCGAGGCGGCCATCTGCTATACGGGCGATATCCTGGACCCCCGGCGCGACAAATACTCCCTGGACTACTACGTCCGCATGGCCAAGGAGCTGGAGAAGATGGGCGCGCACATGCTGGCCATCAAGGATATGGCGGGCCTCTGCAAACCGTATGCCGCGGAGAAGCTGGTGAAGACGCTGCGGCGGGAAGTGGGCATCCCCATCCATTTCCATACGCACGATACCAGCGGCATCAATGCGGCGAGCGTGCTGAAAGCGGCCGATGCCGGTGTGCACATCGCCGATGGCGCCATCGCTTCCATGAGCGGCGGCACCAGCCAGCCCAATCTGAATTCGATCGTGGCCGCGCTGGCCCACACCAAACGCGATTCCGCGATCGACCTGGATGCGCTTAACCAGTGCGCCGATTATTGGGAGACGGTGCGCGACCATTACGCGCCGTTCGATACCGGCCCCAAGAGCGGCACCGCCGAAGTCTACATCCACGAGATGCCCGGCGGCCAGTACACCAACCTCAAGGAACAGACCGAATCCATGGGGCTGGGCGCTCGCTGGCACGAACTGGCGCGCACGTATGCCGACGTCAACATGGCGTTCGGCGATATCGTGAAGGTCACGCCCTCCAGCAAAGTGGTGGGCGATATGGCCATTTTCCTGGTCAATCACAACATGACCATGGACCAGTTCGCCGCCCTCACGCCCGACCACAATCTCACCCTGCCCACCAGCGTCATCGAAATGTTCATGGGCTCGCTGGGCGAACCCGATGGCGGCTGGCCCAAAAAGCTGCAGAAGATCATCCTGCGCGGCGCCAAAGCGCAGCGCGGGCGTCCCGGCGCGCACCTGCCCAAAATCGATCTGGAAGAGACTGCCGCCGCGCTGGAAAAGAAGATCGCCCGCAAGCCCCTTCGCGACGAAGTGCTCAGCTACCTGATGTATCCCGACGTCTTCGTCAAATTCGCGCGCAATCGCCAGAACTGGGGCGACGTGGATGTGCTGCCCACGCCGCAGTTCTATTACGGCATGGAGCGCGGGTCGGACGTGGCGGTGGAACTCGAACCCGGCAAGGCGCTGGTAATCAAGTTTCTCACCGTCGGCGAGCCGCATCCCGATGGCACCCGCACGGTGTTCTTCGAACTGAACGGGCAGCCGCGCGAAGTTACGGTGCGCGACCGGAGCCTGGAGGTGAAGGAACCGACGCGGGCCAAAGCGGATCCGGCCCAGCCCGGCCAGATCGGCGCGCCCATTCCCGGTGTCGTGTCCACGGTGGCCGTGCAGTTGAACCAGCAGATCAAAAAGGGCGAGCGTTTGCTGGTGCTCGAAGCCATGAAGATGCAGAGCACGGTGTACGCGCCGGTGGGCGGAACGGTGACGCAACTGCTGGTGCAACCCGGCCAGCACATCGAAGCCAAAGACCTGCTCCTGGTGATCCAGTAGCACAGACGATCGGTTTCCGGCGTCTGTCCCACTAAAATATAGCTATGCGCAACGCAGGCTTCGTATTGTTTGCATTCCTGGCCCCGCTTCATGCGGAAGTTCATACCTTCACCCTCCGCCAGACTGTGGAACTCGCGGAAAAGCAGAATCCCGACGTCGCCCTCGCCCGCCTCGATGAGGAAAAGGCGCGCGCGGGAGTGCGTGTGGCGCGCGATCCGTTCCTGCCGCGCCTGGTGGTGGGTAGCGGCCTGGCCTACAGCAACGGGTTCCCCATGAGTATCGAAGGCTCCGCGCCAAGCATAGTCCAGGCGAATGCCATTCAGGATTTATTCAATCGCCCGCAGAGTATGGCGGTGGCCCAGGCCAAGGAGGAGGCGCGCGGCGCCAACGTCGCGGTCGGAGCCAAGCAGGACGAGGTGGCATACCGCGTGGCTTCGATGTATCTGGATGCCGAGCGCGCCATGCGCGTCGGCGACCTGGCGCGCAAGGCCATCGCAAGCCAGCAACAGGTGCTGGACGCGGTCCGCGTGCAGGTGCAGGAGGGCCGCGCGCTGCCACTGGCGTTGAAGCAGGCCGAGTTGGGCCTGGCACGCGCCCGCCAGTTGGCCGCCAACCTGGACGATGACGCGGCCACCGCGCAGACTCAACTGGCCGTCGCGCTCGGGTTTTCGGCCGACGATCGCATTCGCCCGGCGGCCGAAGAGCGCCCCGCGCCGGTTCTGCCCTCCTCCGAATCGCAAGCCATCGAATCCGCGCTGGAATCCAGCAAGGAACTGCGGCAGATCGAGTCGCAAATGATTTCCAAGGGCTTCGAAATACGCGGCGAAAGAGCCGCCCGTCTGCCCAAGGTGGACCTGGTCGCCCAGTACGGCATGTTGGCCAAGTTCAACAACTATGCCGAATTCTTTCAGAAGTTCCAGCGCAATAACGGCCAGCTCGGCGTCTCGTTTCAGTGGTCGATTTTCAGCCCCGGCGTGGGCTCGCAGTCGGCCCAGACCCGCGCGGAGATCAATCATCTGAAGCTGGAACTGGCCAACGCGCGCAATCGCATTTCCGCGGATCTGCAACAGGCTTTTCGCGACGTGAAAAGGAGCGAGAACGCGTCCGACGTCGCGCGGCTGGACCTGGAAGTGGCGCGCGGCCAGCTTGACGTGGACCTCGCCATGATGCAGGAAGGCCGCCTCACCATGCGCCAGGTGGAAGAGGCGCGCCTGCTCGAAAGCGATAAGTGGATCGCCTTCTACGACGCGCAGTACGCCCTGGAAAAATCCCGGTGGAGCGTGCTGCGGCTGGGCGGCACACTGCACGCGTGGATCGCCGGCCAGTGACCGGCATGAACGATATTCTCGACGATGTACGGCACGCGTTATGGGCCGGCAGGGACGCGGTGCGTTTGCTGGTGCCGACGGCCACCATGGCGCAGCACCTGCAAAACCGGCTGGCGCGCGAAGGTTTTGTCTTTCAGCCCGGCCTGATCCAAACCTTCTCCCGCTTCATGGAGAACTGGGCCGGCGATGTCCCGCAGGTGCCCGATGCGGCGCTCTACCTGATTGTGGAAGAGGCTGCGCGCCGCGTGAACCGGCCCGAGTTCGCGCGCGTCGTTCACATGCGCGGCTTCTGCGCTTCGCTGGCACATACCATCGGCGAATTCTCCTCGGCCGGATGCGACAGCCGGCGCCTGGCGGCGAACCTGCCCGCCTCTCCACTCGCCGCCGCGTTTCTGGCGGTCTACCGCGAGGTCGACCGCGAACTGCTCGATCGCGGCATGGCCCTCCGCGCGCGACGCCTGGAACTCGCGGCGGAACGGATCGCCCGCGAAGGACTGGGCGGCATTACTCAGATCTGGCTGGATGGTTTTCACGCTTTGCCCGACCCCGAATTGAGCGTCATTGGCGCCATGCGGCAACACGCCGCGGTCGTGCTGAAGCGCACCGAAGAGCCGGGCTCGCGCCCCCGGCCTGCGCTGATCGTCACCAAGGCCCCGGGCCTGGAACGGGAGGCCGAAGAGATCGCCCGCCGCATCCTGGAACAGTCCGCCGCCGGCCGGCCCTTTCGCGAGATGGGCATCATCGTGCGCACTCCCGAAACCTACGTCCCCCTGCTCCAGGCCACGCTGGGGCGCTTTGGCATTCCGGCGCGTTTCTATTTCGATGAGCACCTGGAAGAGCACGCCGCCGTGCGCTTCCTCTGCGGCGCCGTGCAGGCGATGTTGGGCGGTTGGGATCATGCCGCCACACTCGCCGTGCTGCGGCTGGCTCCGCGCTTCGCCGAATCCAGCGCCATGGACCGCTTCGATTTCGATGTGCGCGAACAAATCCCCAATTCCGGTCTGGGCGCGCTCAAAATGCTGCTGGTGGGAGAGGATGCCAAGCCCCATACCATCGGCGCCGAGCGCCTGCTGCATAAACTGGAGGGCCTGGGCGCGTTGGAGGAATGGCGCTCGTTCGCCCTCACTCCCAAGGAGTGGGCGGCGCGCTTTCGGACCCTGCGCAATTTGTTCCGCGTGGGGCAACCGGCCGACCACATCTCTCACGAGATGGCGCTGCTGCATCGCGGCCAGGCCGCCGCGCTGGACCATTTCGAAATGGCGCTGGATGAAACCGCCGGGGCGCTGGAAGAGCGGCGCGCCATCGAAATTGCCGAGTTTTTCCGGCCCCTGGAATCGGTTTTGCGGATCACGCCCCTGCGCCTGACCGACGAGCGGCGCAACGTGGTCCACGTACTGAGCGCTCCGGAAGCGCGCCAGTGGGTGCTGCCCGTGGTTTTCATTTGCGGCATGGTGGAGAAGGAATTCCCGCGCTTCCACAAGCAAGACCCGTTCTTTCCGGATAGCGCGCGCTGCGCCTTGAACGATGCTGGCATCCGCGTGCGCACGGCCGCGGAGTTCGAGCGCGAAGAGCGCGCTCTGTTCGACGCCGCCATCACCCGCGCCACCATCAGCGTGACCCTCTCCTACCCGGAGTTCGATGCGCGCGGCGAGCGCAACCTGCCATCGCTGTATTTGGAAGATCTGCTCGCGCCGCCGGAGCAGGCGCGCCCCGTGAGGCCGCGGCCGCGTCATTCGCCCGCACCGCGCCCTCCGGCGGAATTGCACGCCCCGGCGCTCCTCGCCGAGCTGAGCCGGAAGACCGCGCGCGTCTCGCCCACCGGCCTGGAAACCTACCTGCAATGCCCTTATCAGTTTTTCGCGGGTAAGATGCTGCGCCTCAAGACTGCTCCCGCGCGTCCCGCCGAGCGATTGGATTTCATGACCCAGGGCTCGATCGTGCATGAAGTGCTGGCGGAGTGGTGGGCCCGGCCGCAGCCCATCGAGCCGCTTTTCGAACGCATCTTCGCCGCCGCACTGGAAGAGAAGCGCATCCCCTGCGTCTATCACACCGAGCGGCTGCGCAACGCCATGCTGGACGATCTGCGTGCCTTTGCCGGCGGCGATACGTGGCCGCGTGAAGCCCATCGTTCGCGCATGGAAGAACCGTTCGAGTTTTCCCTCGGCGGGCTGGTGACCATCGGCGGCAAGATCGACCGTCTGGACGAAACGCCGGACGGGAGCGCCTACGTCATCGACTACAAGTACAGCAATTCGCAAAACACCAGGGCCAAGTTGACCAACGAAGCCCTGGTGCAGGCGCCCGTGTACCTGATGGCGGCCGAGCGCTGCTTCGGCCTCAAGCCCGCGGGCATGTTCTACGTGGGTCTGAAACGAGGTCCCATATATGTGGGCTGGAGCGAGAGTGGCCTCATGCAAAGCGAAGCGCCGCCCCAGGACTGGCTGCCGCGCACGGAGGCCCGCGTCCTCGAGATTGTGAAAGAGATCCGCGGCGGCCGGATCGCGGTATCGCCCAGCGACCCGGACAAGTGCCGCTTCTGCGATTATTGCGACGTGTGCCGGGTGCAGGCGCGGCGGGCTGCGGCGGAGACGGAGGAGGGCGCATGACCGAGACATTCACCGCCGATCAGTTGGACGCCGTCGACGTATCCCGCCGCAATGAAGACGCATGTGTGGTGGCCGGGCCGGGCTCCGGAAAGACTACCGTGCTGGTGGAGTATTTCCGCCGCCTGGTGGAAGCGGGCGTGGATCCGCTGCGCATTCTCGCCATTACGTTCACCGAAAAAGCCGCCGGCAATATGCGCAAGAAGCTGGCGCAGGCGTTCCAGGCGTCGCCGGTGACACGCGCGCGGATGGAGCGCGCCTGGGTCTCCACGGTGCACGGCTTCTGCGCTCGCCTGCTGCGCGAAAACGCCGTGTTTGCGGGCGTCGATCCCGAATTCTACGTCGCGGACGAGCGCGAATCGTGGCGGCTCCAGCAGCAATCCATGGCGGATGCGATGGACGCGCTGTTTCAGGAACACCCGGCCGAACTGCGCGCCCTGATTCGCGGCCTCTCTTCGCTGGAGTTCGAAGAGGCCGTCCTGAGCGCCTATGACGCCATGCGCGGCGCGGGAGAAACGGTAGACAAACTGGCGGCATTTCCGGTGCCGCCCGGTCCCACGGTGGAGGAAATCGCGCACACTCTCCGCGCGCTGCGCGCCGAACGGCTGACCGCCTGGACTTACGCCCAGAAGGAACACCTGGAGTGCGCGATGGGATCTGCGCAGCGCATTGTAGAGGCCGCCACGCCGCTGGAAGCGTTGCACGCCGTGCGGGACTTTTCCTGCAGCCTGAACAAATGCCGGCGAGGCAACAACGCCTACACGCTGGTGAAACAGATGCGCGATCAGATCGGCGACGCGAAATACGGCCTGATCACGCGCTTCTATGCCGGCGAGCGAAAACTGCTGCTGGAAATTCTACACCGCTTCGACGCCCGCTATCGCGAGCTGAAGCAGCAGGCCGGCGCTCTGGATTTTGCCGACCTGGAGGAGTTTTCCGTCCGCCTGCTGGAGCAGAACGAAGCGGCCCTCACGCGATTGCGCGCACAATTCGACCACGTCCTGATGGATGAGTTCCAGGACACCAACGGCCAGCAGGCGCGGCTGCTGGAACTGGTCCGGATCCCCGGCCGTTTCTACGCCGTTGGCGATATCAATCAATCCATCTTCGGCTTCCGGCACGCCGAGCCGGAAGGGTTTGCCGGCTATCGCGACCGGATCGAAAACAGCGGCGCCCACCTGGTCAACCTGGTGGACAACTTCCGCAGCCGCGCCGATATTCTGAGCGCCGTGGAGACCGTGGCCGAAGGACGCAACGGCATCGTCAAGCGGCCCCTGGTGGCCGGGCGCCGGTTCGAGACCCCACGCGCCTGCTCGGTGGAACTGCTGGCCGCGCCCGATGCGCCCGCGGAGGCGCAGTGGGTAGCACGGCGCATTCTGGAACTATGCCCCGCGGAGTTCGCGTTTCAGAATGTGGCGGTGCTGGTGCGCAACACCGAGGTGATCGGCGAATTCACCGCCGCCCTCGACCAGGCCGGCGTGCCGTACCTGGTGAATCGGGGCCGCGGGTTTTACGAATCGCGCGAGGTAAACGACCTGGTCCACCTGCTGCGCGCGATCGCCAATCCGCGCGACGAAGTGAGCATCGCGACCCTGCTGCGTTCGCCGCTGGTGGAGGCCAGCGACGAAGCCCTGCTGCGCCTGCGCCTGCGCGATCGCGAGAACATCGGGACTGCGTTGATGCGGCTCACCGCCGATGCCGCGGACGAATTCGGCGCTGAAGATTATGCCAAACTGGCGCGCATTCGCGACCGTCTGCGCGGCTGGCGGGAGCGCCGCGAGTATGTCGCCTTCGATCGCCTGCTACTGGAGGCGATGGACGATTGCGGTTACCGCGTCCCCAGCGGCTCGCGCGCCGCCGCCAATATCGATAAGCTGCTGGCACAGGCCCGTGCCGCCGCGCCGCGCATGTCTTTGGACGCATTCGTCGACGAACTGTCGCTGGTGCGCGCTTCCAATCCACGGGAGCCCGACGCGCCGCCGGAGGATTCGGCGGATGCCGTGCAGGTGATGACCGTCCATTCGGCCAAGGGGCTGGAGTATCCCGCCGTCTTCGTGGCGGCCATGCAGAAAGGCGTGGAGAGCAACCCGCCGGTGGTGGCGTTTTCGCGACGTTCCGGACTGGGCGCGCGCTGGCGCAATCCGGCCGCCCGCGAAGATAAGGACGATCTTTTCATGCACGCGTTGCGCGCGGAGTGGAAGCAGCGCGAGGAACACGAAAGCGATCGCCTGCTCTACGTCGCGATGACGCGGGCCGAAGAGCACCTGGTGCTCAGCTATTCGGGCAAGCCGGCGAACTGGGCCAAGACTGTGGCCGAGAGCCTGCACCCGGACGTGCCGGGGTTGCAGGAGCGTACCGCACCCGATGGCCGCGAGTGGACCTTGCGCGTGCTGCTTCCCGAAGGTCCGCCCGAGCCTGCTCCGCGGCCCGCCGGGCTGGCGGTGGAAGAGATCGATGCCGCGGAGTTGTTGGATCCGCCGGAGATCGCCGGACAGGAGGACGGCAACACTACGGTAACGGCGCTGGCGCGGTTCGTCAAATGTCCGCGCGAGTATTACCTGAGCCAATATCTGAAGTTCGGAGTCCGCCGGAAGAAGTGGGACGAGGACGGCGAACAAGAGCTTTCCGCCACCGAACTCGGCACTCAGGTCCATGCGCTGCTGGCGGGCACTCCGGTCCCGGAGCCGGATGAAGAAGCCGTCCGTCTGGCCCAGGTGTTTCGCAGAGGGCCCATCGCCCGGCGCCTGCTGCAAGCGACGCGCATCGAGCGCGAATTCGATTTTCTACTGGCGGTGGAAGATCTGGTGATCCGCGGACAGGTGGACCTGTGGTTCGAACAGGGCGGAGAAATCTGCATCGTCGATTACAAGACCGACAACGTCACCGCCGCCGAAGCGGCGCAGCGCTCCCAGGATTACGCCCTCCAGTTACGCCTCTACGGTATGGCCATCGAGCAGGTGGCAGGACGCCCGCCGGCGCGCGCCTGGCTGCATTTTCTGCGCCCGGACACGGTGGTGGAAGTGGACCTCCGTCCCAGCTTGATCGACGCGCCGGAGCAAGTGGTCCGGGATTTCCAGGAGGCGCAGTCCACACTGCATTTCCCTCTCGTGGAAGGTCCGCATTGCCGCCGCTGCCAGTTTTACAAGACCTTGTGTCCGGCGCGCGACGTGGCGTAGGCCTACAGATGAATAATGCCGCGTTGGATGGCCGCCGTGGCCGCTTGCGTCCGATCCTGCACGCCGAGTTTGCTCAGGATATTCTTCACGTGGTTCTTCACCGTATGCTCGGCGATGCTCAGGGCATAAGCAATCTGCTTATTCGCCAGGCCGCGCACAATCAGCTCCAGCACCTGGACTTCCCGGGCGCTTAAATCCGGACGCGGCAACTGCGCCGCCAAGGCTGCCGCCACCGCGGAGGGCAGATAAGTCTGCCCCGCGTGCACGGCGCGAATCGCCTTCAGCAGTTCATCATGCAGCACGTCCTTAGTCAGATACGCCTGCACTCCCGCATTCAACGCGCGGCGGATATCTTCGTCGCCGCCGTAGGTGGTCAGCGCGATCATGCGGGCATTGGGAAACTCGGCGCGAATGGCCTGTGCGGCCTCCACGCCGCCCATCCCCGGCATGCGCAAATCCAGCAGCGTCACGTCCGGCAAATGCTTGCGATACAGTTCCACGGCCTGCTGCCCGTTGGACGCTTCCGCCACGATCATCATGTCGGGCTGCATATTCACAATCGTACTGACGCCCACGCGGGCTACCAGGTGGTCTTCGGCAACGAGAATTCGAATCGGTTCGCTCACGGTAATGGCACCATTACTTCCACTTCTGTCCCTTCGCCCGGATGACTGGCCAGGCGCAGTTCGCCGCCCAGCCGCTCGGCGCGCTCCCGCATGCCGATCAGCCCGAAATGGCCATCCATGGAAGAAAACGCATCCTTCTGTTCGAAACCGCGCCCGTTATCCACGATCCGCAGCAGCAGCTTGCGCGCTTCCATGTGCAGCTTGATCGCGATTTGCGTGGCGCCGGCGTGCTTCATGGCATTGGTCACAGCCTCCTGGGCGATGCGCAGCAGATGCTGCTCCACTTCCTGCGGCAACTCGCGCGGCGGCCCGTCGGAATCCACTTCCACTTCGACTCCCGACCCCACCGTCCACATGCGCGCGCCCGATTCCAGCGCCGCGCCCAACGCCTGCCCTTCCAAAACGCTGGCGCGCAGATCCATCACGCTACGCCGCGCTTCGGTAAGGCTGTGGCGCGCCATGCGCCGCGCCATATCCAGGAACTTGCGCGCCGGCGAGGTCTCATCGGGCATGCACATGGCCACCGCGTCGAGCTGCGAGGAAATCCCCACAAAGCCCTGCGCCAGAGTGTCGTGGATCTCTCGTGCCAGCCGCGCGCGCTCTTCCAGCACCAGCGCAAAACGATAGCGGATCTGCCGCAGGCGCAACTGGTACACCGCCCATGCCACCGCCACCAGAGCCAGCACGCACAGCGAGCGGAACCAGGCCGTCTCGTAGAACCAGGGCAGCAGCACGAAACTCAGGCTCTGCTCCGCGGCCACGCCGCCGGGTAATTCCGCCCGCACCCAAAAGCGCTGATTCCCGTGCCGCAGGTTGTAATTGATCACCCGGCGCGTACCGGCGTGCACCCACTCCGGGTCTACCCCGTCCAGCTTGTAGGAATACCGCACCTGCTCGGGAGCGCTCAGGTGGACCGCCGAATACCGGATCTGCACACGCTGGCCGCCGGGCTCGAGCCGGATCGGGCCAGAGAGATTCACCGGCTCCCCGTTCGAGGTCATCTCCAGAATGTGAACAAGCGGCGCCAGGCGAGCCTGTTTGCGGACATGCGGGTCATACACCGCCAGGCCCCTGCTGGTACTGAACCAGATACGGCCATCCGCCATGCGCTCGCCGCCGCGGCCGATGGGGTAACTGGGCGCGCACTGAGCGCTGCGCAGGCCATCCTCCACCCCGTAATTGACGGGATTCAGACGCTTGCGTTTCCCCGCGGCGAACTCGCGAAGCTGCTCCTTGGGGATCCGGCAAATGCCCCGCGTGGTGCTCAGCCAAAGCGATTCGCCATCGTCCGCCACCTTCGCCACGTTGTCGCTCAACAGGCCGTCATTGGCGGTAAAGTGCTGGAACTTTCCGTTACGCAGCGAATTCAGCCCGCCGCCGAAAGTCGCAATCCACAGGGTGCCGTCGACGTCCTGATGCACCGAGCGTACCTGGTCGCCCGAAAGCCCGTCCCGGGAGGTGTACAACCTTTTGGCGTCTCCTTGAATGAACCAGAGTCCCTTGCCGTAGGTGCCGGCCCACAGCGCGCCGTCCTGGCCTTCGCACAACGTGACGACGGCGCTGCTCAGAATAGCGCCGCTATCCACCACCTTGACGAAATCGCGGCCGCGCAGTTGCAGCAGGCCGCCGGACGTGGCCAGCCAGATTTTCCCGGTCCAATCCTCCATGGCGTCGAAAACGTTGAGCCGCGAAAGAGGGTCGGGTGGAATGTACGTGGTGAAGGCGCCGTTGTGCATGCGCACCATGCCGCCGCGCGCCGAAATCAAAAGGTCGCCATTGCCCATCTCGCGAATGGCATAAACTTCGTTGTTGGGCAGGCCGTCGCGCGTGGTATACACTCGCGATTTGTCACCGGCGAACAGCATCAGCCCGGCATCGTGAAACCCGATCCAGATACGCCCGCTGCTGTCCTGAAACACCGTGTTGGGCTCGTCGCTGGGCAGGCCCTCGGGTTTCCCGTATACGGTGAATACGTCATCGCGCAAGCGGCTCAACCCGTCGTTGGAACCCACCCACATGTCGCCTTCCCGGTCTTCGTACATGCAGCGCACCTGTTCGCGATCCGGCTCGGCGCCGGTGCGCAGGGAAACAAAACGATCACCCGTCAGACGCGCCAGCCCTCCGTTGGTGCCGGCCCACACTCCCCCGTCGCGGTCGATCCACACCATGCGGACGAACGGATCGGGTAGTCCGTCGGCGACGCCGAACCGGCTCAAGCGTCCGTTGGGCGCGCGCAAAACCACGCCATCGTTCCCGGAGACCCACAAGTTGCCGCGATCGTCGGGCAGCAGCGCGGTAATCAGTTCACCCCGCAGGTCCGCCGCGCTCAGCACGGGCGTATATTTGCCGCCGATGAACTCGCCGACACCGGTGAAACCGGCGACCCAGAGCTGATGCTGGGAGTCTTCCGCCACGGTGCGCATGAACGTGACAGGAAGATCGGCACCCGGCGAAAAGGTCTGGAACTTCCCGCCCTGGAAACGGCACAGATTCACGCCGGCGACCATCCAGAGCGTGTCCGCATGATCGGTATACAGCATCGAAATGTTGTTGTCCGGAAGGCCCTGCCGGGTTGAGTAGGTATGAAATTCGTGGCCTTGATAATGCGCCAGGCCGTTCGAGGTGCCAATCCACAAAGACCCGTCCGTATCGGCGGCCAGCGATGTGACGGAGTTGGATGGCAGATCGCCGTTGGCCTTGGTGAACACCACAAATTCGTAACCGTCGAACCGCGCCAGTCCTTCGTCGGTGCCCAGCCACAGGTAGCCGTCCCTGGTCTGCACGATCGCGCGGATGGTGTCTTGCGGCAATCCGTCCTGCTGGGTCCAGAAGGTGCGTGAATATTGTGTCAGGCTCTTGTGCGGATCCAGGGCCAGAAGCGTGCGCACGGGCAGTACACAAATCATCGCCGCAGCCCAAATAAGTGGCCGGCGATGGCGCGCGAAAGTGATGATCACCCTGCTTCAAGTATAATCCGGCCGGCAAACTTCCAGGCTCAGACATTCCCTGTACATTACCCGGCACTGGCTGCCCGCGGTTCCCCGTCTGCGCCCTTAAAACTTATTGATTCCATTAGCAGTCCATATCGGTCCTTCGACTGCTTCCCTCACCGCATGAAACAAGAAGAAACTCTAAAGCTTCTCGAGTTTGTGGAAGCCGCCAAATCCAAAGGGGCCTCGGATGAATTCCTGGCTTCGTTTCTCGCGCGTCAGGGCTGGCCGCGGGACGATATTCATGCGGCTCTTTGCAAATATTGGGAGGTCGAAACCGGTCTTGCCGTTCCGCAATGCAGCGGCGGTGGCGAATCCTCTCGCGATGCGTTCCTTTATCTGCTGTCGTTCTCGACGCTGGCCACCTGGACGAGCGCCCTGGGGTCCATGCTGTTTCAGTTCATCGATCGCTGGATCCCGGACCCGGTCACCACAGACCAGATCTACAGTGTCCGGACCGCGGTAACCTGGCAGATGGCCAGCATTGCCGTAGCATTCCCCATTTTTCTGTTGGTCATGCGGACCATTCTGCGTGAAGCCCGGGAGCGTCCCGAGCGGCTCCAGTCGGGCGTCCGCAAATGGCTCACCTACATTGCGCTGCTGCTCACCGCCGGCGCCATGATTTGCGATCTGATCTGGTTTCTCGACTATTTCCTGACCGGCGAACTGACCTCGCGCTTCGTGCTGAAAGCTCTCACCGTGATGCTGCTCTGCGGCGCCGTCTTCGTCTACTACCTGGGCTCGCTGCATTGGGACCGCGACACCAACATTACGGACGCCACCAAACGCAGTGCCACATTCGGGATGGGCGCCGCAGCCGTGGTGGTGGCCGCGTTCTCGATCGGTCTGGGAGTTGCCGGCACTCCGGCCGTACAGCGCGGCATGCAAGCGGATCATCGCAGGATTCAGGATCTGCGAGCGATTACCTGGGGCGTCCATGCCTGGTACCAACGCGCCGGCAGGTCGGCCGAACCCTTGCCGGCCTCGCTACCCGAGCTGGTAGCCAAGGGAATTTCGCAATCCCAGACGGCCGATCCGCAAACCGGCCGGCAATACGAATATCGCGTCAAGACCGGCACAGGGTACGAGCTCTGCGCGGCCTTCTCCGGCAGGCAGGAAGAGGACCAGGTCCGCCAAACCCAGTTCTGGTATCACGCGAAGGGCCGCACCTGCTTCACCCTGGACGCTTCCACCCAGCCAGTCTGGTAAGCGCGTTCGGCCAGGGTTCCCCGCGCGATTGCATTGCGGTAAAACAGGGGTACGGCAATGCACACGCGCATCCAAACGAATCTACTGCTCGTCATTCTGTTGCACGGTATCGTCTCTGCTGCGTTCGCGGCATCGGCGATCGGCACGCGCCTGGATGACCCCAAAGCGGTTTATCTGACTGCTCCCGAATTCGGCGTTCGCGCCGACGGGAACAGCGACGACAGCGCTGCACTCCAGGCTGCCATTGACAAGGCTGAAAACAACGTTCGCGAGGGAATTGTTTTCGTACCGTCAGGCCAATACCGGGTGACGCGGACTGTCTATGTATGGCCGGGGGTCCGCGTCATCGGCTACGGTGCCACGCGGCCCGTGTTCCTGCTGGCCGCCAATACGCCAGGCTTTCAGAAAGGCGTGGCCGTGATGGTAATGTTCACGGGAGCGCGTGCCGGCCGTGCATTCGCAGCAGGCTTCCGCGTGCCGTTTCCTCCACCCGGCAGCGTGCCGCCGAACAACCAGATCGCCGACGCCAATTCCGGCACGTTCTATTCGGCCATGAGCAACATCGATTTCGAGATCGGCGACGGCAACCCAGCGGCAGTCGCGATCCGCTTCCACGCCGCTCAACATGCGTATCTCAGCCACATGGACTTCCATATCGGTTCCGGTCTCGCCGCGTTGAACCAGGTTGGCAATGAGGCCGAGGATCTGCACTTCTATGGTGGACGTTACGGCATTCTGGCCGAAAAGACCTCGCCCGCCTGGCAGTTCACGTTGATCGATTCCGTGTTTCAGGGTCAGCGCGAGGCCGCGGTCCGCGAGCACGAGGCAGGACTGACTCTCATTCGCGATACCTTCCGCGATGTCCCCGAGGCTATCGAGATCGATCCGGGGTATTACGACCAGTTGTGGGTCAAGGACAGCCGCTTCGAGAATATTTCCGGCGCCGTTGTAGTCATTGGTAATGAGAACAGTCTGCTGAACGAGATCGGGTTCGAGAACGCGGTATTGAAGAATACGCCGGTTTTTGCGCTTTTCCGCGAGAGCGGGAAGAAGGTTGCCGGAAAGGGCCCGGTGTACCGGATCGGTAGTTTCAACTACGGAGTGATTTTGCCGGGCGAAGGGATGACCGGCGTCCTTGGCATGGTGTATGACGCCACAAGTCTGACTACGCTTCCCGAGCCCTTGCCTCCCGCGATCGCGCCCCTGCCGCCCGCCGCGGACTGGGTCAACGTTCACTCGCTGGGTGTCACCGGAGACGGCAAGACCGACGACACTGCTGCGATCCGGAAAGCCATCGACTCGCATCGGGTGCTCTATTTTCCGAGCGGGCACTACATCGTCAGCGACACCCTCCTGTTGAAACCGGATACGGTGCTTGTCGGGCTGCACCCGACGCTGACGCAGTTGGACCTTCCGGATGGCACGCCCGCCTATCGGGGTGTGGGTGCGCCGCGGGCGGTGATTTCCGCGCCACCGGGCGGCTCCAACATCCTGAGCGGCTTCGGCGTCCTGACGGGCGGAATCAATCCCCGCGCCGTGGGCGTGCTGTGGTGCGCCGGGGCCGCTTCGCTGATTGACGATGTGCGCTTCCTGGGCGGTCACGGCAGCGGCACGAATCCCTATAACAACGACCACACCGCCGATCCCGACCTGCGCAAGCGCTGGGACGGGCAATATCCCAGTCTGTGGGTTACGGACGGCGGCGGTGGAACCTTCGCCGGCATCTGGACTCCCAACACCTTCGCACAGGCGGGACTCTATGTCTCCGGCACCAGGACCCCAGGCCATGTCTACGAGCTTTCCGCCGAACACCATGTGCGCACCGAGATCAAGTTCGACCACGTGGAAAACTGGGATATCGACGCGCCTCAGACCGAAGAAGAGGCGGGCGAGAGTCCCGAAGCCTTATCGCTGGAATTAGACTGGTCGAAGAACATCACCATCGCGAACTATCACGCGTATCGCGTCACCCGTTCCCGCGCGCCGTTTGCGGCCGCGGTTCGTCTGTATCATTCCTCGGACATTCACTTCCGCAACGTGCATGTGAATGCCGAAAGCGGATATGCCACGTGCGATCAGAACGGCTGCGGCACGTTTCTGCGTGCCAGCAAATTCCCCTACGAGAATTCCATTGAGGATGTGACGCATCGTCTGGACACGCGCGAGCGGGAGTTTGCCGTGCTCGATGTTCGCGCCGATCCGCCGTCGCCCGCGCCCGCCGGTGCTTCTGCGGTGCTGGAGCCGGGTTCGAAAGTCCAGAAGCTGAAAGACGGATTCTATTCCATTTCCGGCGCCGCGGTGGATGGGACCAGCAAGCTCTATTTCGTCGATCGCCATGAGCAGCGCATCTATGGCTGGTCGGCGGCCGAAGGACTCAGCATCGAACGCGATACCCCGCTCGATCCCGTCAACCTGGCGTTCGACGGAGCGGGCAACGTGTTAGTGCTCTCATCATCCGGACCGGAGGGGACGGTCTATTCGTTCCATCCCGGATCGCCGCAGGGTCAGATCACGGTGTTGTCTCCCCAGCAAACGAAGCCTCATCCGGGGTCCCGGGCCCTTCTGCCGGTTAATTACTGGAACAATGGCGAATTCAAGGACCAACTGGACTCCAACACGTTCGCTTATGTGACGCTGGCGCAGATGTTCCAGCAGGATGTGTCCACTCCGAAAGCCAGGGAATATGTCTCGCCGGACGGCAGTGTGTTCCTGCCTGCGGGGCGCGTCTTCCAGCAGGGACCGGCAGACTCCACCGCGGGCTGGCGTTTCTCCGACAACCTGGACGCCCATGGTTTGCTCAGCGTCAAGCCGGGGGAACGCATCTATGTCAGCAACGAGTCGGAGGACGTCACTTACAGTGCTTTAGTGGCCGCTGACGGCACGCTGAGTCATTTGGAGCGCTTTGCCCCGCGCGGCGGTGAAAGCGTTGCCGTCGACCGGAAGGGCAACGTGTACGTTGCGAACGGCCAAATCTTCGTTTATGACAATGGGGGCAAGCAGATCGGCCGGATCGACGTGCCGGAACGTCCGATCGACCTTGTTTTCGGCGGCGCCGGGGGACGCACCCTGTTCATCCTGGCCCACCATGCGCTCTTCGCCGTGACGGTACGCAACTGAGCCAATTCCTGATTTCCCGCATGGGCGTGCGCGTTCGGTTACACTTGGCGATCATGCGTTTTCTTCCGATGCTCCTATGCGCCGCCGCACTTATCGCACAGCCAAGCAGGCCGCCGAACCGGCCGCTCCTGGCGTATGTCGGAACCTATAGCTCTCCGGAGGGCCCCGAGGGCAGCCGGGGAAATGGACAGGGAATCTATCTGTTTCAGATCGATCCCGTGACCGGAGATCTGTCGCGCCGCGAAGTGACGGCCAACGGTGCGAATCCCTCATGCCTGGCTTTGGATCCGTCCCATACTCACCTGTACTCGGCCAATGAGACTGCGACTTTCCAGGGCGCGAACTCCGGCTCGGTGAGCGCTTATTCGATCGATCGCTCCAGCGGCCATCTCACGTTACTGAATGCCGTCAGCTCGCAAGGCGCCGGCCCCGCTCACTTGAGTGTCCACCCCTCCGGCAGGTATGTGCTGGTGGCCAACTATGCCGGCGGAACGGTGGCGGTGCTCCCCATCCGGCCGGACGGCTCGCTCGGTCCCGCAACCGATGTGAAGACAGACAAAGGCGAAGTCTCGCGGACGCCCTCCGGCACCGCGCCTCCCGGCAGTTTTGCGTTCAGCGGCCATGACCGTCCCCATGCGCACATGATCCAGGCTGATCCCTCGGGCAGGTTTGTACTGGCCAGCGACCTGGGCTTGGATCGCATTTTCATCTGGAAGTTCGACAGCGCAAAAGGCACCCTGACGGCGAACAATCCCGCATCGGTTTCGCTGCCTCCCGGCGATGGCCCCCGGCATTTCGTTTTTCATCCCAACGCGCACTGGCTTTATTCGCTCCAGGAGGAGTCCTCCACCCTGGTCAAGTTCGATTACGGCGCCGCGAACGGAACCCTGACGCCCCGGCAGACCCTTTCCAGTCTGCCCAGCGGCTTCCAAGGCACGGATTACACTTCCGAAGCGATGGTCTCGGCCGATGGCAGATTCGTCTATGCGGCCAACCGCCTGCACGACAGCATCTCCGTTTTCTCTGTCGGCTCCTCGGGCGAGTTGAGCTATATAGCCGAGGAATGGACCCGCGGCGATTACCCACGCAGCTTCAATATCGACCCCACGGGCAAATTTCTCTACTCGTGCAACCAGAGAAGCGATGCGATCGCCACTTTCCGCGTCGATCCGCGCACCGGCCACCTGTCCTTCACCGGCAGATATACGGCAGTCGGCACGCCATCGAGCATCGTCTTCCTCGACCTGCGGTAGCGCAAGACTTGTGAATCGGCAGCCCCCAAGCCGTTCAACGAAGGGCTCGCAACGATTCAGACGGCGTAACTAGCCGACTTCGGCGAGCTCACGCCACTGGCGGCCCTGCGACTCGGCCACTCCGCTATGGGTGACGTAGCCGTTATAGGTGTTCACGCCATCGCGAATGGATTGATGCCGCTCGCAGGCGCCCTCCAGCCCGTGATTCGCCAATTCCAGCAGATAGGGGAAGGTGGCGTTGGTCAGGGCGAAGGTGGAGGTATGGGGCACGGCCGCCGGCATGTTCGAGACGCAATAGTGCAGCACGCCGTCGACGAAGTAGACCGGCTCGGTGTGGGTGGTGGCGTGCGAGGTTTCGAAACAGCCGCCCTGATCGATGGCAACATCCACGACCACCGCGCCGCGTTTCATATTGGCGATCATTTCGCGACGCACCAGCTTGGGAGCGGACGCGCCGGGGATGAGGACGGCGCCCACTACCAGGTCCGCGGTTTTCAGATTCTCGCCGATGGTCCAGGCGTTGGAGGCGAGCGTGACCAGTTGACCGTTAAAGATATCGTCGAGCTCGCGCAGCCGGTTCAGGCTGCGATCGATGATGGTGACATGCGCGCCGAGGCCGAGCGCCATCTTGGCCGCGTTGGTGCCGACGATGCCGCCGCCCAGGATCACCACGTTGGCCGGGGCCACACCCGGGACGCCGCCGAGCAGAATGCCGCGGCCGCCGCTGGGCTTTTCCAGGTATTGCGCGCCCACCTGCACGGACATGCGTCCGGCCACTTCACTCATGGGAGTGAGCAGGGGAAGGGAACCATCGGCTTCCCGAATGGTTTCGTAGGCCACGCCGTTGACGCGCGAGTCGAGCAGACGATCGGTGAGTTCCGGCAGGGGCGCCAGGTGGAGATAGGTGAACAGAATCAGGCCGGGCCGGAAGAAGGCGTACTCGGAGGGCTGCGGCTCTTTCACCTTGACCACGAGGTCGGCTTTGTTCCAAACTTCGGCGGCACTGTTCAGAATATGCGCGCCGGCCTGCATGTACTCGCGGTCGGTCAGGGAGCTGCCTTCGCCGGCATGCGTTTCCACCAACACTTCGTGGCCCGCCTCGCGGAGGGCAGTGACGACGGCGGGGACCAGCCCGACGCGCGTCTCGTGATCTTTGACTTCTTTCGGAACACCGATGACCATGGGAATCCTCTGCCGAATAGATTAACACCACGCACGGGTGGGTTGACAGGCCGCCAGGTCTTACTTCGTTCTTCGGGCGACCAGGCGCACCCGTTTGGTTTGCGAGATGGCTCCGGGGGTGAGGGCGTCGTTCAAGATCTCCGCCGCTTCCTGCTGATGGCGCTTGGCAGAGCCGGTGGCGGGGCTGGCGCTTTCGGGGCGGCCGACGTAGCGGACTTCGCGTTGGGTTTCGTCGAGCAGCGGCTGGATGAGTTCGCGAAGCACGCGCCACGAGCCCATATTGCGGGGCTCTTCCTGGGCCCACACCACTTCGGCGGAGGCCGGGTAGCGCCGCAGGATTTCGAGCGCCTGGCTGGAGGCGAACGGATAAAGCTGTTCCACGCGCACCAGGGCGACGTGCCCGGCTTTGCGTTCTTCGCGAGCGGCCAGCAGATCGTAGTAGATCTTGCCGGAGCAGAAGATCACGCGGGAAATGGCGGCGGAATCGGCAACCAATGAGTCATCCAGAATTTCGGCGAAGCCGCCGGCGGTGAAATCGTGCAGGGCGGAAACCGCGCGCGGATGGCGCAGCAGGCTCTTGGGCGTGAAGATCACCAGGGGCTTGCGCGTGCCGCGGCGGTCGGGCCCACCATACATCTGGCGGCGCAGGAGGTGAAAATATTGCGCCGGCGTGGTGCAGTTGGCCACGTACATATTATTTTCCGCGCACAGGGTGAGGAAGCGTTCGATGCGCGCGCTGGAATGCTCCGGCCCCTGCCCTTCGTAGCCGTGCGGCAGCAGCATGACCAGTCCGCTGGGCTGGCCCCACTTCTGTTCGGAACAGGTGATGAACTGATCGATCATGATCTGCGCGCCGTTGGCGAAATCGCCGAACTGCGCTTCCCAGATGACCAGCGAGAGCGGATCGGCCAGGCTGTAGCCGAATTCGAAGCCGAGGACGGCGTACTCGCTGAGCGAACTGTCGAGCGCGTCGAACTTCGCCTGATCGGGCGAGATGTGTTGCATGGGCACGTAGCGGCGGCCGTTTTCGGAATCGTAGAACGCCAGGTGGCGCTGGCTGAAGGTGCCGCGGCCGGAATCCTGCCCGCTGAGCCGTACAGGGGTGCCTTCCAGCACGAGCGTGCCGAATGCCAGCGCTTCGCCGAAGGCCCAATCGAAGGGAGTTTGCTTTTCGATGGCCTCGCGCCGCTTCTCGACGAAGCCGCGCAGCTTGGGATGCAGATGGAAATTTTCAGGGAACTGCGTGGTGCCGCGGATGACGCGCTCGATCACCTGCTGGTTGACGGCGGTGCGCGGGCAGAAGCCGCCGAAATCGTCCATGGTGACGGCGCTCAGCTCCTGTAGTTCATACCGCTCGGAGCGTTGTTTGACGGCGTCGTGGGCTTCGCCGAGGCGCTGGGCCACGGTCTTGCGCATCCCGGCCACTTCCTCGCCTTTGATGACGCCTTCACGCACCAGGCGCTCGGAGTAAAGGACGCTGACCGGCGGGTGGTCCTTGATCTTGCGGTACATCAGGGGCTGGGTGTAGCTGGGATCGTCGCCTTCGTTGTGGCCGTGGCGGCGATAGCAGATCATGTCGATCACCACGTCCTTCTTAAACTGCTGGCGATAATCGAAAGCGATCTGGACGACGCGAATGGCGGCATCGGGATCGTCGCCATTCACGTGGAAAATGGGCGCCTGGACGCCGCGCGCCACGTCCGTGGAATACGGGGTGGAGCGGGATTCATCGGGATTGGTGGTGAAGCCGATCTGGTTGTTGATGATGACGTGGATGGTGCCGCCGGTGGAGTAGCCGTCGAGTTGCGAAAGGTTAAGCGTTTCGGCCACCACGCCCTGTCCGGCGAAGGCCGCGTCGCCGTGGACCAGGACGGGGATGACGCGCTCCCGGGCGGTGTCGCCGAGGCGGTCCTGCTTGGGCCGGACGATGCCCTCCACTACGGGATCGACCGCTTCCAGGTGGCTGGGGTTGGGCGAAAGGGAGACGATGATTGCCTTACCGGTGTCGGTGGTGCGATGGCTGGAGGCGCCCAGGTGATACTTCACATCGCCGGAGCCCTGGGTGCTGGCGGGGTCGATCTCGCCTTCGAATTCGCTGAAGATCTGCTTGACGTCCTTGCCAATCACGTTGGCGAGGATGTTGAGGCGGCCGCGGTGGGCCATGCCCATGACCACTTCGTGGACTTCATCCGCCGCGGCGCGCTCCACGATCTCTTCCAGGATGGCCATGGCGGTTTCGCCGCCCTCCAGGGCGAAGCGCTTCTGGCCCACGAAGCGGGAATGCAGGAAATGCTCGAACTCTTCGGCGCGCACGATGTGCGTCAGAATACGCAGGCGGGTGGCGCGGTCGAGCGGCCACTGGTTGGCTTCCGGCTCCATGCGGCGCTGGAGCCATTGCTTCTGCTCCGGTACCTGAATGTTCATGTACTCGCAGCCGATTTTGCCGCAATAGGTCTGGCGCAGGGTTTCCAGGATTTCGCGCAGGGTGGCGACGGGCTTGGGGGCGCCTTCGCCGATAGCTTCCCCGAGACTGCCGGTGAGGAATTCGCGGTCCAGGTCCCAGATGGTGAGCCCGTAGGTTTCCGGGTCGAGCTCGGGATGGTAGCTGGGTTCATGGCCGAGCGGGTCGAGATCGGCAATCAGGTGGCCGCGCACGCGGTAGGCGTTGATCATCTGCATGATCCCCGCTTCCTTGGCGATTTCGGCGGTGCGGGCGGAGGTCATGCCGGGGAGCAGAGGCTTGCGGTCGGTCTCCCAATGCACCGGCTGGTGCGGCATGTGCAGGTGGTCGAACACCTCTTCGTAGAAGCCGTCTTTGCCGTCGAGCAGGGACTGTACGCGTCCCAGGAACGCACCCGATTCGGCGCCCTGAATGATGCGGTGATCGTAGGTGCAACTCAGGGTCATCACTTTGCTGATGCCCAGGGTGGCGCGGGTTTCGGCGGCGGTGCCGTGATACTCGGCGGGAAAGTCGATGGCGCCGGCGGCGATGATGGCGCCTTGCCCGGGCATGAGGCGCGGGTTGGAAGACATTGTGCCGACGGTGCCGGGGTTGGTGAGGGAAATGGTGGTGCCCTGGAAATCGGCGGTGGTGAGTTTGGCGGTGCGGGCGCGTGCCACGAGGTCGTCAAAGGCCGTCAGGTATTCCTGGAAGTTAATGGCGCCGGTGTTCCTGATATTGGGCACCATGAGGACGCGGGCGCCATCCTTACCGGCGGTATCGACGGCGATTCCCAGATTGACCTGGGGGTGCACCACGCGGTACGGCTGGCCGTCTTTTTCGGCGTAGGCATAGTTGATGCCGGGAATCTCTTCGAGGGCCTTCACTACGGCCCAGCCGATAAGGTGGGTGTAGGAGACCTTGCTTTTGCCTACCAGGGTGCGGTGTTGATTGATGATGCGGCGGTTCTCATCCATCACCTTGACGGCGATGGTGCGCTGGGAGGTGGCCAGCGGCACAGTCACGCTGGCGGCCATATTCTCGGCGATCTTACCGGCCACGCCGCGGAGGGGCTGAAGCTGTTCGCCCGCGAGAGGGTCCGGGGCGGGGGCTGCATCCTTTTTGGGAGGAGCGGGGGCCGGGACCGCGGGCGTGAGGCCGTTGGTCTTCTCAAAGATGTGCTTCCAGCTTTCGTCCACGGTGGAGCGGTCGTGCAGATATTGTTGATATAGCTCGTCTTGGAGCCAGCTATTGATTCCCATGTCAGGTTCGGAGTGCAAAGGCATTTGCGAGGGGGCGCTTTCCCTATCTATGATACCGTGAGTGATCCAGACCGAGCGGTTGCTGCTGCGCGCGTGGCGCGAATCCGATCGCGACCCCTTTTATAGGATGAACGCCGACCCGGAAGTGATGCGTTACTTTCCCGCCGTGCTTTCGCGGCAGGAGAGCGACGCCCTGGTAGACCGCGTCGAGGGACAGTGGGCGCAACGCGGCTTCACGTTCTATGCGGCGGAGCTGCGGGAGGGCGGCGATTTCATCGGATTCATCGGGATTTCCGTGCCTTTGTTCGAAGCGCCGTTCACTCCGTGCGTGGAGACCGGCTGGCGGCTGGCGAAGGCGTACTGGGGGCGGGGGCTGGCGACGGAGGGGGCGCGGCAGGTGCTACACCATGCGTTCAGCGAGCTGGGGTTGACGGAAATTGTGGCGTTTACGGTGCCCGCCAACCGGCCGTCCCGCCGGGTGATGGAGAAGATCGGAATGACGCACGATCCGGCGGACGATTTCGATCATCCGCGGCTGCCGGAGGGGCATCCTTTGCGGCGGCACGTGCTGTACCGGGTGAGGAAGGTCGGCATGGCTTCGGGGCAGGCGGCCGGCGACTGGCCGCCGAATGCGCCAGGAAACCCACGGAACTGATCGCTGCCGATCCGCAGGTGGTGCGCGCGCGGTCGGCGGATGGTCGCACGCCGCTGCATTTCGCCGCGGCAGGCGGCAAGCCGGAGATGGTGGCTTTTCTGAGATCGAAGGGAGCGCGAGGAGAGTGACCTTTCTCCGGTTGGCGCGTGATGCGGCCGGAGCGGCGAGCGTCAGCTTCCCAGAGCGGGGAGCGCCGGGATGTGCCGCAAATTTCGAATGGCGCGATCCAGACGGAATCGGCTGCCGCAAGCCGACTTGAACGGGAGTAATGCGAAGGCTGAGGTAGGCGCGACACTGAGGTTGGCTGCGAACTCCTCCGCTGGAGATTGAACTGGCCCAAAAACATTTGAAGGAGCTTCTCGATGCCTAAAGTGAAACCGATTGTCGCGGCGACTCCGGAGGACTTAGCTGGAGCGCTAGGCCTCTCCACGACGGAAGCTAAGGAGTGGCAGGTCCAGCATTCATTGCTCAAACATCTCAAGGATATTACCCGCAAACCTAGGATCACGCATGCTGAGATCGCGAAGCGGTCCGGGACCTCGCGCACCAGGGTGACCGCGACTCTGAATGACGATCTCGAACATGTGTCGACTGACCTTTTGATCCGCATACTGGTCTCGCTCGGGTACCGCGTGAAGGTTTCGGTTGTCAGATCCAGGACCGCCGCATAGGGCGCATGACGTCGAAGGTTGCGAGCCGACTTTCGATTATTATTATTATTCAAGATGAGGCGCCAGAACTGCTCATCCACGATCGAGCGCCTTTTGCGGAGCAAAAGATTTATGTCCCCTGCGACTCTCTCGAAAAAACAACGTGAAGAGCTTCTCAAAATATTGAACGAACGCTTTGAGAACAATATGACGCGTCATGAGGGCCTCGAGTGGGCCGACCTGCGAGCCAGGCTTGTGCGGAAGGACGGAGCGCTTTGGTCGCTGAATGAAATGGAACGGACGGGCGGCGAACCGGATGTGATTGGCAGGGACAAAGAAACGGGTGAATACGTCTTCTGTGATTGTTCGGCGGACAGTCCCCAAGGCCGCCGAAACGTTTGCTACGACGGTGAAGGGCAGGAGAAAAGGGAGAAGGAAGGCCTGCGTCCTGCCGGCAACGTCCTGGATATGGCGGCGGCGATGGGGATTGAGCCGCTAACAGAAGAGCAATACCGAGAGCTACAGAAGCTGGGAAGTTTCGATACGAAGACGCAGAGCTGGTTGAAGACACCCGCTGAAATTACCAAACTAGGCGGAGCTATCTTCGGGGACCGCCGTTTCGGTCGTGTTTTTGTGTATCACAACACCGCCCCCTGTTTTTACCGCGGAAGAGGGTTCCGCGGCGTGCTGACGATCTAGAGTCCAGAGTTGGAATATCAGCACTGCGTCGGCTCCCCTCTCGTGCTTCATCGAACACGCTTCCGACCGGTTTGGTACTGGGAAACGCTTTTCAATCTGGTAATCCCATGAATGGGAAGTCGCCGACTCGCCGATCTGGCCCCACACGGCATCGTGAGAACCTGCCGACTCCGCCTCGGGCCAAGCGTCCCCGACTCGGAAATTGGTGCCACTCTGGAGGATACGGGAAGTTCCGCCTATCTTAACTGAACAGTAGTGTCGGGCTGTTGGACAGCCTGACCTTTTGGCGGCCGGCGGCGTCGAAGTTTTCGGGCGATAGCCAGCGCTCGAAACTGGCTTTGCGCGACGGCCATTCCGAATCCAGCATGGCGAACCAGGCGGTGTCGCGATTGCGTCCTTTGACGATCATGTGCTGCCGGAAGATGCCTTCGAAAGTGAATCCGAAGCGCAGGGCGGCGCGGCGCGAGGGCGCATTGAGCGCGTTGCATTTCCACTCGTAGCGGCGATAGCCGAGATCTTCGAATACGTAGCGCGCCATCAGGTACATGGCTTCGGTGGCGCCGGTGGTGCGCTGCAAACGCGGCGTGTACACGATGTTGCCCACCTCGATGCAGCGGTGCGCCGGTTCGATGCGCAGGTATGACGCATAGCCCATGGCGGCGCCGCCGGCATTGTCCAGAATGGCGTAGAACAAAGGATCTTCGGAGGCCGCTTTGCGCCGCAGGCTTTCGTCGAAGGCGGCGCGATCGGGAAACGGACCATCGCCCATGTACTGCCAGAGCTGTTCGTTCCCGGGCCCGTGCGTTTTGGTGAAGAGCGATTCGGCGTGCGCTTCGGGATCGAGAGGGACCAGCGTGACCGTGCGCCCAGCCATGGCGGTGCGTTGCGGGAGCTTCATTGCGCGGCCTTCTCTTTGGCCAGCGCTTCCTGGAAGGTTCTATCGGCGCGATCGATGAAGGCGCGATAGCCCGCGGGGTCGATGAAGGGATTCCCGGCCGCGCCGTCGGTCATCTTCCGGCACTTTTCCTTCATGCCGTAGTAACCGCCGTGCGCGCCCAGGAAGACGTCGCAGTGCAGCGCGCGCAGCGTCCGGAAGGTGCGGGCATAATCTTCGGCGATTCCGGGATAGGTGGGCTTGCGGACGAACTCGACTCCCGGGTTGATGGTGGTGCCACCCACTATGACCACGTCGTACGTCTTGCCGTCCTGCGTGACGCGCGTGGTCCAGGTGGTGCATCCGATGCTATGTCCGGGGGTCATGTGGGCCACCAGGGTCACGCCCCCGAGCGTGACTTCTTCCAGGTCGCGAACCACGCGATCGACCTTCACCGGCGGGTAGGTTTGCTCGCGGCCCCAGCGCGGGTCGGCCTTGCCGCCGGTTTCGAGCACGGCGACTTCGGGCTGGCTGGAGTAGATCTTCGCGCCGGTGAGGCGCTGCATTTCGGCCTGTCCGGCGACGTGGTCGCCATGGGCCTGGCTGTTCAGCAGGATCTTCACATCGCGCGGGTTGAAGCCGAGTTTGACGATGCTGTCGCGAATGAGCGGCGGCGTGTTTTCGTAGCCGCTGTTGATGAGGATATGACCGGCGGGCGTGGTGACCAGGTAGGCCGTGATATCGGCGGCGCCCACGTAGTAGACGTTGCCGATGATGCGGTAGGCGGGAAAGGGTTGGTTGTCGGGGCCGTTTTGGGCGGCGGCGACGGCGGCCATCAGGAGCAGGGAAAAGCGCAGCATCTTTTCACAATACCGCTTGACACATTCCCATATAGGAATATAATTCAATCAGTGCCACGGGCAGCCACTACATCCGACGCATTCAACGCAGTTGCCGAACCGCGACGGCGGGAGATTCTGAACTACCTGGTGCCGCAGGAGCGGGCGGTCGGAGACATTGTGGGGAGTTTGGGGCTGGGGCAGCCCTCGGTCTCCAAACATCTCCGCGTGCTTTTGGACGTGGGGCTGGTGCAGGTGCGGCGCGATGGCCGGAGGATGCTGTACAAGACGAACGCGGAGGGCATCCGGCCGCTGCACGAATGGACCGGGACGTTCGAAAGATACTGGCGCGATCAGTTGACCCGGATCAAAGAGCGCGCCGAACAGGAGAAAAAATGAATCTGACCGTACAGACCATCGAAGATTTAACGCTCACCGTCACGCAGGAGATTCACGTGCGCGCGCCGCTGGAGGCCACATTCGCGGCGGTGCTGGAAGAGTTGGGTCCGGCCAACGAGGCCAACGGGCAGCCGATGCCGATGAAGCTGGAGGCGTGGCCGGGCGGAAGGTGGTATCGCGACCTGGGCAACGGCGACGGCCATTTCTGGGGACAGGTGCAGGCCATCAAGCGTTCCACCTTGATCGAGATCGCGGGACCGTTATTCATGTCGTATCCGGTAGTTTCTAATGTGCAGTACCGGCTGAGCGAAGTGGAAGGAGGGACGCTCATCAGCTTCCGCCAGTCGGCGCTTGGGTTGATTGAAGAGAGTCACCGGCAGGGCGTTACGGGAGGCTGGAGCCGGATCCACGAGCGCGTGAAGGCGCGCGCGGAGTTCGATCGGACTGCTGAGGAGAAATGAACGATGATCAAACAAATTGAACCGATGATGGCCGAATTCCAACAGGAAGCGGCTACTACCAAACGAGTGCTGCAGCGCATTCCGGCGGATAAGCTGGAGTGGCGGCCGCATCCTCACTCCATGTCGATCGGCCAACTGTCCATTCACATCGCGTCCATTCCGGGAGATCTGGCCAGGCTGGCGCAAGTCGACGCGTTCGATGTCTCAACCGTCAACTTCAATCCTCCGCAACCAGGCAACATGGAAGCGATTCTGACCACGCTTGACGAAAGCGTCGCGGCAGCCGAAGCATACATGGACAGGATGAGCGAATCGGAGGCGATGGCCAACTGGAGTTTGAATGCGGGAGCGAAGAACATCTTCACGATGCCGCGCGTGGTGTTGCTCCGCACCATCATGCTGAACCACTGGTATCATCATCGCGGTCAGTTGTCGGTCTACCTGCGCCTGCTGGAGGTGCCGGTGCCCTCGATCTATGGACCCAGTTACGACGAAAACCCGTTTCTTTCCGGCGTAGAGATTGGGGCGCCCGCCTGAGAGCGGCGCGGGTGCGGGTGCGGGTGTAACGTTTCGAGGTATCGTCCGGAGAGTCGCCAGCGCCGGTTAATTCGGCGCTGGTCTTGCCGCGCGATCGATCACGAAGTATTCGACCGGCCCTTTGGTCCGTTCCAATTTAAGGCCAGCCTCCTGCAGAAACCGCAGGAAAGAATCTGACTGGTCGCCTGAATACGTGGGCTCCAAGTCCGGCTGGCGCTGCCGGTAATCGAACGGTCCGCTCAACTTCGTGCGGTCCAGAACGGGAACGTGGAGAACGAAATCAGAAGCGAACTTTGCCAGTTGCGGCATGGAGGTATTGAAGACGCCCCATCGTGCTCCGGCGTATCCAACGGTTCCAATTGAGCCATCATCGGATGTGAGGCCTGCCACCGCCTGAGGGATCTCCGTTGGACGAAGAGCCAGCGGCCGGGCGCTCCGTGCCATCACGTACACATCGCCGGTCCTGGTTTCGCGATGAAACTTCAACTGAAATCGATCGATTAACAGCGCTTGCAGCATCTGGCGCAGATGTTCGTCTTCGATCCCATACCAGGTATACCTCAGAGTTTTGATGCTGGATCGCAATGCCTCTGGCGGCTTGGCCTCAATATCGTACTCGTCCTGTTCGGTCCAGGCGTCGCCGCCGGAAACCTGGAAAGACGACAAGCGAAAAGCGGCGGTCACCAGGGTCTTCAGCGAAAGGGCATGAATATCCACTCTGGCGCCCGGATGAATCGTGATGCAGCACAATCTTCGGGAGTTTCGATCGGCGGGCTTAATGCTGGCAACCTCGAATGCAGGCAACTGCGCCGCGGCACCCTGTTCCTGGCGCGGCGACTGGGCCGCAACAGTCCGAACCGGCTCCGGTGGGGCCGGAGCGGGTGAAGCAGATTGTGGATGGGCCGCGGCCGCCAGATACACGAGCGGCGCCGCCAGCGTCAGAATTCCCGCCATGCTCCAGGGGGTGAGCTGGCGCGGAATCGCGGTAGCGTTAAGGACGCGGCGGATCCGCTTATCCGGCCGGTCATAGCGCGCCATCGGGACTCCCGGCCAATTGGTTTGGGCCACGCTGCGCTGGACGAATTCGAGTAGGATTTCGGCATAGGAGACGCGATCGCGGGTCACTGCGACGGCGTCGTCGTCACTGATTTGTTCCGCCGTGCGGACGATGCTGCGGTCGAGGAGCCAACTTAACGGGTTGGCCCAAAGCAGAGCGCGATGAATCGCCGAAATAAGCTGCACTGCCGGATCGTGACGGCGGATGTGCGAGCGTTCATGTGCTATCACGGCACCGAGTTTCGCCGAATTCCATTCGCGCCAGTCGGAGGGCAGCAACACCGCGGGGCGAAGGACTCCGAGCGTCACCGGAGATGCGACGCCATCCGACTCACGAACGTCGAACCCTGCGGCGCGAATTCCGAGGGGGCGACTCCGGCGGCGGAGGCCGAGGCTGACGCAGAGGCCGATGGCGATCCGCAGCAGCAGCGTGCCCACCACGAGCACGTATAAGATGGCGGCGAGTCGTGCCCAGTCGAACCGCCTTGCGTTCCCCGGCCGGGGCGGCGTGGGAACAGCAGTCAAAGCCGCTGCTACGGCCGGCGGGAGGATCGCCACCGGCTCGCGGATGGCCGCTCCTGGAACCGCTGCCGGCTTCCCCGCGGCCCTGCGAGGGATGGATACACGCACGTCCGGCAGGGTCCTGGCAAGAACCGGAATCATCAGGGAGCCGGCGAGTATCGCCGTCCACGCCGTGAGGCGGAAGGAAGGGCTCCTTATGCGCAAGAGCCAGAGCAGCCAGGCCCCGGAAAGGATCAGGAGAGAGGAGCGCACCACCCATTCGCCCAGAAACCAAATCAGCATCATGGTTTCTTCTCCTTGCGCGATGCTATCTCCTGCGCTAATTTCCGCAGTTCGTCCGGTTTGATCATCTGGTTATCCACGAGGCCTACCAGCAGTTCCTTAACGGAACCGCCGCAAAACCGGTCGATCACCTGGCGGGCGGCTTCGAACGTGACGCTGCGTTTGGTATCGACGGCCCGATAAAAGAAGGTTCGCCCGCGGACATCATGAGTGACGTAGCCCTTCTTCTCGAGATTCTTCAGGACTGTCCGGATGGTGGACTCCTTAAAGACGCGACGGTTCGCCAGGCCTTCGCGGCACATCCCGGCGGTGCAGTCAGGATGAGTCCAGACGTAGTCCATAAAGCTCTGCTCCAGGGGACTCAGACTCTTTCGAGCAATGCTATGCATCGTAATGCTATGGATAATAGCATTTGGAAGGCCCCCGGTCAAGACGGGTTCGGCGCCGTGACTTTTCCGGCGGGACAAACGAAGATTGAGGTATGCAAACGACGCGCTGGTCCGTGGGGGCGGGGATACTGGGTCTTTGCCTGATGTTCGCCTGCGCGTCGGCGCGGAGCGTGAAACCCGAACTGGACCTGAATGCCATGGGGGAACCGCTGAAGGACGTGCAGGCGGGGGACAGCGAGGTAGTGGATGAAACCATCCGGCTGATTCAACAGAAGGAGCACGCCGCGGCGCTGGTAAATCTGACCAGGCTGACCGCGAACAATCCGCATAACGCGGCGCTGCGTGTTCTGCGGGGCTACGTCCTGCTGGAATTGGGAAACGTGACAGGGTCCCTGGAGGAGGCGCGGATTGCGGAGGAGTCCGGTTCGCACACGGGCTACAAGTGCTGGTTTCTGGCGCAGGTGGCATACGTGGCCGGAGACAAGGCGCTGTGCCGTCGCGAGATTGGACATGTCGCGGGCAGCCCGGTATATGGGCCAAAGGCCAGCCGGTTGAGTGCGGCACTGGAACGAGAGACCAACTGAGCTAATCAGGCAAGACTACGGCTTCGTCCTCGCGCCGCGACCGAATATCCGAGAAGGTGAGTTTGCCCTCTGCCAGTTCGTGGAGTTCTCTCCCCGCATCTACATCGACGGCTTCATCGCTGTCGTGAAGCCAGACTCTGACCCTGCCTGTGTGGACGTCGGGTGTGCCCACGGCGAAGCCTTGGGCGCGCAGGATGTCCAATGCTTCCGTATGCTTCATCATTGGCTTCTCCTACCACGATTGTGCGCCTTTTTCGGCGCGCTGGATACAGGCGGATGCGGAGATCCGAAATTGTCCCGCGGGAGCAAATAGCACGGCGGCTCCGGCGTGGAATTCCGTCTATGCTGGTGTTGTGGTGCTTGAAAACTTTCGTCTCAGAGTTTTCCGGGCGGTGGCCGAGCACTTGAGTTTTCGCAAGGCGGGCGAGGCGCTCTACCTGACCCAACCGGCGGTTACTCTGCAGATCAAGGCGCTGGAAGAAGAGCTGGGAACAAAGGTATTTGAGCGCAGCGCCTCCGGTGTGCATCTCACCGAAGCGGGCAAGGTGCTTCTGGAGTGCGCCGGGCAGATGCACCAACTGGCCGAAGAAGCGGAGGGCCGCATGGCGTCTCTGAAGGGAGAGGCGGCTGGCGACCTGGTTCTGGGAGCGTCCACAACCATTGCGCAGTACGTGCTGCCGGCGCTGCTGGCGGATTTCTCGCGGGCTTACCCGGGTATCCGGCTGCGCGTGTTCAGCGGAAATACGGAGCACGTGGCGGAAGGCGTGGCCACCGCGCGGTTCGGATTGGGGTTGATTGAAGGTCCCGCGAAGAGGCGCGATCTGCGGGTGCAGCCGTGGTTTGACGACGAGTTGCTACTGGTTGTGCCCGCAGACCATGAGTGGGCGGGCTTGGGGACGGTTGCTCCGGAAGCGCTGGCGGGGGCGCCGCTGGTGATTCGGGAGCTGGGATCCGGCTCCCGGCACATCCTGGAGAGCGGATTGCAGAAGGCGGGGATCCGGCTGGGATCGCTTCGGATTGTCATGGAACTCGATTCCACCGAAGCGATCCTGTCCTGTATTGAAGCCGGTCTGGGCGTGGGTTTCGTCTCCGAATGGGCGCTGGTCCGCAGATCCGATACCGGCCGCCTGGCCACTTTGCGGCTGAGTGGAGGAAAGATGTGCCGCACCTTCGGGCTGGTGTCCGGGCAGGGGCCTGAGCTTCAGCCATCCGCGACCATCCTGCTGCGATTTCTGCTGGATCGTGTGCCGCCTAGGCCGCGGCGGACGAAGATGAAATTGGCCGCCGACGGATAAGGGATGGGGCCTTACCGCGTGCTGTCCCGGACGGGCAGGCGTGGCGGCACCGGGTCCACGCGGACGGTCATGTAGTCCGAGGGCTTGGTTACGGTCTTGAATACTACCCGGTCCTGGCAGGCGGGGTTGTTGTGGGTCCAGTTGGAATCGATGTAGTGACCGGCGCAAAAGGTGGAGTTTGCCTGGTCGATTGCGGCGGTCCGGGTGGGAGGGCGAGAGGTGGTTACCTGGAAATAAGTGGCGAGCTCGGCGCGGTTCTCTTTGTGTGCGGAGAGAGCTTGACGCAAGGCCGGCGGCAACTCCTCCGGTCGAAAGTAGACCCGAAAGGTGAAATCGCCATTACCGTATTCATCGGACGCCATAGGTTGGTCCTTGAAAGAGTAAGTGACCTCGTAAGCCGGCTTGGGCGAGTCATACCGGGTATAGGGGCAATACATAGAACCGCCGGGATCGCGGAACTGCTGGTCCTTACAGTAGTCCGGGTCCATGGTGGAGCTTACCGTGGTGAAGACTCTGGTAGCTTTCACCTTTCGGAAGGTGATTGTCGCCGATTCCGCGGTTACCGGGATGGAGGCCTGGTGCGTGAATGGGTGGAGTGCTTCGGCCGCGAAGAACGGCCGCGGCATGAGTGCGGCGCCGACCAAGGAGAGAATTTTCCAGTTTTGGGTTGTCATGATTCGTGTCCCTTCATTTGCAGTATGCGGAGTGGGCATGGCCTGGGTCCAACGAGTAATCCTGATGGCCGATTGGATCTTCTTATGCCGGCGTGAAAATACTTGGCTATTTGGCCAAGTAGTGCTAGGATGAAATCATGATGGACCCCAGGACGCAGGCCAGGCTTGCAATCCGAGCTAATGTTTTCAAAGCATTAGCCCATCCTTCACGGCTCTTTATGGTGGAGCAGCTTGCCCGGAAATCCTGCTGCGTCTGCGAGTTGACGGAGATGATTGGAGCCGATATGTCCACTGTCTCCAAGCACCTGTCGGTGCTGAAGGGCGCCGGGATCGTCGCGGACGAAAAGCGGGGGCTTCAAGTGCACTACCGGCTGAAAATGCCCTGCGTCCTGAGGTTTTTCGACTGCGTCGGCGAAGTGGTCGAAACCAACGCGAAGGAAGAGTGGGAACTGGTCAAACGTTGAACGAAAGGGAATACGGATGTCTAAAATTAAGATATTAGGAACCGGATGTACGAAATGCCGCAACCTGACAGCGAATGCGGAAAGGGCGGTTCAGGAACTCGGGATTGAGGCAGAGATCGAGAAGGTCACCGAGGTCCAGGACATCATCAAGTTTCAGATCCTCATGACGCCGGGCCTGGTCATCGACGGGCAGGTGAAGTCGGCGGGCCGCGTCCCGTCCGTGGAGGAGATCCAACAGATGCTTCAGGCGGCGGGAGGCAACTGAAATGGCGCAAGCACGCCCCGGGCTCCTGATGTGCGTGTGCACCGGGAAGTGCCCGGGTTTCGAAAAGATGGACATCTGGGACTTCATCAACCGCGCCCGGGTGGAATTGCCGGTGGAATACGGCGCGATTCATCCGCAACTCTGCGAGGTGGACGGCGACCGGTTTCTGGCCGATTTCCTGGAAGCGAAGCGGCCCGTGGTGATCGCAGCCTGCGCGCCCAACATGCAATACAAGATGTTCCGCGACGCCTTTGCGGAGAAGGGGCTGGATGTGAAGCGTGACATGACCCCGCTGGACATTCGGGACATGACCACTGACGACGCGATCCAGAAAGTCGCCTCGGCGCTGCACGCGATGGGGGTGGAAGACGATGGCTGAGACAACGTTCATGGGAGTCCCCCGGGATCAGATTCCCTGGTTCCCCACCATCGACTACGATAAGTGCACCTTCTGCATGGAGTGCGATACGTTCTGCCCGCATCATGTTTTCGAGCGGCGCGAGGGCGACCGTCCCCTGGCGATTGCGAACCCGGCCAACTGCGTGGTGTTCTGCCGGGCGTGCGCGAAGACGTGCGGTCCGGATGCGCTCTCGTTCCCTGGCAAGCCGGAAACCATTGCCCGGATCAAACAGATCCGGGAGGGAGCAAGCAGCAAATGAAACGAGCGATTCTGTCGTGCAATGGGCTGGACAAGCCGGAGGGGTCGGTGGCGCGGGAGGTGGCGATCCGCGGCGCGGAGGCGACTGGGGCTGAAATCATCTGCCCCGTCCTGCTGAATCGAGCGCCGGCGCGTTACCGCAAGGCGCTCGCCGATAGTGCGGTAACGGTGGTGGACGGATGTTCGACGCGGTGCGCAACCAGGCTCGCCAGCCAACTGAAGGCGAACGTGGAGCGGAAGGTCCTGGTATCGGATGCCGTGAAAGGTTCGGGACAGGCGCTGGAATCGACGCTGGCGCTGGGGCCAAATGGTGTGGCTTTGGCCCGGAGGATCGTCGAGGAACTGGTCCGCAACCTGAGCGCGCCGGCGGTTGCCGGGGAGCCGGCGGCAGAATTTGAGACGCCGGTGGAATATCTGGCGGTGACGCACGACAAGTTCGAATTCCGCATTCCCGTAGTGGATTACCTGTTCAATGAGAACGACGTTTGGGTACGCGCGTCGGATGGCGTGGCGCGAGTAGGTATCTCCGACTACATGCAGCAGAAGCTGACCGATGTCAGTTACTTCGACCCCCCGAAGGTGGACTCGGGCGTGGAGCAGTTCGGCGAGTTGGGTAGTCTGGAATCGGCCAAGGCGGTGTTTGAGATCATTTCGCCGGTTGGCGGGAATGTGACGGCGGTGAATCGCGCCGCGATCGACAACCCCGCGCTCGTCAATGAAGATCCTTACGGCGCGGGGTGGCTGGTGGAAGTGAAGTTGACGCATTGGCCGGAAGACCAGGAATTGCTGGTGGATGCGGCGGCGTATGCCGGGATCGTCCAGCGGAAAGCGGCAGAGGAATAAGAGAGGAACAGTCGGATGGGAAATACATCTACCCAGAGTCCCGTGCTGGTCATCCCGTGTAGCGGGATCGGCAAAGTTCACGGTTTGATGAGTCGCGAAGCCACCTACCTGGTGACCGACGAGTGTGCCGCCGGCCGGACCGATACGCTGTGTCTGGCGTTGTTGGTGAAGGGCGACCCGGACGCGGTGGCGGCGGTGCGAAGCCATGCCTGCATTACCATTGACGGGTGCGCCAAGGCCTGTGCGGAAAAGAACGTGGCCATGGCCGGCGGGCGGGTGGCCAGGGCGGTGCAGGTGGCGGAGGCTTTCAAGAATCACCGCGGCGCAAAGCCCGGCAATGCGACCGCGTTGACCGATGACGGGTGGGTCATCGCACGTGAGATAGCCGCGTCGGTCGCCTGCGAAGCGGCAAGCCTGAGTGACGCCGGGGAGGTGATTCGATGAGCGCGGGAATCTCCAAGGTCGGCATCATTTCGTGCAGCGGCGAAGCGATTCCCGAAGGGACGATTTCGCGCCTGGCGACGCGCCGGGTTCTGGAACTGCTGCGGCCCGAGGCGACCGTCACGCTTTGCCTGCCGCTGTTCCTTGCCGGAAATGAAGCCGAACGGAATTTCGCCAAGACGCATCCTACAATCACGATCGACGGGTGCGACAAGCTGTGCGCCAAGTGGGGCACCGAAGAGCACAGCGGCCCGGTCCATTCCTCGCTGGTGGTAGCCGACATCCTCGGCACAAAGGCTGCGGGCTGTCAGCGTTCGTCGGGGAACGCTTCCCGGCCGGACCAGGAAGCGGTGTGGGCGGTTGCGGAGCGGATTGCCGCCGAAGTCGACACCATACTTTCGGAGACGGAATCGCCGGATGGCGCGGCGGCCGTGGCGAGCGGGGCGCAGTGTTCGTGCGCCGGCCCGGTGCCGGGCGGAACACTCACCATCGAGGGAGCTACCGTGCGGATCCCCGGCCTGGCGCTCATTTTTGGGCAATGCGCCGAACGCAGCATTCCCGCGGACGCCGGCGGCTGTGGCGCTCTGCTCGACGCCGTGAGAATCTATCACCGCATCGCGCCGGAGGAAGAAGCCGGCTACCGGGGTGCTCTGCTTGCGGCGTACCAGGACTTCAGGATCGGAGTCCAGCCGGCGAAATGATGGAACTGGTATTCTGGTCGGCGCCGACCGTCGCCGGGAACCTCGCCATGGACGATACAGCCGCGCGCCGGGCGTGGGCGACGGCACTTCAGCGCCTGCGGTTCTGGTGGGGCGGTCCGCCGGCGGTGGTGATGGGTTCCAGCGAGCGGCTGGAACAAGTGGTGGACGCCGGGGCGTGCGCCAGACTCGGCGTAGACGTGCTCCAACGATCCACGGGCGGAGGCAGCGTTCTCCAGACGGGCGATGTGCTGAACTACTCGCTGGTGACGCCGGCGCCCGCGAGCCTGGACCCAAAGGCCTGCTTCCGTCCGGGCATAGAACTGATTTGCGCGATCCTGGCGGGCTTCGGCGTGGCGGGAAGACCGGAAGGGACGTCGGATGTCGCGGTGGAGGGCCGAAAAATTTCCGGAAACGCGCAAGCCCGGCGGTGGAAGGCGGTGCTGGTCCACGGGACGTTGCTGGTTGACTTCGATTATGACCTTGCCGGCGCGGTGCTGAAACATCCGCCGCGAGAGCCGGCGTACCGGCGAGAACGCAATCATCGGGAGTTCCTGGTGACCTTGCGTTCGCTGGGGGTGAAAGCGGACCGTGTGGCCATAGAACAAATAGCGATGCACGCCGCGCGACAGGTATTCGGAGCGGTCAAGGAGGGCAATTATGAAACGTTACGCATGGATGTTGACTCTTGCAGTTGTGGCGCTGGGGCAAGTGGCCCATCAGCACCACCCTCCCTCATCGGGTGAGTACGCGAAGGTATTGGAGGATCCTTCGCGCGATGAATGGCAGAAACCTCACGATGTGGTCATGGCTCTGGATCTGAAACCGTCCGATGCGGTAGCGGATATCGGGGCGGGGACCGGATATTTCGCTCGTCGCTTTGCTTTTCACGCGGGGAAAGTCTATGCGGTCGATATAGATGACAAGCTGCTTGCGATCGTGCGCGAGAAGGCGCCCCCGAATCTGGTGACGGTTCTCTCCGCACCGGATGACCCTCGCCTGCCGGAGCAGTCAATCGATATGATCTTCTTCTGTGACGTGCTCCACCACATAGCGAACCGGCCGGCGTACTTTGCCAGACTCGCCAAGGTTTTGAAACCAGGCGGGCGTATTGTGGTCATTGATTTCTATGAGCGACCTCTCCCGATCGGCCCTCCGCCATCGATGAAACTCTCGGACCGGCAAGTCATCGGAGAGCTTCAGAAGGCCGGCTTCGCCCTGGCAAAACGCATGAGCACGCTGCCGTATCAATACTTCCTGTTCTTCGAGAGACGGTAACGGGCGATGAGTTCCATGCCGCGCGAAGATTCGATTTCTCTCGAACGCCTGCTGCTGGCGTTTCTGAAGATCGGCAGCGTCGGCTTTGGCGGAGGAATGGCCGTAATCGCACTGATGGAACAGGAGTTCGCGCACAAACGCCGGCTCCTCAGCGTGGACGAATTCGTTCATGGAGTGGCTCTGGGGCAAATTCTTGGACCGTTTGCGGCAAACGCGGCGATCTTCATCGGTTACCGGCTTTATGGGCCGCAGGGAGGCCTGCTTTGCGCCGTCGCATTCCTGGCGCCATCGGTGGCGCTGGTCATCGGGCTCTCTTACCTGTACTTCGAGTATCACTCGATCCCGGCTCTGCAGGGGATAGTCGCGGGGCTGGGGCCCGTTGTGATCGCACTGATCTGCAGTGCCGGATGGAGCATTGCCCGCAAAGTGGTGCGGACACCGCCGGCGTGGATCATTGCGGTGGCGGCGGCAGCGGCGGGCATTGCCAGGCTGAATTCGATCTGGGTCCTGCTGGCGGCCGGGGCAGCGGGGTTGTTGCTTCGCGGGGGCGGCGAGGCTGCCGCTACCGACCCGGTGAGGCCCCCATCCGGATCGGCCTTTGCTATCGCACAAATGAGCCTTCCGGCCGTGGCGTCATTGTTCGGTATCGCGGCCACGTTTCTGAAGATTGGTCTGGTGTTCTTCGGAGGAGGGTTTGTGCTGGTGCCGGTGCTCCACCATCACCTGGTCACAGAGCTTCACTGGTTGACTCCGCGGGAATTCCTGGACGGCGTGGCCATCAGCAATCTGACGCCCGGACCCATTGCGGTGCTTGCCACCTTCGCCGGATATCGCGTCGGAAGCGTTGCCGGGGCTTTGGTCGCGACCGTTGCACTGTTCGCTCCCGGCGTCGCACTGATGCTCTTCATCAGCCGCCAATACGCGCGCTTCCGCGGCGATCCTCGCGCCAGCCGCTTCCTGAATGGGATCAACCCGGCGGTGACGGGCTTGATCTTCGCCGCTGCCGTGTTGCTCGGTCCCGCCGGACTGGCATCCTGGCGCGGTCTCATCTTGTCGGGCGTGTCATTCGTCCTGCTGACGCGCCTTCGGTGGCACCCGGCCTTTGTCCTCGGGATAGGCGCGGTAGCAGGCTACCTGGGAGTTTGCCCGTGATGATTCTTCGTGCACGACGGCGCGCGACGGGCGCGTGACGGGAGTCACTGACCGGGGCCGGCCAAAGCGTCAACATCAGTCAGAAGGCAAATAAGGAGACCCGATGACAACTACCATGACTTTGGCCGACTTGGCCGCCACCTCGTTGAGCGCCACCGGCATTCTGGAACAGCACGGCCTGGACTACTGCTGCGGCGGGAAGCAGCCGTTGGAGCAGGCTTGCCTCGCGAGGGGGATCAAGCCGGGGACCATCCTGCGAGAAATCGAGGAGGCCAAGGTCGCCAGCGCGGCTGCCAGGGACTGGCGGACGGCGCCGCTCGATGAACTGGTGAAGCACATCGTGGCAACTCACCACGCGTACCTGAAACTGGACCTGCCTGTGTTGGGCCACCGCCTGGATAAGGTGGTATCGGTCCACGGCGCTCGCGATCCGGAGGTGCTTCCGCGCATGGCGGAGGTGTTCGCTGCGTTGCGCGCCGAACTGGAAATGCACCTGCATAAAGAGGAAGCGATCCTGTTTCCGTTTATCGAGCAGTACGGGCGCGCCGAGGTCCAGGGCCGGCCGATGCCCCCGGTTCCTTTCGGATCGATCGCCAACCCGATCGCGATGATGGAGCGTGAGCACGTGAAAGCGGGCGATGGCCTGAGCGAGATCCGCACCTTGACCAATGATTTCAACCTGCCTTCGTACGCGTGCAGCACGGTTCGAGCGCTTTATGAGGGGCTGCAAGTGCTGGAAGCGGACTTACACGTGCATATCCATCTGGAGAACAATATTCTGTTTCCACGCGCCATCGCGCTGGAAAAGCGATAGCCCTGGGCGTAGCGGCTCAAGCGTGGGCCTCCGCCTCCTGCTCGAGTCCCGCCCGGTTCACGATTTCAACCTGCCGGTCCTGGATCCGGATCAGACCCTGTGCCCGAAAGCGGGCCAGATTCCGCGAGACTACCTCGCGAACGGTCCCCAGGCGCGACGCCAGTTCCTGATGGGTCAGGGGGAGATCGAAGGTCGCGGCGCCCGCGCCTTTCGAGGCGTCGAGCAGCAGACGCGCGAGGCGCTGTGTGACGCTGCCGAAGGTCATGGCTTCCACCAGGCCCACGAGGTGCCTCAGCCGGCGACCTACCACGGCAAGAACTTTCAAGGCGACCTCGGGGTACTGGCGGCAGACCTGTTGGAAGTCGTTCTTGTTGATAAACAGAGAGACCACCGGTTCCACTACTCGAACCGATGCCGGGTACGGTCCGCCGTCGAACAGCGGCAGTTCGGCCACGGATGCGGGCGCGGATTCAATCGACAGCATCACCTCGCGCCCGCCCGGAGATGTCCGAAAGATCTTGACGCTCCCCTGAACGATGAGGAACATGCCGGCGCACTCCTCTCCTTCCCAAAAGAGCATTTCGTCCGGAGCGTACCGCTTCTCGACAGCGCGTTGGGCAAGTCCTTGCAGTTCGCTTTCGCTGAGGGCCGCGAACAGGGCAATTTCCGAGAGCGCTGTAGTTTTGGCTGCCAAGCACCCATGGTATCCGAAAGACCGGCGGGCCTGCCTTGGTAGAATCGGGATGAGCTTGATCTCTCCGCCGAGTTGCGACCTGCTCTACGGTAATGCCCGCTTGCCCGTTCGCGTGGCAGGCGACAGGCTTGTGCCCCGCGCCGGCGACCCGATCGGCGATGAGACGCGTGCTGTCATGGATGCACTCGAGCATCCCATCGGGAGCGCGCCGCTTCGCGAGATGGTGCGGCCGGGAGAACGGGTGGCGATCGTGGTCAACGACATCACCCGCCTGACGCGAACCGACCTGATGCTGCCGCCGATTGTCGAGACACTGAACGCGGCAGGGATTCCCGACAAGGACATTTTCATCGTGTTCGCGCTGGGCATCCACCGGCGGCAAACCGAGGAGGAGCGCCGGCTGATCGCGGGCGCGGAGATCCACGCGCGCATTCGATGCTTCGACCACAACGCCACCGACGACGCCGGCCTGGTGGAGATCGGCACGACCAGCTTCGGCAACCGGGTGGAGATCAATCGGGAGGTGTGGGATGCGGACCGCATCATTCTCACCGGCGAGATCATCTATCATTTGATCGCCGGCTATTCGGGCGGGCGCAAAAGCCTGGCGCCGGGGGTGGCGGGGTTTCGCACGACAACTTTCAATCACCGGATGATTTTCGATCCGCGCTGCCGGTCGGGACAACTGGACGGCAATCCCGCTCACGAGGATCTGCTGGAGGCCTGCCGCATGGCCGATCCCGATTTTCTGGTGAACGTGGTGTTGAGTCCCGATGGCAAGTTGATCCGCGTGGTGGCGGGCCACTACGATCTGGCGCACCGCGAAGGATGCCGCACCGTGGACCGCATGTTGCGCGTGGACGTTCCAGCGCCGTACGATCTGGCGATCGCGTCGGCGGGCGGCTTTCCCCTGGATATCGATCTGCGGCAAGCGCATAAAGGCCTGGAGAATGCCTGCCAGGCACTGCGTCCGGGCGGCGCCATTTTATTCTATGCGGAGTGCCCGAACGGAGCGGGCATCGGGTCTTTCGAAGAGTATGTGCACCGCTACCGCGACGATTTCGAGATGCGCGAAGCCCTCTCGCGCGAGTTTGTCGTGGGCGGACATAAGGCTTATTGGGTGGCGCGGCTGGGGCGCTTGTACAAGGTACATCTGGTCTCCAGCCTGGAGGCGGAATTCGTGCGGCGCTGCCATTTCACTCCGGTCTCACCGGCGGAACACGAGGCGGTTCTGGCCAGGCTTGTACGGCAGGCGGGGCCGGGGTCGCGGGTCGCGGTGATCCCTTATTCCGGCTTCACGCTGCCGGCTGCTGCTGTTCCACGGGAGGTCCTGTCTTCCTGACGAGGCTTGAGTGGCGGCTCGACGTGCAGTGAAGAAAGAGCAAGACAGACGACATCAACCGATCGTCTGTCCCACGGTTTAGTTGTAGTGATTCGCGTTGAGTTCGGCGAAGCTGGCGAACTCGGCCGGAAGTTCTTCCAGAGTGTAAATGGAGTTGGTCGGGCAGACCGGAATGCATGCCCCGCAATCGATGCAATCGTTCGGATTTACATAAAGCTGGGGCACATCTGCGAAGCCGCCTTCATCCTGCTTCGGATGGATGCAATCCACCGGGCAGGCTTGCACGCACAGTTCATCTTTGGTACAGGTATCCGTAATTACGTATGCCATATACAACCGGGATTGCAATTCTCCTGCCAGCCCTAAGTAGCAGAAAACAAGAGGTGAAACTCAACAGTTAACAGGGTGTGGGTGGGGCATTTCACCCGACGGGATACACTGGCAGTGATGAGAATCGAAACCCGGGCCATCCACGCCGGACGCCGGATCGACCCCGGCACCGGCGCCGTCACCCCTCCCATTCACCTTTCCACCACCTTCGAGCGCAGTCCCACCGGCGAATATCCGCTCGGCTACAGCTATTCGCGCGAGGACAATCCCAATCGTCACGCCCTGCAAGTCTGCCTGGCGGACCTGGAGGGCGGCAAAGAGGCGCTGTGTTTCGCTTCCGGCCTGGCGGTGGCCACCGCCGTGGTGCAGGGATTGGAACCGGGCGACCACATCCTGGCGCCGGACGACGTCTATTGGGGCCTGCGGAACGTGATTGGCGTGGTGTTCGCCAAGGCGGGCATCCAGACCAGCTACGTGGACATGACCCGGCCGGACCTGGTGAAGGCGGCGTTGCGGCCCGAGACGCGGTTGATCTGGGTGGAGACGCCCTCGAATCCGCTGATGAAGATTACGGACCTGGAAACGATCGCGGAGATTGCGCGCGCGGCCGGCCCGAACGTGATGACGGTATGCGACGGCACCTTCGCCACGCCGGTGCTCCAGAGGCCGCTCGAGTGCGGTATCGACATGGTGGCACACTCCACCACCAAGTACATCAGCGGGCACAGCGACGTGGTGGGTGGCGTCCTGATCACGCGGCACGACAATTACCTGTTCGAGCGGGCCCGCAAGGCTCAGCATTACGGGGGCGGGGTGCCTTCGCCGTTCGATTGCTGGCTGACGCATCGCGGCATCGATACGCTGGCCTACCGCGTGCGGGCCCATTCGGAAAACGCCATGCGGGTGGCGTGCTGGCTGTGCGCGCATCCGCAGGTGGAACGGGTGCATTATCCCGGGCTGCCCGGCCACGCCGGACACGAGATCGCGGCGCGCCAGATGTCGGCATTCGGAGGCATGTTGTCCTTTGAGGTGCGTGGAGATCGTGTCCGCGCCATGAGCGTGGTGGCGCGCTGCGAGTTATTCATTCGGGCGACCAGCCTGGGCGGCGCCCACAGTCTGATCGAGCATCGCGCGTCGGTGGAGGGGCGGGGAACCAAAACGCCGGACACCCTGCTGCGCTGCTCGATTGGCCTGGAGCATGCGGACGATCTGATCGCAGACCTGGAACAGGCGCTATCCCTTTGACCATTCGCGCACCAAGAGATCGGCGTCCGAGCGGGAGAAGACGATCGGCGGCTTAATCTTGATCACGTTGTGATGGGTGCCGTCGGTGCTGAGCAGGATGCCGCGGTCCTTCATGCGATTGACCAGCGCCGAGGCTTCCGAAGCCGCCGGTTCGCGCGTCTCGCGATCGCGGACCAGTTCGACCCCGATGAACAGGCCCTGGCCGCGCACATCGCCGATGAGCGGATCGTGGCCGGCCATGTCGCGCAGTCCCGCCATCAGGTACTCGCCGGCGATGCGGGCATTTTCCTGAAGGCCCTCTTCGCGAATCACGTCGAGCACCGCGAGCCCCACGGCGCAGGAGACGGGATTGCCGCCGAAGGTATTGAAGTACTCCATGCCGTTATTGAAAGACGCGGCGATCTCGCGCGTCGTGACCACGGCGCCCATGGGGTGGCCGTTGCCGATGGGCTTGCCCATGGTCACGATGTCCGGGACCGCGTCCTGGGTTTCGAACATCCAGAAGTGCGAGCCGGCGCGGCCGAAGCCGGTCTGCACCTCGTCGGCGATGCATACTCCCCCCGCCTGCCGTACGGCGGCGAAGGCGTCGCGCAGATAGCCCGGCGGCAGGATGATCTGGCCGCCGCATCCCAGGGCCGATTCGCAGAGGAAAGCGCCCGCGTTTCCGGCCGCTGCCGCCTCGGCCACCGTTCCCGCGTACCGTACGCCGCGATAGACGTCGGGCATCGGGACCACTTGCACGTGCGGCGGCCGGCCGCGTCCGCCGGGGCCGTTGAATTTATAAGGGCTGATCTCGACCAGCGCATTGGTGTTGCCGTGGTAGGCCGTATCGACCACGATTACGCCCTGTCGCCCGGTGTGGGCGCGCGCCAGCCGCAGGGCCAGTTCGTTCGCCTCGCTGCCGCTGCACACCAGGTAGACCACGCGGAGCGGGTTGGGCAGCGTGGCGGTGAGGCGCTCGGCGTAGTCAGTCAGCTTGCGGTGCAAATAGCGGGTGTTGGTGTTGAGCAGCGCCATCTGTGCGGCGGCGGCAGAGGTGACGGCCGGGTGGCAATGGCCGACGTGAGCGACGTTGTTCACGCAGTCCAGGTATCCGCGTCCGGTGGAATCGTAGAGGAACTGCTTCCAGCCGCGCGTGATATGCAGGGGCCTGTCGTAGGAGAGGCTGAGCGAAGGACCAATGGTGCGGCGCCGCGCTCCAAGCAGATCGGCTTCGGGTTCGCAGACATGGTGGAACACTTCGGAGGGCCAGCCAGCCGGCATCTCCGCGAGTTTCTCCAGCAATTGCCAGGCAGGGGCGTTCGAAATATTCAGGTATGTATTCTGCGGCGCTTGCGAGTGCTGCCAGACGGCGTAGCAGACGCTCATGGCGAGCCGCGCGGCGGCTAGCGGGAAGAGCGCATCGAGTTCCGCCGCGTTGAGCGGGCGCACCCGGTGGTATGCCGCTACCACGTGGGCCGCGGCGGCGATGGGGTCCGCCTTCGACAGCATCGCGTAAGCCAGGGCGATCGCCAAATCGCACACGGTGGCGGTGTGGACCATGTCGCCGAGATCGAGCAGGGCAGTAACACGGCCGCCGGTGACGAGCACGTTGTAGTCGTTGGCATCGCCGTAAATGATGCTCGCCGGCAGCGAGCCCCACGGCACGCGCTCCCAGGCATCGAAGTGGGGTTCGACCAGCCCGCGCCGGCCGGCCGGCAGCAGCGGCAGGTGCCGGCGCGCCAGGGGAGCCTGGGCCAGATCCCAATAGAAGGTACGATGCGCGGCCGGGTGGGAGAACGATTGCAGCGCGTTGTCCGTTTGCGCCAGCGCGCGTCCCAACGAAGCCAGGAGTTCGGGGTCATGCGGATGAATGTCGGCCAGACAGACACCGTTCACCCAAGTGAGCAAGCGGACGTAGTGGCCGCCGGCCTGTTCAATCTTCCCCACGGTGCGTGGCCACGTGAGATCCGTCTCAGCCGCGGCAAGGAGTTGAAGCGCCTTCGTCTGCATGTCGAGAATCTCGAAAGGCTCCCCGCCGTTCGCGATTTTCAAAACGTACTCGCCGAGGCGGAAGTTCTGATCGCGCTCGCTGGGCAGCGGTTCGGCGTCCGCGCGCACGCCGTAAAGCTCGCGGGCGATTCGGGCGGCATCTTCACGGGAAAGGCCGGGCGCTCGTTGAACCAGGGGCGTCATGGAACTTCCAGTGTGCCACGGCGCAGGGCCGTATATTTGGGCTGCTATGCGCAGCGTTTGCGGTATTTTTCTGCTGGTAGCAGGCGCCATCCCGTCGGACCTGGGCTTGGCGTACACGGTGACTGGGCAGGAAGAACCCCAGAAAGCATGTGCCGCGCATCTCCGCTACCCGTTCCGCATTTTGTCGAGATCGCAGCGGAGCGTCCGGATGCCGAATCGCGGCATCGCGAGCCTCACGGAATAACGGCCTTCCGGGTCGCGCCGCACCGGAAGTTCACGAACGGCTTTGCCGCTCAACTCCACAACGTCCACCCGGGACGGCCGCATCAGAAAAGAGACCGCAAATTCGGACTCAGGTCCCGCCGCGTTGAACAGTCGCACGAGCGCGCGCTCTGCATCCATCTGAATAGTAGGCACCTCAATACCAGAGGCATCAATCCGAATCAACGAACGCGCATTGGTGTTCGCAGGCGGTGTGCCTTGGAGCAGGAATGGCACCAACGGCTCGTGCCACCGCGCAGTTTCTTCCCAGATACCCGTTTCGTCCCAGAGTCCCTGATGCGGAATCAGCGCGTAATTGATCTGGGTGTTTCCCTGCAAGGGCCGCTTCCCCCACCAGAAACCGCCTTCCCAACCCCAGCCGAGTACCAGGGCCAAAGGATGGTCCGGGCCGTGTGTGTAGGCAGTGGTGTGGTCCGAGAGGACGGCAAGTCCGGTCTTGCTGCGTTCCTCGAACACGTCCACCCAATTCACGACGATGTTGTGTTTGATTTCATCCCATCTCTGGAAGAAGGTATCGGCATTCCGGCTCTTGCAAACGTCATAAGCAGCATTCTTATAAATAGACTGATTCCGAAGACCGACAGGAAAGAACGCCTGCAGCTTCCATCGGCCATCGTTCTGAGATCGACGGGATTCGCTTCGGCGCTCCTCAGGTTTGATGTCCCACGGATCTCCAATCCATGTTTCCTGCTCATAGTTGAAGCGGACCTGAAAGTCGATGCGGCGCCGGCCTTCGGCCAGCGTAATCATGGTCTGAAACGGGACGCCTCCCACCTGGGCGGAAATGCGCACGCGAGCCTGTAGCGGACCACTTTCCAAGATGGCGACACTCGCGTGTTGTTCCGTGCTGCTTCGCCACTGTTTCTGCGCGATGAAATATCCCCGATATTCGTTGAACGCTCGCTCGGCGGCCGGATCGCAGAACTCTTTGCCGAGATTCTTCGCAAAGAATTCGGTGATCGCGCCTCCGCGCGCAGGGTCGATGCGTAGACGATAGAGATCGCTTTCCAGCAGAATCGTCCCATTCTCGGCGACAAGGGCGCTGGTCGAACCGGAGGGCTTGTTCGCAGCGTCGACGGACACGGGCTCGATACGGTAAAAGGCCGATCCGATCGCAGGCACTCGCGCGCGCAACAAAATCGTGGACGCGTTTAGCGATTCGCCGGCGGAAAGGCTCCGGTCCAGTGTCCCGTTTCTCCGGTTGGCATCGCCTCGCGCGCCCGGCGACGAATACCTTCTGGTGGGAATGATCTGGCACGGTATCTCATGGCCCTCAGCGTCGTAGACCCGAATGGAGCGGGTTCCCCTATCGGTCGCGAAATTGATTTCCACGACCTCTTCCCGCGCGCTTGCGAGCGTGTTCACCACACGCAGCCACTGGGTCGCCAGACCTTTTGACGGTGGAGCAGGAGCAACGCTCCCAGTGGCCAGAATCCGGGAAGCATTATCAATAATCGAGTTGGCGCTCTCTTCCGTTTGCAATGTCCCGGCGCCTACTTGAAACGCCCATGCCTGGCGTCCGGTCCTGGTGGTCGCTGTAATCCACGGGTCGTGCCCCTGAGCCCAGAGCAAGTCGTCCCAAGCTTCAACGAGTTCCGTCTCCGGCCAGGGACTTCGTGCTTCCATCCAGGCGATAGCAGCCATCTTCTCCGCAATCAGAATGCGATTTTCCGCCGACCGCTCCTGCTGGGCCACCAATTGCAAGGTCTTCTCTCCCCACGGCAGCGTGGTCAGAATATCCTCAATGCCGAACTTCCAGTCGTGGGTAGGGGGATCGGCAATCTGATGGATGTATTCTCGCCAGGTGACATACTGTATGAAGTCCGCTGAGGCTTTGGGTTTGGCGGCCCAGCCGAGATCCTGCAAGTAAGTTCCAGCCGGATGCGGGATGCCGTGCGCGACACATTTCCGCGCGAACTCCGGGGTTGGATTTCCCGATTCGGTTTCGTATACCTTTTTGAGATCTTCGCAGGCGTAGCGCGGGACTGTAGGAATCGGTGTACCATCCGGCCCTACCCAGTTAACGACGTCGGCATCAAAGCCGGCCGAATAACCCCCCCATGCAGTTCCGGGATCCTTCAGGACAGCCGCGGTGAAGCCGAGTGAACGCAGGATCTGAGGCAGGCAACTGGCCCAGCAAGGCTCCTGAACCGCATAGGTTTCGAGAACCGTCGTGGGAAAGTGGTGGCGGATCATCCGCATGCCCCTGACGAACTGACGGATATTACTCTCGCCGTTCACAGCCCATCCATACGGCTGAGAGAAGGTTCCACCCAGCATTTCAATCCGCGGCATCCCGACCGAGCTATCCAGGTCGGCCTGCAACTCACGATACGATTCCGGATCGTCCCGCAGGAGAGCGTCCCACGATTCAGGCTCGATATCGAGGCCCAACTTCCACTGCTGGATCTCGCGCATGGTGTTCAGGATGTCGCGCCAGGCGCCGGGCGGCATGTGACCTTTGGCGCCTCCGTGATAACCATCGGCGAAGTAAAACCGCGGTGTGCCGGACTGGGCATCGAGCGCCGCGGCGGCGATCATGATTCCACCGCTCGATAAGAGACGTGCAAACTCCCGTCTGTTCATGGAAGTCCTAGAAACTCACCGTCAGAGAGAGCTGAACGACTCGCGCTGTCTGAGATCCGCTGATGACGCCGAAGCTTGCACTGGTGATACTTGTGTTGGGATTGCTCCATCGTACGATGTTAAACGGATTCGTGGCGTCGGCGCGAAGCACGGACGTGACGTGCTCGGTGACCGTGATGCTTTTCTGTAGGGACAATGCCTCGCTGTTTGCTGCCGGCCCGCGGACCCAACTGAGGACCCGTCCATCGTTGCCCAACTGGAAAGCGGCCGGATTGAAGAACGCGTTGGAGTTCAGATAGCGGGCAACGGCCGGATTGAAACTGCCCGCATACGTGCCGTAGACGCTCTGACCCGAGACATAACTCGCGCGGACAGTCGGGTACCCGAACTGGGAGAGGCTGGAGTTGCCGCTGATTGAAAGAGGCGGCCCGGATTGCCTTAAGACGGACCCGGCAAGCTCCCATCCGCCCGCCAGCCGGCCCACCAAGCCACCCTGCTTGAGAAACTGTCCGCGCGGCCCGAAAGGCAGTTGATACGTGAACGTCACGCGGGCCGAATTGGGATAGTCGTCCTGGCTGACCGAATACTCGCCCCGCCGGTTCAGTGGATTTTGAATGCTGCCTGCGCCCTCTCCGAGATCGATGGGAGCAACATCGTCGTTAGTCATCAATTTCGACCGGGTGTAAAAAGCCAGGAGCGTGAGGCCCTTGGAAAGTCGCTGGGTCAACTTTAGCTGTAGCGCGTTGTAATTGGAGATTCCTTCCGGGGAGTATGGCATCGTGATGTTGGTGTACTGAGGAAACGGCCTCAGGGCTTGGCCCACGGTAGTGTTGGGGAGTGCCGTGAAGCCGGCGAACGGCGGGGCAAAACCGGCCGCCTGAGCGGCGGATGAAGTGATCGATTGATTGAGCAAGCTGCCACGGGAAAGGTAGGCGGGATTCAGGACGTTCATATAAGTGGTTAGATTGCCGCCGAGTTCGAGATGCGTTGAGTCGCTGCCGATGTAGCTTGCTTCCACGGCGGTAGAATGCGCAAGTTCACGTTGGACGCTGAACGTCCAAGTGAGAATCTGCGGAGGCCGGGCGGCGCCAGGAAGGATCGCCGCAACGCCCTGCCCGTTTGCGAACGAAGGATTCAGAATAGGCGGCCGGTTCCAATTTTGGGGCCAGGGATTCGCCCAATTATAGACCGGCGTGTAGCTATCCGGCGAACTGAAGCTGGGCGTTGCCGTAAAGCCGGTAGCGTCGATCCGCTGCGTCATTCCGGGTGCATTGAACATACCCCCGGAAGCTCGAATGACCGTTTTCGGATTCAGCTCATACGCGATGCCAAGGCGGGGCGCAAACCCCTGCCAGGTATTGGCAAACGCTCTGCGACCATCCCGACCAGGGCCGGAGCCGGCGAAGATCAGCGCGCCGGGAATGCCGCCGGCTGCGGGATTTGCAGTGTTAGGATCGAACGAAGTCGCACGGTCGTGTTCTTCATAGATTCCGGGGTACCGCTCCCACCGGACGCCATAGGAGATCGTCAGGCGTGAGTTCGCACGCCACTCGTCCTGCAGAAAGAACGCCTGATAGTTTATCCGCCAGCCCAAGTCGCTAATGGTCGTAGTGTTGGTGTTGTTTACCGATCCCAGCAGAAAACTCGCAAGAGAACTCCCCCATTGATTAAAATTGCTCGAGTCCGGCTGGCTTGTGGTCAGATTGGTGAAACCGAATACTCCCGAAGCTCCTCCTCCCTCAAAGTCCTTATAACGTTCCCGAATGATATTGAACCCGAACTTCAAGGTGTGGCGGCCGACGATCCAGGATAGGTTCTCGGTTAGATCCAGGCGGGAGCTTACGTTGTTTGAGTAATTCGATCCGCCCAATCCCAGTGGCGAAGCCGTGCCGCCGCCAAAATTGACTACCGGAAACATGCCCGGGTCGTTTGGCAGTCCGGCGATGCCGAGCTTGCTGTCCCACCCCTGGCCCAAGCCGACCGTAAGCGCGTGATTGTTCATCCCGTCGCCACCCAGGACCAGATGGTTCAGCAGATTTGGCCGAATGATGTAATCGTAGTTCACGCGCGCATCGAAAGATTGCACATTCTTGGGATCCTGGCTTCCGTCGATCGGCAGATTGATACCCCATCCCTGGCCGGAATAGTCGCCCGGGCGCGTCTGCAGCGTAGTGGTGAGCGACAGCTTGTGTTGGGGGTTGAAGTTGTGATCGATTTTGATGGTGGTAACCCGATTGTCGAAGATCGTCCCACCGCGCGGATAAAAGTTAAACTGTTGCCCGGGAAGATCGGGAGGCAACATCATTTGCACCATGGCCGAGGAGATCGGACTAATCCTTGAAGCCGGGATGACGTTGCCGGGGAATTGAGTCCGGACGAAACCGCCCTTTCCATCGCTCACGGTGCTATTGGGATCGAAGATCGGGATGACCGCTCCCGAAGCATTCGCCAGATTACTGAAATCTCCCGTGCGGAACGCAGCCGTGGGAACGGTAGTCAACGATGTGCTGCCGGCCGTACGGTAATAAAAGAGCTCCTGCCCGAAAAAGAAGAAGGTTTTATTTCGTCCGTCATAAACCTTTGGAATGTAGACCGGACCGCCGAGTGTAAAACCTCCATCGTTTTGCCTTACTTTCCCCCGCTTCGCCTGGAAGAACGATCGAGCGTTTAACGCGTCGTTGGCGAACAGATCGTAGACGCTGCCGTGCAATTGATTCGTTCCGGACTTGATCACCACATTCATCAACCAGCTCCCGGTGCGCCCGTATTCGGCGTTAAAGGAGTTGGTGATAATGCTAAACTCACCCACGGTAGCCACGTCCGGACCGGTCTCTTGAAACCCGCCGCGTACATTCCCCTGGCTGGCGGGCGCTCCATCCAGGAACACCTCCGTATTTCCACCATTGGCGCCATTCACGCGAGCGCCCCAGGTGGTGGAGCTGTTGACTCCCGGCATGAACTGCAACCATTGGCCGATGTTTCGTTTCGCCCCGAGATTGATCACCGGCAGATCCTCGACTTGCTGGTTCGTCAGAGTGGCGGAGATGGTCGCCGTGGAGGCATCCACCAGGGGCGCAACCGATTGCACGGTGACGGTTTCACTGACATCGCCAACGGTTAGCTTGAGATCGACGCGCACACTCGATTGCGCCTGCAGTTGGATCCGATCCTGCATGGTCGAGTTAAAGCCGGGTTTCGAAACTTTTACGCGGTACGTTCCGATTGGCAGATTCGGCGCGAAGTACCGGCCCGTTTCGTTCGTGCGCAGGAGAACCTCGTCGTTGGTTTCCACATGAACCACCGAGACCTGGGCGTCGGCGATCAAGGCTCCCGAAGAGTCGGTTACGATACCTTCAATGGTCGCGCGGTCCTGCTGGGCGCCCGCTCGAGGAACTCCGAGACATGCGGCTAGAACAAGCGTCAGCACAGCGGCTCCGCTGAAGCCGTGGCATCGAGAACTCACATGGTTCACTTTTAAGGCCCACCCTTTCGGCCATTGAGGCGGTTTTTAGATGTTACACCCCGAAGACCCTCTGAATGAACGTACCCTTCCTCGACGTTTTCCCGACAAGCCGGGAGAGATTATTTATGCCGCGCCGAAAGCGGATCTACCCATTGAAAAGCCGGGGCAAACAGGCGAGAATGCTGGTGGGGTTGAATGGAACGGGCAAGAGCGGAGCGGCTGGTGGAAGAGGTTTTCGCGTGCTGGGGACCATTTCTCGTCAGGTATGCTCTGCAGATGACGCGATCGCCAGAGGCTTCCGACGATATCGTTCAGGAGGCGTTCCTGGCCCTTTACCGCGACCTCCGCTCCGGGAAGACGATCCGGGATCCGCGCTCCTGGACTTTTGGAGCCGTGCGCAATCAGATCAGGAAGCGGGCGCGGATCCTCGGACGCCACGGGGAAGATTTGACTCCATTCGAAGATCTCGACCGTTTCGCCGCCGAACCGCGTTGGCCGGATGTTCTCGCCGAAACGGCCGATGAAGGCGATTTGACGCTTTCGGTGTTGACCGAACGCGAAAAGGAAGTTGTGCTTCTCCGGCTCCAATCCTTCAAATACCGTGAGATCGCGAAGCAACTCGGGAACAGTGAAAAATCAGTGGCGACACTCCTCGCTCGTGCTCTGAAGAAATTGCGAAGACTGGGGTCCGGGGACCACACGGGCGCGATCGCGGAAAAACATGTCCGTTGAGCGCACGATGCACTACAGCGATCCGGAACTGCTGGCGTACCTGGATGGGGAACTTTCCTGGTGGCGGCGCATTCGTGTTCGCAGGCACCTGCAGTTGTGTTGGAAGTGTCGCAGCCGGGCGCATGCGCAAGAACAGCAAATCTTGCGCCTTACCAGGAGCCTAGAGGCGTGGGAATACCCCGGCGCCTTTTGGCGTCTCGATCAGCAATTGGAACTTGGGCGCCGGCTGCGCAGGTTCGAAAAACTAAACGAACTGCAGGGGCCGCAGCCAATCCTCCGCAGGCGGTCGACCATACTCGCAGCGGCATTCACCGGGGTGGTTGTGCTGGCCTTCCTCATCATACCTGCGCCGCCGCCGAGATCTTCGCAAGCCAACCCGGTTTTGACTGCGGAAGCCTTGGCGGGCGCCCGGAACTTCGAGCGGAAGCTCTACCAGCAGGCTGTGGAGCAAACTCTGGCGGTGCAGGTCGAACACGTTAAACCGGTTCGTAAGGCAACCGTCAGCCAGGTGCAAATCTGGTCCGATGCAGCCAGTGGACGTTTTGTGTCGCGCTGGACCGCGCAAGACGGGAGTCTAAAGGAAGCACTTTGGCGCCACGGCGCGGGCCAGGAGTACCTCCTGAGGCCGCTCGTTTCGCGTTCCGTAACGCAGCGCACCGAGCATCATCCGAGTTCCGATCACATCACCGATTTTCTCACCCCGGAGACGTTCGACGATCTGGAGAGCGTGTTCATGCGCTGGATGGAAAGCCGCTCCTGGGCTCCGGTCTCATTCGCGCCTGAAGCTGCCGAGTGGATGAGCGGAGAGGGAGCAATCTCACGCGCCGAATTCATCGGCGGTCAGGACGGCTCCCGTCAGATTCGCATCAGGGTGGAGCGGCTCTTGAACGGCGCCCGAGCGACATTGACGGTCGATTTCGATCGCACGACGCTGCAGCCCCGCCGCATGTCCATCTGGCTTGAATCCGGCGGACGAGTTGCGGAGTTGCAAATGATTGCGAAGGTGATTCGGAGCGTTCGACCGTATGAAGTAGACGCGGCCCTACCCACACCGGAAATCCGAAAAGTGCCGTACGCGAATCCAATTGAAGCTGCCCCGGAACCCGCCGAAGCGGCCGGGGTACCGGTGAGCATCGCTTCGGTCAATCTGGCCGAACGTACTACCGAGGCCCAGTTTGTTCTTCACGCCGCCGGTGCCTGCCTCGGCGAACCGGTGCTGGTAGAGGACACTCCGGGCGGAGTGCGGGTTCGGAGCGGCAACGGAAGGAGTGGGAGATGGCCTGGAGCCATTACTTCGTCGGCGGACCTGGCGGATGTGCTCGGCGCCCTCGCCGACATTCGCGGAGCGGAGGTACTACCCCAAAATCCAAGGATTCCGCCGGCTGCAAACGCACTGGTGCACGCACGGGCGCTTGAGTTGCTGGCGCAACGCTTTCCGCGCACGATTACATCGGTTCTGCCGGAGCGATCGCGCCATCTATTGGAGTCCATGTTGCAGAGCCACATCGAGGGAGTACGCTCGGCGCTCGGGAATTACGATCCGGCTCCCGAATCGTCACCTGCGGAGGCGCCTTCAGGCGACTGGCGCGACGCCACGGCGCTCGTATACGAAGAGCTATCGAATACAGTTGAACCGGGCGCAGTCTCTTCTGAACGCGTGCGCGCCTTGCTCCAGTTCCTTCCGGAAGAGTTCGCCTCGGAATCCCGCAAGGCAGCCGGGCATGCTGAGATCCCGCAAGTTCGAAAGAGATAAACGGCCGATCAGCCGGAGGAAATGGCAGAAAGCAGGCGACCGCAGCACTTGCGCCAAAGACCGTGCAGATTGGCGGCAGCGCGCCGGTTAGCGCAGGGTCACCGCGGGATCGACTTGAGTTGCCCGCCGGGCCGGGATATAGCTGGCCAGTACGGCAATCGCGGCGAACAGCAGGGCGGCGGCGGACGTGGCGGGGTCGGTGACCGAAACGCGATACAGCAAGCTGGCCAGGTAGCCTGTGAGGGCGAGAGCGGCGGCCAGGCCGATGCCGATTCCCATAAGAGCCAGCAGGAGGCCCTGCCGCAGCACCAGACGGAGAATATCGGCGCGATTGGCCCCCAGCGCCATGCGGATGCCCATCTCCTGAGTCCGCTCCGCCACGGAGTAGGCGATCACGCCGTAGATGCCGACCAGCGCCAGCAGGAAGGCGGTCGCGGCAAGCGCGCCCAACAGGTAGGTGGTGAAACGCGGCTGGGAAGCGCCGTCGGCCAGCACCTCATCCATGCTTTGGACCGCGGTGACCGGCTGATCGCGGTCCAGGGACGCGACCTGGGCGCGCACGGCCTGAACGACGGTGTGCGGATCGCTTTGGGTGCGGACCACCAGGTTCATAAATGGCCAGGAAAGCTGGGCGAACGGGAAGAGAATTTCGGGATTGGCATCGGCCGAGAGGCCGCGATTGCGGATATCGGCCACGACCCCGACCACCTCGGCGGCATTCACCTGGCGTCCGACCAGAATATGCTTGCCGATGGGGTTTTGATTGGGCCAGTAGGTGCGCGCCAGAATTTCGTTGACGATGATGACGGGCGGATCCTTGGCTCCATCATGATCGGTGAAGTCGCGGCCGCGCAGCAGACTGGCGCGGATGGTATCGAGGTAGCCGGGGGTGACCCCTTCAATGTTGAAGAGCGGCCGCTGGCCCGGTGGCACCACGGGATAGTCTTCGGGCAGCGCCGGGGACTGGTGCAAGGTGTTGAGGGGCAGCGAGGAAGTGACCGCGGCGGCGCGGACCCCCGGAAGCGGACGCACCCGCCGGCAGAGTTCGGCAAAGAAATCGACATCCTGGCTGCGGCTGTAGCGGGCGGTTGGCAGGGCGATGTTCAAGGTGAGCAGGTGGCCGGGATCGAAGCCCAGACGCAGATTGCGCAGTTGCAGGAAATTGCGAATCAGCAGACCTGCGCCGATGACCAGGAGCAGGGAGAGAGCCACCTGCGAGACCACCAGCAGATTGCGCACGGCATTGCGGCGGGGTCCGGCGGTGGACCCGCGGCCTTCCGACCGCAGAGTGCCGACCAGGTCCGGCCGGGAAACCTGGAGCGCGGGCACCAGGCCGAAGAACACACCACACACCACGGAGACCAGCAGGGTGAAGCCCAGAACGTAGCCATCGGTATGAATCTCCCGCGCGTGCGGCAGGCTGGCCGCGGCCAGCGCGGCGACGGCGCGCGTGCCCCAAGACGCCAGCAGTGTGCCGCACGCGCCGCCCACCAGGGAAAGCAACAGACTCTCCGTAAGCAGTTGCCGGATCAGCCCGCTCCGCGTGGCGCCGAGGGCGGTACGCACGGCGATTTCTTTCTGGCGCCCAAGCGCGCGAGAGAGCAGCAGGCTGGCCACATTGGCGCAGGCGATCAGCAGCACCACCGAAACCGCGCCGAACAGAATCAGAATGGCGGCCCGCACTCCGGATACGGTCTCATCCCGCAGGTTGCCCACATGGACGGCTATGGAGGAATTGGCGTCGGGGCTGCCCGGGCGCTGCGCGCGATACTGCGCGGCCAGCGCGTCCATCTCCGCTTGCGCACGACCGATACTCACTCCGGGCCGGAGGCGCGCCACATAGTTCAGGTAGCCCGCCCCCATCTGAATCTGCGCGGCCTGGAGTTCGTTCAACTCAAAAACGCGGGGCAGGAAGATGTCGAGCCGGGGACCGGGAAAATCGAAGCGGAATCCCTCCCCGGTTACGCCGATGACGGTATAGTCCCGGCCATCGAGCGTGATAGCTTGGCCCACCGCGTTCGGGTCGGAAGCGAACCGGCGGCTCCACAGCGAGTGGGAGATCATCACCACGAGGCCGCCGCCGGGCGTCCCTTCCGGCTCGGTGAAGGAACGGCCCAGCGCGGGATGCACGCCGAGGACTCGAAGAAATTCCAGGAAACGCGCACTCCCGGGATCTGCTCGGGATCCCCCCGGCCGGTTACATTCAAGGCCTCGGGGGCAAAGGCTGCCACGGCCTGGAAGGAGCGATTGGCCGCTGCCACCTGCTGGAAGCGCGGGTAAGAGAGCGGACCCTGCCGGGTATAGAGACCGGCGCCTTGCGAGGACAGTAGCACCAGGCGGTCCGGCTCGGAGTAAGGCAGAGGCTGTAGCAGCAGTGCGTTGGCGACACTGAATAAGGCGGTGTTGGCGCCGATAGCGAGCGCCAGCGTGCAGATGGCAACAGCGGCGAAGCCGGGGCTTCGCGCCAGAAGCCGAACCGCGTAACCCAGGTCTCCGGTCATCACTCCAATGTAACGAAGTTGCCGCAGGCTCCGCGGTATGCTGGTAACCATGCAACCCGATCAAGCTGATTTCCTTCTACAAAGCGTTTACCTGCCCGGATTGAATAGCGAGCACCGCCTCACGCAAAAAGTGATCGAGGCCATTCCATTGGATAAAGGGGATTATAGTCCGGACGATATTTCTCAAAGCGCCCTGGATCTGGCGTGGCATATCGTGGCCACCGAAATGCGATTTCTGGAAGCTGTGGCCAAGGGTGCGTTCGAATTCACTCCGCGTCCCATGCCTGATACCATCCAAAACTCGGCGGACCTGGTCCAGTGGTATACGGAGAACTTCGAACCACGCGTCCACGCTCTGACTGAACTTTCGAACGAGCAACTCGCTAAAATCGTGGACTTCCGGGGCATGTTTCAGTTGCCGGCAGTGGAGTTCCTGGGGTTTGTGATCAAGCACTCGGTACATCATCGCGGGCAGCTTTCCATGTATCTGCGCCCGATGGGAGCGAAGGTGCCGTCGATTTACGGCGAAAGCTACGACGCGAAGCTGGCGCGCATCGCCGCGCAGGCGTAAGCCTGCTAAGCCACGCACTTCAGTTGGTCCACATTTTCGAATAGGGCAATGTCCGTTCGGAGGGTTGCGAGCGTGCGGAACAGGAAGGCCACGTCGCGCTCGCGCCTGAGTGTGGCGGCGAGCGAGCCGGCATTGGAGGCATTCACGTGCCAGTCGCCGGCGTCCGGCGGGATGCCTTCCAGGTGGACGAATTTGGAAAGGACGGCGGCCGAAGATTTCGCGCCCCATCCCTGCAACCCGGGATAGCCGTCGGCGGCATCGCCAACCAGCGCCAGGTAGTCGGGAATCGATTCGGGCAGCACGCCAAACTTGCGGACCACGCCGGCTTCGTCGAACACCGTCCGCGTGCGGCGATTCAACTGCACCACCCGCTCGCCCTGCACGCATTGCGCCAGATCCTTATCGGGCGTACAGATGATCACACGCTCCACTCGCGGATCCCGGGCTGCTTTCGCCGCGGCCGCCGCGAGCGCATCGTCGGCTTCGAATTCGATCATGGGCCAGACCACCAGCCCGGCCGCGGAAAGGCTTTCTTCCAGCAGAGGGAACTGCGCCAGAAGAAGGGGATCGATCCCTTCGCCGGTTTTATAGCCCGGCCATAATCCGTTGCGGAAGGATTCGATCACATGATCGGTGGCGATTGCCACGTGGGTGGCGCCGGCCTGAATCATGCCCTGGACGGACGCGAGCACTCCGCGCACGGCGGCAACCTCCCGTCCGTGCTCGTCCCGCGCGGAGGGAAGCGCGTAGTAATGGCGGAACAGCTCATATGTGCCGTCGATGAGATGGACTTCCAGTGGGTGGCTCCACGACAACGTTACCCGATAGGTGGCCCCGCCGCCAAATAACGCCCAAACTAGCTCGAAAGGGCTACTCCGCCCTGCTCCGCCCGAATCATGCGCATCCCGCGCACATCGAATATCATAGAAGCTAATAACCCAACCAGCGCCAGCTCTGTAGCTGGGGATGTGTATAAACCGTAATGTGGATTGTCAGACTCGCCCTTAGGCGTCCTTATACCTTCGTTGTCATGGCGGTGCTCATCGCTATCCTGGGCACCACGGCCATCGTTTCCATGCCGGTGGATATTTTTCCCTACATCGATATCCCGGTAGTCAGCATCATCTGGAGCTACGCCGGTCTTTCGGCCGAGGAGATGGAAAAGCGCATGGTCACCATCTTCGAGCGCGCCATGACCACCACCGTCAACGATATCGAGCACATGGAGTCGCAATCCTACGGCGGCTATTCGGTAACCCGTGTCTACTTTCAGCCCAACGCCAAGGTGGAATTGGGCCTTTCACAGGTCACCGCGATCTCTCAGACACTGCTCAAGATTTTCCCCCCGGGAACTACCCCACCCAGCATTGTTAAATACGACGCCTCCAGTGTTCCGATCATCCAGCTCGGTCTGGAGAGCAAGACCCTCAGCGAACAGGAACTGTTCGACCTGGGCCAGAACTTCATCCGCACCCAGCTTGCCACCATCCAGGGCGCCGCGGTGCCGTTGCCATACGGCGGCAAGTTCCGGCAGGTGATGGTGGATCTGGACCCCTCGCAACTCTTCGCCAAGGGACTCTCGCCGGTGGACGTGTCCAATGCGCTGGCCAACCAGAACCTGATTCTGCCCGCCGGCGACGCCAAGATCGGCGCCATCGATTATATCGTCCGGCTGAACAGTAGCCCCCGCGTGCTCGACGAGTTGAACAACCTGCCGGTCAAGGTGGTTAACGGAGCGCCGGTCTACATTCGCGATGTGGGACAGGCGCGCGATGGCTACTCGGTACAGTCGGCCATCGTCCGCATCAACGGAACGCGCGGCGCGCTGCTTACCGTGCTGCGTAGCGGCAAGGCGTCCACTCTGGAGGTGGTCAACAACGTGAAGGCGGCCCTGCCGAAGATCCTGGCGGGCATCACGCCGGAACTGCACGTGCGCCAGTTGTTCGATCAATCGCTGTTCGTCCGCGCGGCCATCAATGCAGTAGTGCGCGAGGCCGTCACGGCGGCATGTCTCACCGGCCTGATGATCCTGATTTTCCTGGGAAGCTGGCGCAGCACGGTGATCGTGTGCATCTCCATTCCGCTCTCCATTCTGGTGTCGCTGATCTGCTTGAGCCTGCTGGGCGCCACCATCAACGTGATGACGCTGGGAGGGCTCGCGCTGGCGGTGGGAATTCTGGTGGACGACGCCACCGTGGAAATCGAAAACACGCACCGCAACATGGCCATGAAGAAGCCGCTGGTGCGCGCCGTGCTCGACGGCGCCATGCAGATCGCCGCGCCCGCGTTCGTCTCCACGCTTTCCATCTGCATCGTGTTCGTTCCGGTGCTGCTGCTGACCGGGGCGGCGAAATACCTGTTCACTCCCCTGGCGGGAGCCGTGGTGTTCGCCATGATGGCGTCCTATTTCCTTTCGCGCACCATCATCCCCACCATGGTGCATTACATGCTTCGCTCCGAAGTGAAGCTCTACGCGCAGGGGCAGCACGGCGAAACGTCCGGCGGCAAAGGCATCATCTGGAAGACGCACTATCTGTTCAATCGCCGGTTCGAGCAGATGCGCACCTCTTATGCCTCGCTGCTGCACTGGTGCCTGGATCATCGCGGGCCGGTGATCGTATCTTTCGGCATCTTCGTGGTGGCATCGCTTTGCCTGGCTCCGCTGATCGGCCGCGATTTTTTCCCCACGGTGGATTCCGGACAGATGCGCCTGCACGCGCGCGCTCCTTCCGGCACGCGCCTGGAGCAGACCGAAGTGGTCTTCGCCAACATCGAAAGCGAGATCCGTAAGGTGATCCCGCCGCGCGAGATCGATACCATCATCGACAATATCGGCATTCCCAACGGCGGCTTCAATCTGGCATTCGGCGACAATCCGACGCTCGGCGTGGCCGACGGCGATATTCTGATCTCCCTCAACCAGGAAGAGCACGGCTCCACCGCGGCATACACCGACAAACTCCGCAAGCATCTGCACGAAGTTTTCCCCGATGTCGTCTTCTTCTTCGAAGCGGCCAACATCACCAACCAGATTCTGAACTTCGGGCTGCCGGCCCCCATCGATGTACAGGTACTCGGCCGGAATGCCGAGGCCAATTACCAGATCGCGCAGAACCTTCGGCAGAAGATTGCCGCCGTCCCCGGCGCGGCCGACGTCCACATTCACCAGGTGGTGGACTGGCCGGAGATCGACATCAACGTGGACCGCGACAAGGCCGGGCAGGTCGGGCTCACCCAAAAGGATGTCAGCAACAGCCTGCTGGTTTCGCTGGCATCCAGCGGTCAGGTGGCGCCCACCCAGTGGCTCGACTGGAAGACCGGCGTCAGTTACTTCGTTGCCGTGCAGACGCCTCAGTACCGCATGAACTCTCTGGACACCATGATGCGCACGCCCATTACTCCGGCGTTCGTATTCAATTCGAACACGGCCACTTCGCTGGCCGGCGTGGCCAACGGCGGGAATGCTTCTGTGGGGGCCAGCCCCAGCCAGGCTTCCGTCGCGTTCGGCAATCCGGGGGCAGCGCCTACCGGGCCGCAGTTGCTCTCCAACCTGGCGGGCGTTACGCGCGCCATTTCGGCGGAAATCGTCAACCACTATAACGTGCAGCCGGTGTACGATGTCTACGCGAACGTGGACCGCAGCGACCTGGGTTCGGTGGGCGACGCGGTCAACAAGATCGCGAACCAGGCGTCCGCCAAACTGCCGCGCGGCACCACGCTCGACGTGCGCGGCCAGGTGAGCACCATGCAAAGCTCCTTCTACCGGCTGGGCCTGGGCATGATCTTCGCGGTAGTGCTGGTCTATTTGCTGATGGCCGTGAATTTTCAATCGTGGCTGGATCCCTTCATTATTCTGATGGCGCTGCCCGGAGCGCTGGCCGGCATCGTGTGGATGCTGTTTCTGACCCAGACCACCTTCAGCGTGCCGTCGCTGATGGGCGCGATCATGTGCATCGGCGTCGCCACGGCCAACAGCATTCTGATGGTGGTGTTCGCCAACGATCAGCGCGAAGAAGGCATGGACGCCCGTGCCGCCGCCCTCTCCGCCGGCCACACGCGCATCCGCCCGGTCATCATGACCGCCAGCGCCATGATTATCGGTATGCTGCCGATGGCGCTTGGCTTAGGCGAGGGTGGCGAGCAGAATGCGCCGCTCGGGCGCGCCGTCATTGGCGGCCTGATTCTGGCCACAATCACCACGCTTTTTGTGGTTCCATTGGTATATAGCCTGCTTCGCACTAAGCCTCCCGTGGACTACGAACGCAAGATCGTCGAAGAGGAACACGCGTACCTGCAGGATGTTGGGATGCTCAGTGAGGATGAGCAATGAACGAAATCAATACGACCGAAGACAGCCTGCGGCTGGAAATCGAACAGCTCAAGCGCCAGTTGGAGGAACAGAAGAGGCGCGCCGTCAGACACAGCGACCCGGTAAACAAACCGCCCACCTATCGCAGTCTGCTGGTGGTGGTGCTGCTGCTCGCGCTTCTGGCGGTGGCGGGATACTACCGTGGATATGTGCCGCGCCAGCGCCGCGAAGCGGTGTTGGCCGCGGAGGCGCAGTCGAATTCCAGCTCGCTGCCTTTGGTCAACGTGGTGGCGGTTGGCCGCGGCGCTACCACCGGCAACCTGGTGCTGCCCGGCAACATCCAGGCGGTTACCGAGGCTCCCATTCTGGCGCGTGCTTCCGGTTATATCCGCAAGCGGTACGTGGATATTGGCGATCGCGTGCAAGCGGGACAGGTAGTGGCGGAGATTGAAGCGCCGGAACTGCAGCAGCAGATCCGCCAGGCCAAGGCCGCGGTGGATCAGGCCAACTCTTCGGTGCAGCAGGCGGAAGCTTCGCTCCAGCAGGGACGCAGCAACGAAAACCTGGCCCGGGTGACCGCCCAGCGCTGGCAAAAACTGCTGGACAAAGGCGTGGTGTCGCGTCAGGACAACGACACCTACCAGATGCAGTGGGCCGCCCAACAGGCCAATGTGCAGGCACTGGAGAAAGCCGTGGCGGCAGCCAGGAGCAATACCGGCGCCATGGAGGCGAACGTCGCCCGCCTCGACGAACTGCAAGGCTTTCAGGCCGTTCGATCGCCGTTCGCGGGGGTCATCACGGTGCGCAATATCGATACCGGCGTGCTCGTGACCGAAGGCAGTACCTTGCTTTATCGCGTCGCGCAGGCCGACCGCCTGCGGACTTACTTAAATGTTCCGCAGGCCGATGCCGAATCGGTGCGAGTGGGCCAGGCGGCCAAGCTGACCATCCCGGATCTGCGCGGCCGTACCTTCCCGGGCACGGTGGCGCGCACATCGAGTTCCCTCGATCCGGCCACTCGCACGCTGCTGGTGGAGGTGCAGGTTCCCAATGCAAGCGGGCAACTGGCGCCGGGCATGTACGCCCAGGTCGATCTTTCAGTTCCGCGCAAGAATCCGCCGCTGGCGATTCCCGGTGACACGCTGGTGATTCGCGCCGACGGCCCGCAGGTGGCCGTGGTGCGTCCAGACAGCACGGTGCATTTCACGCGTGTGGAGTTGGGCCGCGATTTCGGCGCCACGCTGGAGGTGCTCTCCGGCCTGGAGGAAGGACAGCTTCTGGTAGTCAATCCCAGCGATGCCACCCGGGAAGGAGCCAAGGTCAAACCCGTGCGGCCCGCCGCAAACGCCCCGGCTAAGAAAAGTTAAGTCATTCATGACGCGAAAATCGATACTCAGTACGCTCCTGTCGTCACTGCTGTGTGCTGCCGCGCCGCAGCAGGCGCCCGTTCCGAATCAACTTGCTTCGATGCCGCCCATGAGCGGCCCGGTTAGGCTGGATAACTCACAGCGCGTGCACGACCTGATTCGCGCCGGGAACATGTATCTTTCCTTGCAGGACGCGCTGGCCCTGGCCATCGAGAACAATCTCGATATTGAATTGCAGCGTTACAATCTGCCCCTGGTGGATGCGGAACGGCTGCGCACGCGTGGCGGCGGCGTCACGCGCGGATTGAGTTACAACCTGTCGGAAGTTCCGGCCGGCGTGGGCGGGCCTCTCAGTCCCCTGGTCGTCAATGTGGCGCCCGCGGGGACCGCGACTTCGGGAACGGCGGTGGCAGCCAATGCCATCGAATTGGGCGTGCTCGGCGAGCCCGTTACCAGTCTCTCCATGCAGGGCGCCATCGGCCAGGCTACCGGCACGGCCATCCCGATTTACGACCCCATCCTGGTGGGACAGTTGAGCTGGTTGCACCAGACCACCCCTCAGACCAACAATCTGGCCTATGGCACCAATTCCCTGGTGACCAACGGCACCACCGCCAACACCGGTCTCCAGCAGGGCTTCTCCACCGGCGCGCAGCTTTCGGCGAACTTCGCCAATCTCCACCAGAACCTCAATTCGCTCAACACCAGCTACAATCCGTTCACCGGTTCCAGCCTGGGGTTCACGGTGACCCAGCCGCTGCTCCGCGGTTTCGGCATCAGCTTGAACCGCCGCTTCATCCGCATCGCCGGAAATGAACAGAGAATCACCAGCCTCCTCTTTCAACAACAGTTGATCCAGACGGTCTACGGAGTGATCCGGCTGTACACCGACTTCGTGGCCCTGGACGAAGACGAAAAGGTAAAACAGGAAACCGTGACCCTGGCGGAAAAACTGTTGAGCGATACCCAGGCCCAGGTTGACGAAGGCACCCTGGCGCAGGTGGAACTTACCCGCGCCAATGCCCAGCTTTACTCCACGCGGCAGGACCTCATCAACTCCACCGGACTGCGGGAGGAAGAAGAGGCCATCCTGAAGACCGTGCTCACGCGCGAAAAAGATCAGGAAATTCGCTCGGCGCGCATCATTCCCACCGATGCCCTCACCATCCCCGCGCAGGACGAGCTGCGGCCCATTCAAGACTTGATCGCCGACGCCATGGCGGCCCGCCCCGACCTGAGGCAGGCGGGCATCCAGGTGGAAAATTCCATCCTCGGTCTGCAAGGCACCAGGAACGCTACGCTGCCCGAAGTGGACCTGGTCGGCACCATGCAAAACAACGGCCTGGCAGGCCCCGGAACAGGCTATGTCAACAATACCAATCCGGCATTCGTCGGCGGCTACGGCAGCGTGCTGGGACAGATTCTGGCACACGACTATCCGACGTACGGTATCGGCGTCCAGGTGACACTGCCGATTCACAACCGGATCGCCGAGGCCGACCTGGCGCGCGACGAAATTCAGGTGAAGCAGTCGCAGATCCGCCAGAAGCAGTTGCAGAACCAGGCGCAGCTCGAAGTGGAAGACGCGGTGATCGCCATGCGGCGCTCCCGCGGCAGCTACGAAGCCGCCGTGCAGGCGCGCAAATTCCAGCAGGAGAGCCTGGACGCCGAGCAGGCGAAGTTCGAAGTGGGCGCCTCGACGGCTTTCTTCGTGATCCAATACGAAAGCCTGCTGGCCCAGGCCAAGAGCACGGAGGTAGCGGCCCAAAGCTCGTGGGTGAAGGCCAAGGCGGCCCTCCAGCGCGCCACCGGCACCATCCTGGACCAAAACAATATTTCCTTCGACGCCGCCGTCAAAGGAAGGATGCGGTAAGACAGGCTCAGCAGCAGGTACACCGGTGGGACGGCCGCCGCTTGAAACGGCCGCGAAAAGTAGTCCGCGACACCGCACTGCGTCTTGCGCCTGGCCCCGAAGAGTTCGCGTTTGAGAGGATGATACCGCTGCTGAATGCGCGAAGCTGCCGCTGGCGCGCAGCAGTTTTCCCTGGCACAATCGAACCACGAGTAACGTTCGAAAGGAGTTTAGCCATGAGGCGCTTCATCGTCACCATGATCGTGTTTGCGATCGCCGCATTCGCCGCCGATATTTCCGGCAACTGGAAGGGCACTGCCGAAGGTCCGCAGGGAGCCCTGGAGCGTAGTTTCGTCTTTAAGGTGGATGGCACCAAGCTCACCGGAGAGACCACCAGCGAAATGCTGGGCAAGAGCACCATCGCCGATGGCAAGGTGGATGGTGACAACATTTCGTTCAGCATTACCGCCAGCATGGGGGGCAACGAACTGAAGCTGAACTATAAGGGCAAGGCGACCGGGAACGAAATCCAACTGACCAGCGAGATGTCCGGCGGTCCGGGCGGCCAGCCGATCACCTGGCATCTGAAGAAGCAGTAGGCCGGTACGCGACGCGCCGGCTCCACGCCGAGACCAGGATTGTGCCGATGAGGATGAGAGCCGCGGTGAGGCCGGCCCAGATTCCCACGACTCCGCGGTGCAGCGGATAGCAGAGGACGTAAGTGACCGGCAGGCCGATGGCCCAGTAACCCACCAGGTGGGCGAGCATGGGGGTGCGTGTGTCTCCCAGACCGCGGAGCGCGCCGGTGGAGACAATCTGGAAGCCGTCGAACAGTTCGAAGAGCGCGGCCATTCGCACCAGGACGGCGCCGGAGGCGATCACCCCGCTATCGGCGATGAAGCAGCGGACGATGGAGCGCGGCGCCGCGGCCATAGCGATTCCGGCGGTTCCCATGAAGAGGGTGCTGAGCAGAAGGGCGGTCCAGCCGGCCACGGCGACGCCGCGCGGATCTTTGCGGCCCACGGCCTGTCCCACGCGCACGGCGGCGGCGGAGCTGATGCCGAGGGGCACCATGAAGGTAGTGGCAATCACCTGCACGGCGATGCTGTGAGCCGCCAGGGAGACCTCATCCAGGGTGGCGGCAAGCACCGTGACGATGCCGAAGACGGCACCTTCAAACAGGATCTGCAAAGCTGCCGGCAGTCCGAGCCGGGCCAGTTGCCGGATGCGCGCCGGGTCGGGACGCCAGGACATGGCAAAGAGCAAGCCGCCGCTTTGCGCTTCGTGGCGGAGAACGGTGACCATCAGGACCAGCGCCATGTAGAGCCGCGAGAAGGAAGTGGACCACCCGGAGCCTTCCAGGCCCATGGCGCGAAAACCCCAGTGGCCGTACATGAGCAGCCAGTTTCCAAAAACGTTGATGAGGTTGGCGGTGACCACGGCGAACATCACCGGCTTCACAATGTCCATCGCCTGGAGGTAGCGCCGGAAGGCGGCGAAGAACATCAGGCAGCCAACGCCCCAGAGGAGGGCCCTGGTATAGGGCAGCAGCAACTCCATCACGTGCGGATTGGTGCCGGCGGCGCGCAGCAGGGGCATGAGCGCCAGAATGGGCAGGGCAGTAACGGGCGCCAGGGCGAGGGCCATCCAGAGGCCGGCAATGAGGCTGCGACGGGCCTCCAGCAGGTTGTTGGCGCCGTGCGCCTGAGCGACCAGCGTATCCATGCCGAGGAGCATGCCCGTACCCGCGATCACGATGGGGTAGAAGATCATGGTGCCCAGGCTGCCCGCACCGAGCGCCGCGGCGCCCAGGTGGCCGGCCATGATGCTGTCCACGATTCCCATAGACATCCAGGCCAGCTCAGCGAGGACCAGAGGCATGGCCAGGCGCAGCATGGGACGGAACTCGTGGCGGAGATCGGAAAACGGAAGCATGGGGGCTCAGGCTTTGGGATGAGCCTTATCGTAGACCGCCATCAAATTCGTCAGAGAGACCTGGGTGTATTTTTGCGTGGTGGAAAGGCGAGCGTGGCCCAGCAGTTCCTGGATGGCGCGCAGGTCCGCGCCATCGGCCAGCAGGTGCGTGGCGTAGGCGTGGCGAAAAGCGTGCGGATGCACGGAGGGGTCGCCGGAAAGGAGCGTGGCATAAAGCTTGACGATCATACTGACGCCGCGGGTGGTGAGACGGTGTCCCAGGTAATTGAGGAACACGGCCTGTTCCTCGCGCACCACGGGACGCTCGGCGAGATACCGCTCCAGCGCGCCGGCGGCCTGGCCGGGAACGGGCACCTGGCGCTCTTTGCGCCCTTTGCCGCGGACGCGCAGCCAGTGCTCGGAGCGGTCCACGTCTTCCAGGTTCAAGCCGGCCAGTTCGCTGATGCGCAGGCCGCAGCCGTACAGGAGTTCGAAGAGGGCACGGTCGCGAAGGGGGAAGGGGCGGTCGAGCGAATCGGCGCCGACTCCATCGATCAGCGTGTTGACCTGCTCCGGGGTCATGACCTCGGGCAGCTTTTTGGGCGCCTTGGGCGTGCGGACCAACCGGGCCACGTTGAGAGGGACCACGCCTTCGCGCGCCATGAAGCGGAAGAGGCTGCGGACGGCGGCGAGTTTGCGGCGGATGGTGACCGGGTCGAGCTTTTGTCCGTAGAGCCAGGCCATCCACTCGCGGAGGGTCAGCAAGTCGATGGCGGGCGGTTCGGGCGGCGCGAGGTCCGGCGGCGAGAGGTAGGCGAGAAACTGATGCAGGTCGGCGAAATAGGCATCGATGGTGTTGGCGGACGAATCCTCACGCGCCAGTTCGGCGAGATACCGATCGATCTGGCGTGCCAGTTCAGACATGGACCTGAAGGTACTCCTCGAGGGCTGCCTGGGCACGGCGGCAGACTTCGGTGTGGCGGGCCTGCTTATCGCGGCGCAGCTTGTGGCGGGTGGCTTCGTCAAGCTGGGGCAGCAGGTCGAAGGTGATGTTGGCGGGCTGATAATTGGAGGGATCGGCGCCGGAGATGTAATGGCAGAGGGAGCCGAGGGCCGTCTCTCGGGGCAGCGGACGCGGCTGCTCGCCGGCGTGGAGCGCGGCGGCATGCATCCCTGCCATCATGCCGGTGGCGATGGCTTCGACATAGCCTTCGACGCCGGAAATCTGGCCGGCGAAAAATATTTCAGGGTGCGCGCGCAATTGCAGTGTGGGCGTCAGCAGGGCGGGCGCATTGATGTAAGTGTTGCGGTGGATCTGGCCGAAGCGCAGAAACTCGGCCTTTTCCAGGCCGGGGATCAGGCGCAGGATGCGCGCCTGCTCGCCGAACTTCATGTGGTTCTGAAACCCCACCAGGTTGAAACTCTGGGCGCGCAGGCTCTCCTGGCGCAACTGCACCACGGCGTAAGGTCGCCTGCCGGTGCGTGGATCGGTGAGGCCCATGGGCTTCATGGGACCGAAGCGGAGGGTATCGCGTCCGCGGCGGGCGATCTCCTCAATGGGCAGGCAGGCTTCGAAGAACGGGGTACGGTCCTCTTCGATATGGGCGGTGACGTTCTGCGCGTGGAGCAGTTCGTCCACGAAGTGCTCGTACTGCTCGCGGTCGAACGGGCAGTTCAGGTAATCGTCCGTGCCATCGGTGGATTTGCCGTAGCGGGAGGCCCAGAAGGCAATGCCAGTGTCGACGGTTTCGGCATCCACGATGGGACTGATGCTGTCATAAAAGAAGAGGCGGCCGGAGCCGGTGAGGCGGGCGATTTCTTCGGCCAGGGCCTCGCTGGTGAGCGGGCCGGTGGCGATGATGACGATGGCATTTTCGGGGAGCGCGGTCACTTCCTCGCGGCGGAGTTCGATCAGGGGTTCGGCGGCGATGGCTTGGGTGACGGCTTCGGAGAAGAGGTCGCGATCTACCGTGAGAGCGTGGCCGCCGGGGACACGCGCTTTTTGGGCCGCGGCGAGCAGAAGCGAATCCAGGCGCCGGAGCTCCTCTTTCAAAAGCCAGGGCGCAGTAGAGAGGGATTCGCTTTTGAGCGAGTTGCTGCAAACCAGTTCCGCGAGCCGGCCGGTCTGGTGAGCGGGCGTAGGGCGGGCTGGCCGCATTTCATGCAGGATGGCGGGGAGGCCGCGGCGGGCAATCTGCCAGGCAGCTTCGGCGCCTGCGAGGCCGCCGCCGATGATGTGGATGGGGGCGTTCAACCTTCCAGCATACAGGGTAAGATCGAAAGATGGACCTGAGCCTGGAGCGGATCTTCCTCAACCATTCGATCGAGAAACTGAACCAGTACACCGGCCGGATCGAGACGTGCCTGGAAATGCTCACCGATGAACAGATCTGGGCGCGCGGCAACGCCAACGAAAATGCGGTCGGCAACCTGGTGCTGCATTTGTGCGGGAACGTACGGCAGTGGATCGTAGCGGGAGTGGGGAATCGACCGGATATCCGGGAGCGCGACAAGGAATTCGCGGCGACGGGCGGGGTGCCGGCGGTTGAGTTGATGGCGCGGCTGCGAGCGACCGTACAGGAAGCGGCGGCAACGATCGGGCCGCTCACTGGCGCACAGTTGGCCGAGCCCAGGTGCATTCAAAAGTACGACGTGACGGTGATGGAGGCGATCTATCACGTGGTGGAGCATTTTTCCATGCACACGGGCCAGATCCTGTTTGCCACCAAGATGTTGACGGGGACGGACCTGGGGTTTTACCGGCACTTGAGCAGTGCGGCGGCGGCGCGGAGCGAGGTTACGCCGTAAAGCGCTGCAGGTTCGGAGACCTATCGTACCGATGGGTACTGCACCGGCGCACAACATTTGATAACATTAGGATGCCGAAAGGCGCAACTCCTTTTATGCCTGCAAGTTTGCCCTTGGCGCTCCTGGCGAATACTTCTGCCACCCAGAAGCTGATCCAGCGGCTGAGCGATAACACGTTCGCGGGAATCCACCAACTGGCCTGGTTCGACTGGGCGATGCTGATTCCCTATTTCGCCATTCTGATTGTCCTTTCGGTTTATGGCATTCACCGGTACGAGATTATTCGCACTTATTTCAAGCACCGCAAGAAAGCAGTGCACGAGCCGGCAGAGCGGTTTGTAAAACTGCCACCGGTGACGATCCAGCTACCTCTCTACAACGAACGGTATGTGACGGAGCGGCTGATCGAAGAGGTGCTGAAGGTCGAATATCCCAGGGAGTTGCTGCAGATCCAGGTTTTGGACGATTCCACCGACGATACCGCTCCTTTCGCCGAGGCACTGGTGGAACGGTACCGGACGATCGGTTATCCGATTGAGTACCATCACCGGTCGAACCGCGACGGATACAAGGCGGGCGCGCTGCAGGAAGGGTTGGAGACGGCGACTGGCGAGTTCGTGGCCGTGTTCGACGCGGATTTCTGCCCGCCCGCGGACTTCCTCATGAGGACGGTCCACTTCTTTGCGGACCCGAAGGTGGGGGTGGTGCAGACGCGGTGGAGCTATCTGAATCGCGATTACAACTTCCTGACGGAAGTGGAAGCGATGCTGCTGGACGGGCACTTCATTCTGGAGCATGGCGCGCGTTCGCGGTCGGGGCTGTTTTTCAATTTCAACGGTACGGCGGGCATTCTGCGGAAGAGCATGATCGAGGATGCCGGCGGATGGCAGCACGATACTCTGACGGAAGATTCCGACCTGAGCTACCGGGCGCAGTTGAAGGGCTGGCGGTTCATGTATCTGCCGGGTCTGGATTGCCCGTCGGAGCTGCCGGTGGAGATGCACGGGTTCCAGGTGCAGCAATCGCGGTGGGCCAAGGGGTTGACGCAGGTGGCGAAGAAACTGCTGCCCTCGATTCTGAAAGCGGACCTGCCCAAGCGCGTGAAGGCGGAGGCGTTCATGCACCTCACGCCAAATATCTCCTACCCGTTGATGATCGTGCTTTCCATGTTGATGCTGCCGGTGATGATCGTGCGCTTCTACATGGGCGTGTGGGAGATGGTGTTCATCGATCTGCCGCTGATTGCGGCGTCGTTCTGGTCGATTTCGCTGTTCTACGTGACGGCGCAAAAGGAACTATATCCCAAGCATTGGAAGCGCTCGATCCTGATGCTGCCGATGCTGATGGCGGTGGGCGTCGGGCTGACGATCATCAATACGCGCGCCGTGTTGGAAGCGATTTTCGGAGTGCAGACCAGTTTCGCGCGCACGCCGAAATATGCCATTGGCGACCGGCCGGTAAATCTGGAAACGAAGCACTACCGGCGGCGCAGCGGCTGGCTGCCCTATGCGGAGATCCTGGTGGGGACGTACTTCCTGGCGATGATCGGGTTCGCCATCGAGACATACAATTACCTGGCGACTCCCTTCCTGGCGTTGTTCGTGTTCGGGTACTACTGGGCGGGGTTTGGCACGCTGCACCAGGAGCACCAGAACTACTTGAAGTCACTCAAACAGCGGAAACTGGAACTGGCACGGCAAGCCTGACAGACGGCGTTACGCGCCGGTGCGTTGCACGATCTGGCCGTCGCGCATGTGGACGGTGCTGTGGCCGTACGCAGCGGCTTCGGTGTTGTGGGTGATCATGAGGATGGTCTGGCCGGTGCGCTGGTTCAAATCCCTCAGAATCTCAAGGACGGCTTTGGAATTGGCGGTGTCCAGGTTGCCGGTAGGCTCGTCGGCCAGCAGAATGGCGGGCCGATTGACCACGGCGCGGGCGATGGCGATGCGCTGCTGCTCGCCGCCGGAAAGGGCGTTCGGTTTGTGGCCGAGGCGCTGCGAGATCCCGAGCAGGCGCAGGATCTCGTCGAACTGCGGATCGGCCTTCTGGCTGCCTCCGCCCAGGTAGCGGGCCACCGCGATGTTGTCGCGCGCAGTGAGATTCGGCAGCAGGTTGAATTTCTGAAACACGAAACCGACGGTGCGCCGGCGCAGACGCGTGCGGCCGGCGTCGGAGAGGCTGGCGAGGTCCTGGTCCATGATGCGCACTTTGCCGGACGTGGGCGGGGTCAGGCCGCCGATGATGTGGAACAGGGTCGATTTGCCGGAGCCGGACGGGCCGACGATGGAGAGGAACTCGCCGGGTTGCACGGCGAGATCGACTCCGCGCAGGGCGGGCACATCCACCTGGCCCACGCGGTACGTCTTGCGCAGGTCCTGGATTTCGATCACGGGCGCGCTACTCATAGGACAGCGCCTCGATGGCATCGTGACTGGCGGCGTTCCAGCCGGGATAGAGCGACCCCAATGCCGCGCCAACCATGGTGATTCCGCCTACGATCGGCCACCATGACGTGACGATGATGATGGTCAGAGAGGCCGGAACCAGCGCCCGGATGAGTCCGTACGCCACATAACTCATGAGAATTCCCAGGATGGTGCCGCCGATACCCATCACCAGCGCTTCCAGCAGAATGATTTCGAGGATAAACGTCTTGCCGGCGCCGATGGCTTTGAGAATGCCGATTTCGCGCGTTCTCTGGAGCACCGCCATATACATGGAAAGGCACACTACAATCAATCCGAATACCACGCCCAGCACTACGATCACGGTGGTGAACGCGCTCACGCCCTGAATGCGGTTGAAGTCGAATGCGGCAATGAGTTCGGCCATGGTTTCCACGGAATAACTGGGCAGCAGGGCTTTCAGTTCGGGGACAACGGTGGGGATGTTGGCCGGGTCGTCCACCTTCACGTAAATCTGAGTGACTTTTCCGCGGGCGGCATCCAGTTCCTGCAAGATGTGGAGCTTGACCGCCATGCGCACCAGTTTTCCGGTTTCGATGATGCCGGCCACATGCCACATCTGGTTCAGCACTTTGACGGAACTGCCCACTTCCGCTTTCTTCTGTTGGGCCACGTACCGGTCGAGCAGAATGTCGTTATCGGCTTCGAGTCCATGGCCGGCCAGGTACGTGAACCCTCCGGTAAACTGATTGAACGCCTGCATATCGATGCCGGTAACCACCAGCGGCAGTTCGACATTGTGGTTGATCACTCCCATGGCCATCCGGACGTGAGGCTGTTTCTCGATCGCCCCTGTCAGGCCTTCGGGAACGGAAGCGCCGCTGAACGTGAGGGCGCTGCTGGCCGTGGAACCGCGAACCACGATGTCGGCGCCGGCGCCTCTCTGGCGGCGCTGCGTATCTTCCGACATTCCATGGGTGAGCCCAACCAGGGACAGGATCAACGTGACTGGCCCGGCGATGAGCAGAACACTGAGCAGGCTGCGCACCGGGCGGTGCTTGAGATTTTCCAGAACGAGTTTGGCGATCACTTCTTCTTTCCGGGAGGTGGCGGTTGAGTCTTGGAGGGTGGTTGTCCCACCACTTCCAGGGTAGACCCTTCGGGTTGAGTCAACTCAAATTTATCATCCGGTACGCCTTTATTGATGTCCATTTTGACGATATCGATGATGACGCCGTATTCGTCGCGCGGGCGGTTGATTTCGATGTGCTTGGGAAACGGAACGTTATCGTAGGCGTGCCACTGCGAGTAACGGGCGTCGGTGAGGATGTTGCCGGCGTCATCGAAGATCAGTTGCCGCGACATTTGCAGATCCACGCGGCTGAACCAGATGGAGCGCGCCGGCTGAAGTTTTCCCCCGACCTCATGCAGCGCGAGCAGGATGTAGAAGGCGTTGTTCTCGTCGGTCAGGTTGATCATGGTGAGCTGGTCGGTTTTGGGGTCGAGCGGGCGCACCAGCAATCCGCTCACGAAATGCGCCGGGCGCAGGTTTTCCAGCTTGTTCCTGGACGGCGCCTCAACGGCATTCCGGCCCACGATAAAGCGATTCTGGGTGGCGATGTAGAGCTTGAAATCGGCGCCGTCGGAGACCATGTCGAAGGCGCGGGTGCGCACCAGGGGCGCCAGTCCCAGAATGTGAATCTCGGCCGGCTTGCGGAAATAGATGTAGGCGCGGACGTCTTTGTACTCGGTAATGCGGTTCTTTTCGGCGCTGCCGAGGGAAGGCGCCATGTCGACGGTGGCGTTAAAATCGTGAATGGCATTATACTGTCTGGAAATCGCCTCGATGAGCGCCGGCTGGCCTGCGGTAAGCAGTTTCTGGTTCGGGTTGGCACCGGCTCGCCCGAAGGGAAGGCGATGGGCGAGACACGACGAAAGAACAGCCGAGATCAGGCACAGCAATAAGATAGCAACGGGAGTACGCCTGAGCATTGTTCTTCTCATTGTAACGGGCGGAGAAACGGCGCTGTCAATTTGTTACGACCCGGGCGTATGTTATACTCGGTTTTGCGAATGGGCCTGTGGCGCAGTTGGGAGCGCGCTTCCATGGCATGGAAGAGGTCGTGAGTTCGAATCTCACCAGGTCCACCAAAACATTTCAAACACTTACAGCCAACCACGAGATCAGAACTACGCCCTTGGTGCCAGTTTGGTGTCCAAAACGCAAAGGGCGGCTGGGGCAGCAGCGGATTTGCGCCGCGCCCAACTGGACCACGCGCCAGCAGCACGCATGGGCAGCACGGCAGCATGGGCAACGTGTTTGTCGACGATTCTCTCGCTGAGAAAAACGGCCTGCGCACTATACAGGATGCCGCCCACGCTTTTGGGTCCTACCGGGCGAAAAACTCCGGCCGTTGGACCGATTGCACGCCTTCTCTACCGTCAGGCGAAAAAAGAGGTGGTCAGCGGTCGGTCCGATGAACTGCCTGAAACATAACGGTGGCGATTTGTGATAATACGATTGCGGGCCGGAGACTGCCTTTATGCCTGGCGATGAGGTTTACGAGCTTTACATCGACGCGCTGACCCCGACGACCATCTCGATGGCGCGGCTGGCGGAGTACATGGCCGACTTCGCGGAACTCCTGGGCCACCAGGAGCACGTCCATTTTGAAGCGGTTAAGCCGGGGAGCTTGTCACTGGCGTCTCGGGTGGAGCCTATCGCCCAGAACAAGGTGCGGCGCCGGGTGGACGAAGTCCGTTACGGCAACGGCCCCAGGGCAGCGGTGAAGGCGTACCAGTCTCTCGACAACCGGCTGGCTGAGGACAATGCCGTTGGCCGGATTGTCCACCGCTCTGCGAAAGTGATTGAGTTCCCCGGTCGGACGCGAGTACAGGAGCGTAGTATGGGGCCGGTTGAGCAGGCGGGTACGCTGGACGGCGAGGTCATCCAGATTGGCGGGCGCGACGAAACGATCAACGTGCATCTGAAGGCCGGCGACGACGTGGTGCACTGCATCACGACGAAGGCCATCGCGCGGCGACTGGCCCACCACATATTTGGGCCACCCGTGCGGCTGAGCGGCGTTGGCATGTGGTCCAGGGCTGAGTCCGGTAAATGGTCCCTCCGCAGTTTCACCGTCCGCGACTTCGAGACGTTGGACCAGACGCCCCTCCCCAAGCTATTTGAGAATCTCAGGGCCAAGCTCGCGCCTGGTCCCAATGGGCGTCCGAATCCCGTGACCTTTCTGCGCGAGTTGCGAGAGGAACAGTAATGGTCGCGTTCGATAACACGATCTTGTCCGTGCTCTTGTTTCCGGATGCCGAACTTCAGGAAGGGCCGGATGCCACACCCGTCGAGCGCGCCCGAGAGCGCGTCAACGCCCTCGTCCAAGAGATCGCGGACGGCGGTGAACAGGTATTGGTCCCATCTCCTGCCCTCGCGGAAGTCCTGGCCACACCTGAGTGCGATATGGAAGAGGTGCTGAGCACGCTGCGGGTATCGGCATTTATCCGCATTGGTGACTTCGACCAACGGGCCGCGGTTGAACTCGCGATCCGGCTACGGAATGCTGCTGCGGCCGGTGACATACGTGAGGGTCTGAAGACCACGAAAACCAAAATGAAATTCGACCGGCAGATCGTGGCCATCGCCCTCACCAACGGCGCGCGTGTCCTGTACTCCGATGACGACGGCGTGAAGAAGTTCGGGGAAGGGTCAGGGCTGAAAGTAAAGCGCACTTCGGAGTTGCCGATTCCGGCCGTCCAGCAGGACTTATTCGAAGGCGGCAAGCCCGCCCAAGCGGAACCACCGGGATCTCCGGACGCGGGCACGTCAGCGACACCAGCACCGAAGCCGGAATAGTCCAGGTTGAGCCAGACGACCGCAAAAAAGCCGCCACCCAGACGGATGGCGGCGGAGATCAGCGCGGCTGGCTGGCCTACTTCACCTTGTATACCCGCTCGCCCTGCTCGTTGCGGACGGATTCGACCGCCAGTTTCATCTTTTTCGAGATCGTGCCGGAGATGAAGCCCCTGATCGAGTGCGCCTGCCACTTGGTGACCTTGGCGATCTCGGCGGCGGTTGCCCCCTCCTTACGCCGGAGCAATTCGATTACGGCGCTCTTCTTCGATCCGTCCCGCGCCTCCGGCTTCCGGGCCTTGGCGGCGGGCTTGGCCTGCTTGGGGGCCGGGGCCGTCTTCGCGGCGGCGGGCTTCGCGCCGGTTTTGGCCTTGGGCGCGGCCTTCTTCTGGCTGGCCTTGGTGGTCGCCTTGGCGGTCCCGGGCGCAACAGCGGCGCCCTGTGGAGTAACGGCGGCGGTTCCTGCGGCGGTGGTGGCTTCTGCGTTCGTCATGGTTGTATGTCCTTTCGTCGGCTCCGTTTGGAGCACCCCATTCATCGAGCGGGTTGCCACGAAAGGCAAGCGGAACATCGCTTATACCAGAACATTTCTGCATAAAAATGATTTATACTGGTATAGGGTTCGGTTATGAGCAACGTGCCAGCCGAGGTCAGCGCGTACTTCAGCAAGATCGCCAAGGACGGCGCACAGAATCTCTCTCCGGAGGCGCGGCGCTTACGGGCGCAGGGCGCCGCCGAAGCGCGTTGGGCGCGGGCGCGCGCTCAAGCCAAGATCGATTCTGCCGCCGACCAGTTCCGCAGCCAGCACCCGCACCTGTCCCACTCCCAAGCCGTGGCAGAGGCACTGAAGCAAGACCCGGCGCTCTATAGGGAGTATTCCGCGGCGCACGATCAGGTGGGGTCCGCAACGCCGCTGCAACTGGCGGCGGAGGCGCACGAGATCGAACAGGTCTGCGCCTTGGCTGGCAGGCCCGATCTTGCTCACATCTTCGTGGAACAGTCCGTTCCCGCCAGGGCCGTCATAGAGTTCTTTCTTCAACAGCAGAAGGAGGAGGAGAAATGTTCTTCCGCAGGAAAAGTATCGATGCCGAAATCGCCGGTCTCGAACGGCGGCGCGAAAGTCTCGAGCGGCAACTCCAGGAACTGGAGGCCAAGCTCTTCACCGACCACGCCGACACGCCGTGCGCCGCAGTGCCACGCTGCGAGAGATGGCCGCGGCGGAGCGGAA
>JARLGM010000060.1 GCA_031292755.1 Candidatus Sulfopaludibacter sp.
AGGAAAGCGGCAAGCCCCTGATCCTGAAAAATGCGGTGACTCCCACTCCGGACTGGCGAATCCGGACCGATGCCCCATCAAAATCTTTTCACGTCGAGCACCGGGACGGTACGCGCTGGAATTCCGTGGGCGCCTTCGCCGTAAAGTTGGATTCCTGCAAGCCGGCTCCGGGGCCGGGCGGCGGTCCGGCGCCGGAGAACAGGAAGTAGACACTCATCTGCCACCATGTGGACACGACACCGTGGATATTCGGCCCACCCGCCGATTTTTCCGCGATCTGCCGGTTAGATGGCATCCACTTAAGGATCAGTGGCTTACAGCATTTTTGAGCCTCGGATTGGGGCCGCTGGCTATTGGCACGCTGATTGCTTGGTGGAAGACGAGAGGTGAGGTGGTCCAGATGATCGTTGCAGCGGGTCTCGCGGTTTTAGTGGTTTTTTGTTTGCTGTTGTCCATGTTGGAAAAACCTCCAGCCATCGGCCGGTAACCGGCTTCAGCCACCCGGACCGGTAGCCCTGCCTTTGTCCGCTGCTAGTTCTTGATCGCACCTGCCATTTGCCCCGGCTTTCCCGCCTGATTTATACTGGTATTTGAACTAAAATGCCGAAACGCACCTTTCAACCGAATAATCGCCATCGCGCGAAGACGCACGGATTCCGCAGCCGTATGGAAACCAAGAACGGCCGTGCGGTGCTAGCCCGCCGACGCGCGCGCGGCCGCAAAAAGCTCACTGTCAGTTCCGAGAGGTAGTAGCGCCATCTCTGGATTTCCCAAACGTGTTCGTCTGCTGCGATCCAAAGATTTTCGAAAAGTTTACGATGGCGGGACGCGCTTTACCGGTCCGCTGTTTGCAGCTTTTTGTTTCTGTGAACCGCAAGCCGATGGACCAAGAATCGGCTTCACTGTCCCCCGGGCAATCGGGAAGGCGGTGGTGCGCAATCGCATCAAGCGGCGCGTGCGGGAAGCCGTACGCTTTGCCCTCGATCGGCTGAACCCGCAGTGGTCCATAGTCATCAATCCCCGGCGGAAAGCCTACGATGCACCCCTGGCGGAGTTGCACCGGGAAGTGGAGAGGCTCTTTCTGCGATGCAATGGATCTTAGTGAGTTTGCTTCGCGTATACAAAGTTGGGGTTTCTCCCTGGCTGCCTTCCGCCTGCCGCTTCTATCCGACCTGCTCCGAGTATATGCGGGAAGCGATCGAGCGGTATGGCGCGGGACGGGGAGTGTGGATGGGCTTGCGCCGCCTTGCCAAATGCCATCCCTTTCATGAGGGCGGTATCGATCTCGTCCGGTAGTGTGCTGAACGGAAATTTGAATGGCCGACTCGGTAAACGACGGTAATAGCAATCCGGCTCAAAAGCCTAAAGAGATGTCCATGGAAGTGCGGCTCCTGCTGGCCTTCCTGCTCATGGGCGCGGTGATGTTTCTCTCGCCGTACCTGTTCAAGACGCAAACTCCGCCGGGGGCCAAAAAGGCTTCCGCCGAACAGAACGCGCAGGCAGCGCCGGCTCAGAACGCCGGCGCGCCCGCGCAGTCCGCTCCTCCCGCTGCATCCGAGACCGTCGAAGCCAGCGCGGCAGTTCCCGCGGTAAACGCCACACCACAACACCCGCTGCCCCCGCTGGTCATCGATAGCGATCGCTTCCGTATCACCTTCAGCAACCAGGGTGCGACCGTCCGAAGCTGGCAGTTGAAGAAGTACAGAGGCAACGACGAAAAGCCACTGGAACTGACCAACACCGCGGCGGGCCTGGAATATCCGTTCTCGCTCCACTTCCCCGGGCAGAAACCCACCACCAACCCGAACTGGGCTTACTTCACACAAACCGCCGACCCCGATGGACTGGGCGTCGCCTACGAGTTCAGCGACGGGCACACGGTGGTCCGAAAGAAGTTCCGGTTCGAGAAAAGCGCCTATCTTGCCGGCATCACCACCGAAGTGACGGTGGATGGCAAGCCGGTCCCCAGCATGATCGAGTGGCGCGGAGGATTCGGCGATCTGACAGTAACCAACCCCGGAGCGAAAGAGACTACCTTACATTTCGACATCGCTCAAAACAAACTGGTGGAGCAGGCGGCCAGCGCTGCCAAGAATGGTCCGGTGACTGCCACCGGCGATTTCTCGTTCGCGGGGATCTCCGATGCATACTTTTGCGCCGTGCTCCTGCCGAAGAACAGCACGTCCGTACAGGTAACCACTTTCAGCGATACGGTCCGCACTCCGATGGAGGAGAAGGCCGCGCCGGCAGCCGGCGTCGCGGTCTCCGATGGCGATACCAATCAGTTCGAGCTCTTCGTCGGGCCCAAGGACGTGGATACGCTGAAGGCCGTAAACCCCAAGCTCGAGCAGGTGGTGAATTTCGGCTGGATGTCCATTCTGGCCAAGCCGCTGTTTCTGATCGTCAACTGGTTTAACGTCAGCTTCGTCCATAACTTCGGATGGGCCATTGTGGTGGTCACGATCATCATCAACTTCATTCTGTTTCCGCTGAAGCTCTCCAACATGAAGTCGATGCGCAAGATGCAGGCTCTCAAGCCGCAGATCGATGCGATCAACGCCAAATACAAAAACGTGAGCCTGCGTGACCCCAAGAAGGCGGACCAGAACCAGGAAGTGATGGAGTTATACAAGAAGTATGGGGTGAATCCGATGGGCGGCTGCGTGCCCATGTTGATTCAGATTCCCTTCTTCTTCGCGTTCTACGCGGTCTTGAAAGTATCGGTGGAAATGCGCGGCGCGCACTGGCTGTGGGTAACGGATCTTTCGGCGCCGGAACATCTGCCCATCAAGATTCTACCCATCGTGATGATCGCCAGCCAGTTCGTCATGCAGAAGATGACGCCGCAGGCGAATGTCGACCCGGCGCAGCAGAAGATGATGATGATGATGCCGCTCATCTTCGGATTCATGTTCTACAATTTCCCCAGCGGCCTGGTGTTATACTACTTGACCAGCAATCTCGTGAATATGGGGCAGCAGTGGTTCTTCAACCATACCGAAGCGGCGCAGGAAGCCGCCCGCAGCGTGGAACCGCCCAAGAAAAAGAACGGCAGGAAATAGCCCGTGACCCAGCGAAAATACTCCGTGTCCTTAGTCGGATTGAAAATCGACGGATTTTTAGGGACCACCCTCCAGGATGGCGGGTTCAGATTGAGCTATGACATCCAGGACGTCGAAAGCTCCGACGGGGACTTCGAGACACCGGACGTGATGGTGAAATTCACCGGGCCGGACGTGGATTTGCTGCTGGCCAACCGCGCCGAGCTGCTTCTGGCGCTGGAACACGTGACCATGGAAATGCTCAAGATGCCTTCCGAGGATCATTCGCGCATTTCCTTCGACGCGAACGATTACCGGCTGCTGCGGATTGAAGAATTGCGGTTGAGCGCCATGGCGGCGGCGGATAAAGTGAAGCGTACCGGCGTGCCCTTCCGCTTCAATCCCATGAACAGCCGCGAACGTCGAGTGATCCACCTGGCCTTGCGAGGGGAAGCCACGTTGCGCAGTGAGAGCAGCGGATCCGGCCCGCAGCGGCAGGTTGTGGTTTATCCGGCGGGGATGGCGAGCCTGCCCGAGCTGCCCTACGTGCCCGAACCGCGCCGCCATAGCGGCGGTGGCGGGGATCGCGGTCCGCGCCGGGATGGCCCACGCCGCGAAGGCGGGCGTTCTCGCGGTCCGCGGCGCTAGCCTGTCACTTGCAACTGCAAGACACCATCGTCGCCATTTCCACGCCTCCGGGACGCGGCGGGCTGGGAATCGTGCGCCTTTCAGGCGATCGGGCGCGCTCCATAGTGGAAGCCATCCTGAAGCTCTCCGGTGAGGAACCGTGGCGCTCCTGGCACGCCCGCATGGCGGACCTGCTGGATAGCGGCGGCCACACGATCGACCAGGTAGTGGTAACATTTTTCGAAAAGCCGCGCTCGTACACCGCCGAAGATCTCATCGAGATTTCCTGTCACGGGTCTCCGGTGGTGCTGCGCCATGCGGTGGAACGGGCGCTGGAGTCTGGCGCGCGGCTGGCCGAACCGGGCGAGTTCTCCCTGCGCGCCTTCCTTAACGGACGGATCGACCTGCCCCAGGCCGAGGCCGTGCGCGACCTGATCGACGCCACCACGCTCTACCAGGCGCGCGTGGCGGCGCAGCAGGTGAGCGGGTCGGTTTCACGCCGCATCGCGCCGGTGAAGGAACAACTGGTGGAGCTGATCTCCCTGCTGGAAGCCGGCATCGACTTCGCCGAAGACGATGTGAGCGTCGCGCCTGCCGGAGAGATCCTGCGCCGGCTGGCGCCCGTTCGCGAAGGGATCGCGCAATTGGCCGCCAGTTTCCAATACGGCGGCCTGGTGCGCAGCGGGCTGACTCTGGCCATCGTGGGACGCCCGAATGTCGGCAAGAGCAGCCTGTTCAACCGACTCCTGATGCAGGATCGCGCGATTGTCACCGACATCCCCGGAACCACGCGCGACCTGGTGTCGGAGACCGCTTCCATCGGCGGCATTCCGGTGAAGCTCATCGACACGGCGGGTATTCGGGAAAGCGTCGAGACGGTGGAGAGCCTGGGCATTGCACGCAGTTTCCAGGCGATGGCGGATGCCGACCTGACCATCGTGGTGGTGGATGCTTCCCAGCCGCTCACCGCCGAGGACGCTGCACTCATTGGACGGGCGCAGCGGCGCCTGGTGGCCGGCAACAAGTGCGACTTGGGCGCGTGCAGGGAAGAACTGCACACGTCGGCACTCACCGGCGAGGGCATCGCGGAACTGCGCGCGGCTATTCTGGAGGCGATCGCTCCCAAAGGAGCATTCGAGCAGGAGACCGGATTCATCACCAGCCTGCGGCACGAGCAATTGCTGCGCGAGTCTTTGGAGTTCCTGGATAAGGCGCGCGGCGCGGTGGAGGCTGGAATTCCTCACGAAATGCTGCTGCTGGATCTCTACGGAGCGCTGCGCCCGATCGACGCCATCACCGGCGCCACCACCGCCGACGACATTCTGAACCGCATCTTCTCCACGTTCTGCATCGGCAAGTAGGGCCTACTCGGCCTCGAAGATCAGGCTCGAACAGGTGAGCGCCGCTTCCGCCTTCATCAACTCGGAGATATCCAGCGTGCGCACGCGAAGCCCGAGGCTTTCCAAAATCGCCGCAGTGGCCGGAAAGGCCAAAGGGATCAGCACCGTTTCACCGAGGGTCAGCGTATTCCCCGCCCAAGGCTCGCCGGGCGCAACGTCCACGATGCGGAACTCCCGCAGCGGCGCCATATCGATCCACACGCGGTGCGCCAGAATCGTGTCATTGCCCAAATACGTGCATGCCGATTTCAGGTGCAGGCAGCCGTGCACCGCGACGGGGGCCACCGTGTAACCGAACGGCGCGAGCAATTCGCGCAGTTGCCCGATACCGGCGCGATTGGTGCGCGCGGACTCGCCCACGAAGAGCGTTCGCCCGATGCTCATCACATCGCCGCCTTCCAGGGTGGCCGGCGCAGTCAAATGGAGCAACGGGCGGAACGGCGCCAGGGCTTCGGCCAGGGTGCGCGCTTCTTCGCGCCGCGATTCGGCGCCCATGCGGGCGATCACGGCGACTTCGTCCAGCACCAGGGCCGGATCTTCGACGAATACCGAATCGGGCAGATCGGGCTCTGCGGGGAGCGAAATCACGCGCGCGCCCAATTCGGCCAGACAGCGCTCGTAGGCGCTATGCTGCTGTGCGGCTATGGCGAGATCGATGGGACGCCGTTCCAGATACTCCAGTTCGCAGCGGCCGATCGCGGGACTGACCGAGCGGGTAATTGCCGTGAGCATGTCTGTCCTAGTATCCTCTAAGAACCTATGGCTGAAAACGACGCTCCTGCCCGCCAGATGGGCTTCTCCACTCGATCTCTGCACGCCGGCCACACACCCGATGCGGCCAGCCACGCACGCGCCGTACCCATTTACCAGAGCACTTCTTTCGTGTTCGAAGATTCCGCGCACGCCGCCGAGTTGTTCGCGCTGCAGAAATTCGGCAATATCTACACACGCATCATGAACCCCACCACCGACGTTTTCGAACAACGGGTGGCGGCTCTGGAAGGAGGCATTGGGGCACTCGCCACATCGAGCGGGCAGGCGGCACAGTTTCTCGCCATCACCGCGCTCGCCGGACCGGGCGATGAAGTGGTCGCGTCCAGCACTTTGTATGGCGGCACGTACACGCAGTTCGACGTCAGCTTCCGCCGCCTCGGCATCGATGTGAAGTTTGTGGAGCCGGACAATCCGGAGAACTTCCGCAAAGCCATGACGCCGAAGACACGCGCGGTGTACGGCGAGACCATCGCCAATCCGCGGATGAACGTCCTGGATATCGAGAAAATCGCGGCCATCGCGCATGAGGCGGGCGTGCCGCTGATGATCGACAACACCATGGCGTCGCCCTACCTGTGCCGTCCCATCGAATATGGCGCGGACATCGTTCTCCACTCCGCCACCAAGTTTCTGGGCGGTCACGGCACCTCCATCGGCGGCATCATCGTGGACAGCGGCAAGTTCGCGTGGACCGACAAATATCCGGCTCTCACCAAGCCTAGCCCCGGCTACCACGGCATGGTGTTCAGCGAAGTGTTCGGCGCCATGGCGTACATTATCAAGGTGCGTGTGGAAGGCTTGCGCGATTTCGGTCCGTGCATCAGCCCGTTCAATTCCTTCCTGTTCATTCAAGGCATCGAGACGCTGAAGTTTCGCATGGATCAGCACAGCCGCAACGCCCTGCAGGTGGCCAAGTGGCTGAAGACCAACTCCGCGGTTTCCTGGGTGAAGTATCCGGGTCTGGAAGACAGTCCGTATTATGCGCTGTCCCGGAAGTATCTTCCGCAGGGGCAGGGCTCCATCCTCACCTTCGGCATTCAGGGCGGGGCGGATGCCGGCCGCAAGCTGATCGACTCGGTCAAGCTGTTCTCGCACCTGGCGAACCTGGGCGATGCCAAGAGTCTGATTATCCATCCCGCGTCCACCACGCATCAGCAACTGAACGACGAGCAGCAACTGGAGGCCGGCGTAACGAAGGATCTGGTGCGCCTGTCGGTGGGGATCGAAGACGTGGACGACATCATCTGGGACCTGGACCAGGCGATTGCTGCTTCGCAGACGTAAACTGAAAAGAGCGGGGATGGCTTTCGATTTCACACTCAACGGGCGGAAGGTGCACGTTGCGGGTGTGCCGCCTCAGACCACACTGCTGGACTTCATTCGCGGGCAGGGCCTGACGGGCGCCAAGGAGGGCTGCGCCGAGGGCGAATGCGGCGCCTGCACCGTGCTCCTGGTCAAGGCGAACGGATCCGGGAGCGCCTTTGTGCCCGTGAATAGTTGCCTGATGTTCCTGCCCATGGCCGCCGGGCAGGAGATCTACACGGTGGAGGCGCTGGCGAACGGCGGCCGCCTGGCAGAGTGCCAGCAGGCCATGGTGGATCAGGGCGGCTCTCAGTGCGGCTATTGCACCCCGGGCTTCGTGGTGAGCATGTTCGCCGAACAGTACCGCCCGGAGCGTAGCGGCCCGTGCGACGTGCATGCGCTTAGCGGCAACCTGTGCCGCTGCACCGGCTACCGCCCGATTGCAGACGCCGCCGCGACGCTGGGCGCGCCTGCCGCGGATCGATTCACCGAACGGATGCAGCGGCCGGCGCCTTCCATCGGCGCGGTGAATCATGGCGGATTCCTGCGGCCCACCACGCTGGCGGAATGTTTTGCGTTGCTGGCGGCGCATCCCGGCGCGCGCAAGGTGGCGGGCGGAACGGATGTGGCGGTGGAATCCAACCTGCGCGGCCGGCGCTTCGACGCGCTGATCAGCCTGGAAGCGCTGGAAGAACTGCGCGTGTTTCGCGCCTCCGCGAACGAAATCGAAATCGGCGCGGGGCTCACGTTGACCGAGATTTCCGCTCGCTGGACGGCGGCGCCTGCGGTATGGCACGAATGGCTGCCTCTTTTCGCCTCGCCCCTGATCCGCAACCGCGCCACGCTGGGCGGCAACCTCGCGACCGCTTCGCCCATCGGCGACGGGCCACCGCTGCTGCTGGCGCTGGATGCCCGGGTGCGCATCGCGGGCCCTCAGGGCGAACGTATGCTGCCGCTCGATCAATTCTTCCGGGGTTATCGCCAGACGGCACTTCAGCCGGGCGAGCTGCTGCTCTCGGTGATTGTGCCCGAGCCGTTACCTGCTCTCGCGCGCTTCTATAAAGCAGCCAAGCGCCGCATGGACGATATCAGCACCGTGGCCGCCTGCTTCGCGTTCGATATTGACGATCGCGGCGTGGTGCGGCGCGCGCGCATGGCCTATGGTGGCGTGGCGGCTATCCCGCTGCGCGCCGTGGAGGCGGAAGAGACCATCGTGGGGGCGCGCTGGAACGAATCGGCGGTGCATCGCGCGCAGGATGTGATGGAGCGCACACTCCGCCCCATCAGCGATCATCGTGGCTCGGCGGCATACCGGCTGGCCCTGGCACAGAACCTGCTCGAAAAGTTCTGGTGGGAACAGCAGGCGGAGGCCGCGGCGTGAAGATTGCAGGTCATCCGGTTCCGCATGAAAGCGCTCGCGGCCACGTCACCGGCGAGGCGTTGTATACGGACGATCTGGCGGGCCGCTTCCCGCAATTGCTGCACGCCTGGCCGGTGCTGGCCCCGCACGCCCACGCCATGCTCACGCAACTGGACGCCTCGCCGGCGCTCGCCGAGCCCGGGGTGCATGCGACTTTGACCGTGGACGACGTGCCTGGCGAGAATGACAGCGGCGCCAATCGCCGCGACGAGCCGCTGTTCCCGGGCGAAACGATGTATCACCACCAGCCGGTGGCTTGGGTGCTGGCCGAAACGCTGGAAGCGGCACGCCGTGGCGCCGGACGCGTGCACGCAACTTACGAAGTGCTGCCGGCGCTGCTGACCATCCCGGACGCCGCCGGGGCCGAGAGCCTCCACGCCGGCCCCTTGCGCCTGCACCGTGGCGATCCGGCGGCCGAACTGCGAAAGTCGCCGTACCGCCTGGACGGCAGCTTCGAGATCGGCGGGCAGGAGCATTTTTACCTGGAGACGATGGCGTCGATCGCGTGGCTGGACGAATCCGGCGGCGTGGCTGTTCACTCCTCGACACAGCATCCCAGCCAGACGCAGGAAGTGGTGGCGCGCGTCCTGGGCGTGCCGCGCCACCTGGTGACCGTCGAGTGCCTGCGCATGGGCGGAGCGTTCGGCGGCAAAGAGGTGCAGGCGAATCCGTGGGCCGCCATCGCCGCGCTGGGCGCATGGAAGACGCGCCGGCCGGTGCGTGTCCGCCTGCCGCGCGTGCTGGATATGGCGCTCACCGGCAAGCGGCATCCCTTCCTGGCGCGCTACTCGGCGGGCTTCGATGAGGAGGGCCGCCTGCTCGCGCTGGAGGCGACGCTCTATTCCGACGGCGGCTGGAGCCTGGACCTTTCCGAGCCCGTCATGTGGCGCGCCCTGTTCCATCTGGACAACGCATATTATGTGCCGGCGGTGGACGTCTCCGGCTTCGTCTGCCGCACGCACAAGACGTCGCAGACCGCATTTCGCGGCTTCGGCGGCCCGCAGGGCATGCTGGCGATCGAGGACATTCTCGACCGGATTGCGCGGCGTCTTTCGCTGCCGCCGGAGGTGGTGCGCGAACGCAATTTCTATCGCGAAGGGCAGACCACGCACTACGGACAGCCCGTAAAAGACGCTGGACGGATCAGCGCCATCTGGCAGCAGTTACTGCAAACCAGCGGCTTCGCCGGGCGGCGCGCGGCCATCGCGGAATTCAACGCCGCGCATCCGCACCGCAAGCGGGGGCTCGCCATCACGCCGGTGAAGTTCGGCATCTCGTTCACCGCTGCCTTCTTCAATCAGGCCGGAGCGCTGGTGCTGGTCTATCGCGATGGCAGCGTGCAGGTGAATCACGGCGGCACGGAGATGGGGCAGGGGCTGCATACCAAAATCCGGCAGATCGCCGCCGAAAGCCTGGGACTGCCGCTGGATGCCGTGCGCATTATGCCCACCCGCACCGATAAGGTGCCGAACACATCGCCCAGCGCCGCATCCGCCAGCACCGATATGAACGGCGCTGCCGTGGCGGATGCCTGCGACCAGTTGAAGGCGCGCCTGGCACCCGTTGCCGGGGCGATGCTGGGATGCCCACCCGATGCCGTCAGTTTCTCCGGCGGCACAGCCCACGGGCGCGGCAACCCCGTGCAATCGGTAGGTTTCGCCGAAGTGGTGGAGGCGGCCTACCGCCAGCGAATCGCGCTATTCGCGCAAGGCTACTACCGCACACCGGGGCTTCACTTCAACCAGAAGACCGGGCAGGGTGAGCCGTTCCACTATTTCGCGTTTGGCGCCGCCGTGACCGAAGTGGAAGTGGATGGCTTCACCGGCGAGCATCGCGTGCTGCGTGTGGACATTCTGCAAGACGTGGGCGATTCGGTTTCGCCTCTGATCGACCGCGGGCAGGTGGAGGGCGGTTTCGTGCAGGGGCTGGGCTGGCTTACTCTGGAAGAACTGTTGTGGGACGCGCAGGGGCGCGTCGCCACCGCGGGCGCGTCCACTTATAAGCTGCCGTCGTGGTGCGAACTGCCGGAGGTTTTTAACGTCGATTTCCTGGAGCGCGCCACCGAACCCGGCGTCATCTTCGGCAGCAAAGCCATTGGCGAGCCGCCGTTGATGCTGGCCATTTCGGCGCGCGAGGCCCTGCGCGACGCTATCGGCGCTTTCGGGCCGGGCGGCGTAGTGGCACTCGATAGCCCGCTCACGCCCGAGCGAATCTACTGGGCTATCGAAAAAGGGCGGGGTAACCTGATCCTGCAAACCACCGCCGATTCGGGAGTGATTCGCGCGTGAACATGGCAGGGATCGATTGCCTGACGCGTGAGCGCTTCGTGGAGACACTCGGCCTGGTGTTCGAAGATTCCCCCTGGGTGGCCGAACGGGCCTGGGCGAAGCGGCCGTTTTCCAGCGTGAAAGAACTGCACGCCGTCATGACCGCTGAAGTGGAGAGCGCCACGCATGAGGAGCAACTGGCGTTGCTGCGCGCCCATCCGGATTTGGGCGCGCGGGCACGCATGAGCGAAGCATCCACCGGCGAACAGGCCGGCGCCGGGCTCGATCAACTGACTCCCCAGGAGTTCGAGACACTGCAACAGTTCAACGGCACGTACCGCCGCAAATTTGGGTTTCCGTTTCTCTACGCCGTGAAGGGCGCTGCCATGCACGATATCCTGGTAGCCTTAGCCGTGCGCCTGGACTCGCAACCGGAAGAAGAGTTCCGGCAGGCGCTGTGGGAGGTTTACCGGATCGCGTGGTTCCGGCTCGAGGCTCTGGTTGGAGGTTGATCGATTGCGCCACTTCGCTACCGGATGGAAACGAAACTACTACGGCAAGGCGGACGTCATTGTCTACCGGCTGCATCGCGCGGGGAACGCGCCTGAGGGCCAATCGGCGGTTTTCGGAGCGAACGTCAGCATGCTGCTTTATGGCGATGCCTTCTGGCCCACCTACACCACCGGCGACAATTCAAACCTGGTGGCCACGGATTCGATGAAGAATTTCATTCAGCGCGAGACCCTGAATTTCAGCGGCGCGGCGCTGGAGTCCTACTGCCGCTTTCTGGCCTTGAAGTTTATGACCACCTATCCGCACACCGAGGGCATTCAGGTCTCCGCCGAGGAGATTCCGTACGGCGCGATCGGCGGCGGCAGCATCGCGTTCGCGCCCGCCGGCCCGGACCGCGCCACGGCCAGCGTGGAATTTACGCAGCGCGGCATGGTGGAAGTGCAGAGTGGCATCCGCGGCTTCAAGTTGCTCCGCCTGGGCGGCAGCGCTTTCTACGGCTTCGTGCGCGATGAGTACACCACCCTGCCCGATATCCACAACCGGCCTCTGCACATGTGGCTGGACCTGGACTGGCGCTATGGCGATGCGGAGGCGGCGTTTCAGGGCGGCACAGCGGCGCGCGTTCGGAGCCTGGTGCACGAAGTGTTCCATGGCTTCGAATCGGGCAGCATTCAGCAGGTGATCTACCAGGTGGGCGGCCGCATACTGGAAGACCTGCCGGCCGTCTGCGAAGTGAATCTGGAGGCCAACAATCGCACCTGGGATACGGTGGCGGAACAGGGCGAGAAACTCGGCGTATTCACCGACGCGCGGCCGCCTTACGGCGTGCTGGGCCTGTCGCTCAAAAGATAAAATGGCGCGCCTATCCACTCACGTGCTGGACACTTCGCGCGGCAAGCCCGCGGCCGGTATGACGGTGCGCCTCTACCGCGACGGCGCGCTGCTCGCCACCACCGAGACAAATTCGGATGGGCGCACCACGGAACCGCTGCTCGCGGGCGACACCATTCCAACGGGCACATACGAATTGATCTTCTCCGTGGGCGCTTACTTTGGCTCGTCGCCGTTTCTGGAGGACGTGGTGGTTCGTTTCCGCATCGCCGATCCGGCCGGCAATTACCATGTCCCGCTCTTGATTTCGCCATTCGGCTACACCACCTATCGGGGATCGTAGATGCGGACATTTCTCCAGCAGGCCCGGGAAACGGTGCGCCGATGCCGCAGGCTGGCCGAATGCACCGAAGAGCCCGGCAGAATCACGCGTACATTTCTCTCTGCGCCCATGCACGACGTGCACACCCTGGTGCGCACGTGGATGGAAGCTGCCGGCATGACGGTGCGCGTGGATGGCGCCGGCAACATTCGCGGCACCTACGGCGAAGGACCGCGCCTGATGATTGGCTCGCACCTGGACACGGTGCCGGATGCCGGCGGTTTCGACGGCATTCTTGGAGTGATGATGGGGATCGCACTGGTGGAGCGCCGCCCGCCTTGTTCCGTGGAGGTTGTTGGCTTTTCCGAGGAAGAAGGCGTGCGTTTCGGCGTGCCCTTCATCGGCAGCCGCGCCATGGTGGGTACGCGCGAATTTCACAAGGGGATAGATGACGCCATCCGCGCATTCGGTCTGAATCCCAGGGACGACGCCGGGCTCGGTGATGACGTGCGCGCTTATCTCGAATTCCATATCGAACAGGGGCCCGTGCTCGACCGGAAGAATCTACCGCTGGGCGTGGTAGAGGCGATCGTAGGCCAGAGCCGCTACACAGTACGCTTCGCGGGTGAAGCCAATCATGCCGGCACAACGCCCATGAAGACGCGGGCGGACGCGCTGGTGGCGGCGGCCGAATGGATCGGGCTGGTGCGGAAAACGGCGCTCGCCGAGCCGGGGCTTGTGGCGACGGTAGGGCAACTGCGCGTGTATCCGGGCGCGGTCAACGTGATTCCGGGCGCGGTGGAAGCCAGCCTGGACATTCGCCACGCCGATGACCGGGTGCGCGACCGGGTGGCACGGAGGATTCTCAAAGGCGTCGAATGTGCGGAACGATCCAAGCAGCCGGCTACCCCGATGGACCCGGCGATGGTGCAGGCTCTCTGCGCCGCGGTGAAGGCCACCGGGAATAGAGTGCATCGCATGGTGAGTGGAGCGGGGCACGATGCCATGATTCTGGCGGCGAAGGTGCCGGCCGCGATGCTGTTTCTCCGCAGCCCGGGCGGAATCAGTCACCATCCCGGCGAATCGGTGCGGGTGGAAGATGTGGCCGCGGCGCTGGCGGTGGGCACAAGACTTTTGGACGACTGGAGGCCGGCATGATCATCCGCGGCGCATCTGTCGTTACGCCGGAAGGCGTGTTGTCATCGGATATCGCGGTGGAAGGGGGGCGCATCACGGCCATAGCGCCCGAGTTGAACGGCGCTGGCGAAGAGATCGATGCCCGCGGCCTCACCGTAGTCCCGGGACTGATCGACGTGCACGTACACTTCAACGAGCCCGGCCGCACGGAGTGGGAAGGCGCTGCCACCGGAAGCTCCGCCCTGGCCGCGGGCGGCGGCACGCTGTTCTTCGACATGCCGCTGAACTCTTCGCCGTGCACCGTAAACGCGGCGGCGTTCGACGCCAAGCGCGCGGCGCTGGAACGGGCGTCGTACACCGATTTCGCACTCTGGGGCGGCATTGTCCCCGGCAATCGCGACGCGCTGCCGGAACTGGCCAAGCGTGGCGCAATCGGCTTCAAAGCGTTCATGGCGGATTCCGGCCTGCCCGAATTTCCACGCAGCGACGACCGCACCCTGTACGAAGCGATGCGCGTGGCCGCCCGCCTGGGCCTGCCCGTAGCCGTGCACGCGGAGAACAACGAATTGCTCGGCGCCCCAGGCCGCTCCATCCGCGAGTACCTGGATTCCCGGCCGGTGCTGGCCGAAATCGAAGCCATCCGCCGGGCCGCGCTTCTGGCGCGCGAAGGCGGGGCCAAACTGCACATCGTCCACATCAGCAGCGGCCGCGGCGTGGCGGAAGCTCTGGAGGCCCGCGCGCACGGCGCGGATATCTCAATCGAAACCTGCGCCCACTACCTCTATTTCACGGAGGAAGACATGCTGCGCCTCGGCGCCGTGGCCAAGTGCGCGCCGCCCCTGCGCCCGGCGGCCGAGCGCGATGCGCTGTGCGCGGCGCTGCTGCGCGGCGAGATCGATATCGTCGGGAGCGATCACTCGCCGGCCCCGCTCTCCATGAAGCGCGATGAAAATTTCTTCCGCGTGTGGGGCGGCATCGCCGGGGTGCAATCCACGCTGGCCGTGCTGCTGGACCGCGAGTGCCCACCGGAACAAATCGCCGCCGTTTGCGCCGCAAATCCCGCGCAGCGCTTCGGCATCCCTGGCAAGGGGCGCATTGCCGTGGGCAACGATGCCGATTTTACCCTGGTCGATTTAGACTCGCACTACACGGTGACCGCGGACTCTCTGTTGCAGCGCCACCGCTTGAGCCCCTATGTGGGCGCTCGGTTTCGCGGTGTAGTCCGGCGCACGATCTTGCGCGGGGAAACGGTTTTCGAGGACGGAAAGATCGTGGGCGAACCCCGCGGCAGAATGGTCAAGACAACACATGCAACATCTCGGATACACGCGTAGCTCGCACCAACGGGATCATCTGTTACTCACCGGCGATACCTTCGTGCGAGCGCCGCTGCCGGGCATGGAGAAAGCCACGGCCATCGTCCACGTCTCGCCCGCGGCGGGCGCCGCCTTCACGCAATACACCGTGGAGTTCGAAGCCGGCGGCAGCGTGGCAACCGCCGGGCACCAGCGCTTCCTCTACGTGCTGGAAGGCGAAGTGACACTGGGCTCGCGCACTCTGGCCCCGGATCAATACGCCTATCTGCCCGCGGATTGCTCCACACCCATTGCAGCTTCCGCAGCGGCGCGGGCCGCGGTGATCGAAAAGCCGTACCGGCCTCTGCCGGATGCCGCCGCGCCGCACCTGCTCTTCGGCGACGAACGCACCGTGCCCGCCACACCGCTGGATGGCGACCCCGACCTGGAAGTTCGCGCTCTGCTGCCCGGCCACGCCGCATTCGACTTCGCCGTCAATACCATGACCTATCAGCCGGGCGCAGCCCTCCGCATGGTGGAGATCCACGTGATGGAGCACGGCCTGCTGATGCTTGCGGGGGGCGGCATTTACCGGCTGGGCGACCATTGGTATCCGGTCACCGCGGGCGATTTCATCTGGATGGCGCCCTACTGCCCGCAGTGGTTCGGCGCCCTGGGAAAGACACCCGCAAAATACCTTATCTATAAAGATTGGAACCGCCATCCGTTATGAGCCTGCAGAGCGAACTGGAAACCCTGGCGACATTCTCCGACGCGCCTGCGCCGGCCGTCACGCGCGTGGTGTATTCCGAACCGGACCGGCGTGCGCGCGACTACCTGAAGAGCCTCTGCCGGAACGCCGGCCTCAGCATGCGCGAAGACGCCGTGGGCAATATCTTCGCGCGCCGGCACGGCAGCGACCCCACGCTACCCGCGGTCGGAACCGGGTCGCACATCGATGCTATCCCCAACGCCGGGGCCTACGATGGCACTGTCGGCGTGCTGGGCGGACTGGAGGCCATCCGCATACTGCAGCGCGTTGGTATGTGCCCGCGCCGCTCCATCGAGCTTGTGATTTTCTGCGCCGAAGAGCCCACCCGTTTCGGCATCGGGTGCTTCGGCAGCCGGCTTCTGGCCGGCGCGCTGGATGCTTCTGCCAGCATGCAATTGCGCGACAAGGACGGCCGCACGCTGGACGATTGGCGCACCGCCGCCGGCTTTCACGGCGACATGGCGCAGGTTCGCCTGCCCGCGGGCTACTACTCCGGGTTCGTGGAACTGCACATCGAACAGGGCCCTTTACTGGAACAGGCGGGAATTCCGCTTGGCATCGTCACGGCGATTGCCGCGCCCGCCAGCCTGCGCCTGTGGATTGAAGGCGAGGGCGGCCACGCGGGCGCCGTGCTCATGCCGCAACGCCGCGATGCCTTCTGCGCCGCAGCCGAAATTGTGCTGGCCGAAGAGACTGCCGCCAAAGCCACCGGCGCCTGCGATACCGTAGCGACGGCCGGAGTCTGCGACGTCTTCCCAGGCGCCATTAACAGCATCCCGAGCCGCGTCCGCCTGGAGTTGGATGTCCGCGACATCGATGAAGCACGCCGCGACAGCGTGCTCGCCGCCATTGACCGCGCGTGCGCGGAGGTAGCCGCGCGCCGCGGGGTGACTGTCCGCAAGGAAACGATCAACAGCGACCCGCCCGCACAGTGTGACTCGCTGGTGGTAGATGCGCTCTGCCTGGCCGCCGACCGTCGCGGGCTCGGGTTTCAGAAGATGGTGAGCCGCGCGTATCACGATTCGCTCTTCATGTCGCGGATCGCGCCCACGGCCATGCTCTTCATTCCCTGCCGGGGCGGCGTGAGTCATCGCCCCGACGAATACGCGGCGCCGGAAGACATCGCCTCCGGCGCCCAGGTGCTCGCTGACGCTATTGCGTTACTTGCCGACCACTAAGATCGAGAACGAGTCCGGAAGCATCGGCCCGCGGCCGCCGCGTCCACCCTTCTTGGCGGGATCCGGCGGCGTGGCCGGCTGGCCGTATTCGGCTGCGATCAGCAGAATGTGGCCCGTCTTCGAATCCAGCGTCAGGGTTTTGGCGCCGGTCATGGTCTTCAGATTCTCTTCCACCTCGAAACTGGTGGGGCTCTTCTCTTTGATCACGGTCAAGGTGCCGTTGCCATGAGAACTGAAAGCTTCCATGGTCTTGGGATCGAACACGGCGCCGTCGCTGCCCCCGGCTAGCGGAAGGCTCTCCAGGATCTTGCCATCTTTCGCGCTCACGATCACCATGTTCTGGGGATTGCGGCAGGCGGCGAACAGAATCTGATTCTTCACGTCCAGAGCGAGCCCGGCGCAGCCATCGCCCTTGTCGCCCAAGTCGTAATGCGTCTTGACGGTCATCGCCTTGGCGTCCACCACGGCGATGCTGTGCGCGTCCTCGATATCGATGTAGAGGGTACCCTTGCCGTCGGTAGCGGCCTGTTCCGGCGCGCCGCCCAGGTCATCGATGGTGCCGACAATCGAGCCATCGGCGGCATTGATGATAGTGGCGTGCGGCTTGGCGTGACTCAGAATGTAGACGTGGTCGTTATACGGATCGTAGAGGTAGCCGTCTGGACTTCCCTTGACGTCGATGGTCTTGATGGTTGCCAGCGTCTTGCTGTCGAACATAACCACCGGATTGCTGCTGGCGAATCCATGATGAGACTTCGGCGAGACCGTGGCGCCGTGTACGCGATTGGTGTTCGGAATCTCGCCGGCTTTTTCCAGGGTGTCCAGGTTGTACACCATAACCCGGCCGGGATTTCCGCTGCGGCCCACGTACAGCCGCCGGCCCTCCGCGTCCGCCGTTACATAGTCGAATCCGCCGTCGCCACCCACCTTCGCCGTCTTCAGAACCTTATAGGGACTGTCAGTGGAAGGCTGGGCCTGCGCGGTCAAAGCAAACATCGCAATTCCGGCGGCAAGCGCCAGGCAGAATCGCGGCATCGAAGTATTCAGCGTCTTCATGTTGTACTCCTTATTTCCCAAGCACCAGTACGTGGAAGCTGTCCGGAAGCACCGGCGCGCGCCCTTTCTTGCCATCCTTGGCGGGCGGCGTCGGACCATATTCGGCGGCCAGCAAAAATATCTTGTGAGTCTTATCGTCGAGCGCCATGGTACGGGCGCCGCGCTCGGTGGTGACCGTATCCACTGTCTCGTATTTGCCGTTCACCATCTTGACAATGCTGAGCGTGCCGTCTCCGTTCGAACTAAACGCCAGGCCCGTGCCGGGGTCGAAGCCCGCGGCGTCCGGACCCTGGCCGATCTTGGGCGTCGCCACCACCTTGAAGGTCGGGATATCGGTCACGGCCATCACCCCGTCGCAGACCGAGAAGAGCTTCTTGGCCTTGATATCGATGGCGAGTCCGCTGGGTCCTTCGCACGGCAGAATCGAGGCGCGCCGCGTCACTTCATTCTTGGCGGCATCGATCTCCACCACTTCGTTGGAAGATTCGATATTCACGTATAGCTTGCCCGCGCCGTCCGCCTGGCAGAACTCAGCGCTGGCGCCCACGGGAAAGGTTTTCAGCACTTCGCCGGTCTTCGCGTCGATGGACGTGGCGTCGCCGCCGGTGTGATTGATGGCGAAGACGCGCTTGGTCTTGGGCTCATAGCAGACTGCGTCGGGGTTCCTGCCGGCGGTGGGCTCGCCGCTCTTGGCCAGCGTCTTCAAATCGAAGATGGTCACACTGCCCGACTGGCCGTTGGTGATGAATCCTTTGCCCAGATCGCTGGCAATGGCGATTCCGTGCACGCCGTGCAACCCGGAGATCGTGCCGACAATCTTGCCGGCATCGGGATCCACTACTTCCACCGCATTGGCGTGAGAAACGTAGAGCCGCCGGTTGGCGCTGTCCATGGCGACGTAGTCCCATCTTCCTTCGCCACCGATTTTGATCTTGGTAAGAACCTTGTAGCCTTCCGCGGCAAACGCGGCGGCGGCTACCAGAGCGATTGTCAGTAACTTCTTCATCCGTGTTACTCCTTTTCCGTTACTCATTCCTGGCCGCCCAGATAATACCGGACAGCCGGAGTTACCACCAGGGAGAGGACCATCGAGGCGGCAATACCGCCAATCACCGCGATGGCCAAAGGTTGCAGCATCTGGGAGCCGGCGCCGAAGGCGAACGCCAGCGGAAGCATGCCGGCCACAGTGGCCAGCGCGGTCATCATAATGGGGCGCAGGCGGCGCTCGCCGGCCTGAATCATACTCTGCTCGGCCGGCACGCCCTCGGCGCGGAACTTCTGGTCTGCGTCCAGCAGCAGAATGCCGTTCTTGGCCACAATGCCGATCACCATGATCAACCCCATGAATGACGAGAGATTGAAGGTGGTCCCGGTGATGAGCAGCGCCAGGAACACGCCGCAGGTGGAAAGCAGCGCCGAGGACAGCACCGCGACGGGCGCGGCGAAATTGCCGAATTCGAACAGTAGCACGATGAACACCAGCACTACCGCCAGCACCAGCACGAAAGCGAAATCCTTAAACGATTTCTGTTGCTCCTCGAACGTCCCGCCGTATTGCACCCGAATGTCCGGCGGCAGTTTCAAATCGGCGATGGCCTGCTGCACCTGCTTCATGCCGTCGCCCAGGTTGATGCCCTCGAAACGCGCGGTCACTTGTACGTTGCGCTGCAGGTTGTCACGCCGGATTTCGTTCTGGCCGGGAATCTCAACCATATTGGCGAGAGTGCCGATGGTCGCCGTCTTGCCCGTTCCGCTGACCAGCAGCGTGTTGCGGATCGAGTCCAGCGTCTTGCGAGTATCTTCCGGAAAACGTACGCGGATGTTGTACGAGCGGTCGTTCACTATTACCGGCGTGGATGCGGGCTCGCCCTGCAAAATGGCGCTGGCATCCAGTTCCACTTCCTGCGCCGAAAAGCCGCTGCGCGCCGCCCCCACCGGGTCCACATTGAACACGCTGGCCGGACCGCTGATAGTGTTCTCAATGCCGTTGAGCACATCCACTACGCCCGGTATCTTCTTGATGTTATCGCCGACGGCCGTGGCCCATTGCGTCAGCAGGGCCGGATCCTGCGCGAACAGCTTGATGACCACCGGTTCGGGCGCGCTGGTCAGATCGCCGATCATGTCTTGCAAAAGCTGCGGGATTTCGATATCGCACACCGGCTCGGCTTTCTTGATCTTGTCCCGGACCTCCTCGATCACCTTCAGGCCACTCCGTTTGCGGTCGTGCTTCAACTTGACCGAGATATCGCCGGTATTGGCTTCGGTGACCTGTGCCAGTCCTAACTGCAGGCCCGTCCGGCGGGACGTGCTTTCCACTTCCGGAATCGCTTGCAAAATCCTCTCGATATGGGTGATGACACGGTTGGTCTCCGCCAGCGAGGCTCCCGCCGGCATGATGTAATCGACAATGAAGCCGCCTTCGTCCATCTCGGGCAGCAAGTCGCTGCCGGTATTGTTGTAGCAGACGTAGGTTCCGGCGATTAAAAGGGCGGAAAACGCTGCCAGTATCCACTTGTGTTCGAGGGCGAGTCGCAGGGTGCGCTCATAGATGCGCAGCAGGCGCGGCGATACCGAATGATGCTCTGCCGCCGCGCGTCCGGCACGGCTGCGGATGAAGTAATGGCTCAGTGTGGGAGTCCAGGTGAGTGCCAGTGCCAGCGAAGTGAGCAGCGATGCTCCCACCGTCAGAGCCAGGGCGCGGAAGAAAACGCCGTTCACTCCGGTAATCGAAATCAGCGGCAGGAATACCACGATCGGCGTGATGGTGGAGCCGACCAGAGGCACGCGAATCTCGCGTAGCGCGCTGCCAATCGCGTCGGCCCGCGACTGGCCCGAATCGCGATGCATCACGATGTTTTCCACTACGACAATCGCGTCGTCGATTACCAGCCCCACCGCCGCCGCCAGGCCGCCGAGTGTCATCAGGTTGAAAGTCTGGCCCATCGCACGCAAGATGATAAACGTCACCGCGATGGTGGCGGGAATCACCAGGCCGGCCACCAGCGAAGTGCCCCAATCGCGCAGGAATAGAACCATGATCAGGGAAGCCAGCACCAGGCCCAGCAGAATCGCGTCGCGCACGCTGGTGATGGATTCGATCACGATTTCCGATTGGTCATAGAAGGGCTTGAGTTCCACGCCCTTGGGTATTTCCTTGCGAATCTGGTCGATTTCGGCATGCACCGCGTCGGCCACCGCAACCGTATTGCTGGTGGGCTGGCGGTTGATGTTCAGCAGCACCGCGGGCTTGGCGTTCGCCGTCACCACTGTGTAGACCGGCATTTCCGAGGGCGACACCGTGGCCACGTCGCCGATGCGCACCGGCGACCCTGCCGGCGTAGTCTTGATCACGATGTTGGAGATGTCCGCCGGCGTCCGCGCCTGGCCGCTCACCAGGCTGAGAATCAGTTGGTGCCTCTCCTCAATCAGCCCGGGCGAATCGATCATATTGCTGCGGCCGATCGCATCCAGAATGTTGGGAATGGTGGCTGCGGTTTGAACCAGTTTGGCGGGGTCCGGCTGCACCTGGAACTCCGGAACTTTGCCGCCCTGCACGATCACGGTGGAAACGCCGGGCAGGCGGTTCAAACGCGGCTTCAGTTCATAGTTGGCCAATTCCCAAAGCGCGCTCTGGGTGATCTTGTCGGACGTCAGGCTGTAACCCATGACCGGAAACGCAGCGAACGTCAGGCGGTTGGCCGTGATCTTCGCGGTAGCGGGCAGCAACGCCTGTGCCCGCGCCAGAGCGGCGTCCACCAGGTTCAGGGTCCGGTACATGTCCACATTCCAATCGAAGAACAAGTCGATTTCCGCCGTACCGCGGCTGGTTATCGAGTACAAGTGGTCGAGCCCCTGTACCGTGTTGACGGCATCTTCCAGCGGCTTGGTCACCGTGACCAGCATCTGGTCGATGGGGAAGACGCCGTTATCCACGCCCACCACGATGCGCGGAAAATTTGTTTCGGGAAACACCGCAATCGGAATGGTGAACGCCAGGTAGATGCCGACCGCAACCAGGGTCAGGATGACAAAAATGATCGGCTTTCCGTGCCGCGCCGTCCAGTGCGGCGCGTCCCCATTAACCGGGGGTGTGGGAGTGGAAGGGTCGCTCATTTCTGTTTGGGTTTCGCCTCGTCCTTTTTCTGATCCTTGGCATCCTTCTCCGAGGAATCGGCTTCCGGCTGGTCCTCTTCGGTCTCGGGCGCGTTGGCTTCCACCACCCTCACCTTGGCCTTATCGTCCACACCCAGGCCGCCCACTATCACAACATCTTCGCGCGGCATCACACCTGTCAGCACCTGCACCTTGTCGCCCTGGCGCACTCCCAGTTTCACGTCGCGCCGGTGCGCCGTGGACTGCGAATCGATCACCAGCACCGCGGTCCCGCCGGTTTCTCCGGGAAGGATCGCCGCCACCGGCACCAGCATGGCGTTCTTGATGGTCTCGGTGACGATCGAAACATGCACCGCCGCTCCCACTTTGAGCGCGCGGCCGGGATTATCCATCTGCACCCACACCTGCACCGTGGAGCTATTGAGGTCGGTAGCGGGGCTTACCACCGTCACCTTGCCCTGCACCTGCTGCGCGGTGTCGGCCAAGCTGACCGTGGCGGGCTGCCCTGCCTTGATGCCCGTGGCGTCCGCGGCCGGGACATTCAGACGCGCCACCACGCGCGAAACATCCATCACCACCAGCAGCGGTGTCCCCGTCGCCGCAATATCTCCGGCATAGAGCGGCCGGTCGGAAACGATGCCCGCTCCGGGACTCCGGACCTCCGAGTACGCCACCTGCGCTTCCGCCGAATGGAGGTTCCCTTGCGCCGAGATCACCTGCGCCTGGGCCTGGGCCATCTGCGCCTGTTTGCCCGCCGCCTGCAGCGCGCGCAAGTGTTCCTTGGCGGTCGCCAGTTGCGCCTTGGCCTGCGCGTAGAGCACGCCGGCATCGTCCACCAGTTTGCGCGACAGGGCGCCTTCCTTCAGCAGTTGCTGGCGGCTGTCCAGCACTTTCTTGGCGGCTTCGAACTGCTCCTGATCGCTTTCCACGTCCGTCTGCGCCTTCACGATCGATTCCGGGATGGACGCCATCTCAGTGTTCTGGAGATTTGCCTGCGCCTGGTCCACCTGCCCTTTGTTGGCCGCCACAGTGGCCACCAGATCTTTATTCTCCAGCACCGCCAGAAGCTGATCCTTCTTCACCTGGTCGCCGCGGTTCACCAGGAACCTCTGCACCGGAGCGGTGATCTTCGGCATGACGTTCCATTGGTCCACGGGAAACAGCGTGCCATCCGCATTTATCGTGCGGCGGACGGTGTCCTCCGTGACGGCCGCCACCTGCACCGGCGCGGGCGCTTCCACATCCGCTTCCTGTTTCTTGGAGCAGCCGCTACAGAGGATGAGGCCCGCGGCGCCTAGCAGAGAGAGATATTTCTTCATTGGCTAAAACGCCCCCGTGAGTGTCTGAAGGTTCGCCAGGGCCAGGCGATACCGCACCAGTCCGTCGTCAAATGCATTGCGCGCCTGCACCAGCGTGGTCTGCGCGTCCACTACTTCCTGCGCGGTGGATTCGCCCGCCGTGTACCGCAGCCGCGTCAATCGCAGATTCTCCACGGAAAGCGTCAGGGAATCGCGCAGCGACGCGATCTGCGAGGTCGCCACTTGCGCCTCCAGGTAGTACGACTCCATTTCCGAAAGCAACGTGCGCTGGGTCAGGCTCAGATCGTTCTTCGCCTGCTGCAATTGCAACTCCGCCTGCCTTACCTTGCTCCTGGTGGCGCCCCAGTTCCAGATGGGAATATTCAGTTGGGCCGCCACGCTGGAGCCGACATTGTTGAACCCTTGCGGGTCGTGGAGCGCCAGTTGAGTGGCTTCGAGACCGAAGAAATAGTCCACCGATAAGCTGGGCAGGTATGCCGCACGCGCCGAAGCGATGGCGAAATTCTGCTGCTGTACCGCAGCCTCGGCCGCGCGGATGTCCGGACTGTTGTTGCCCGCCAGAGTCTTGATCTCGGAATAGGCAGGCAGCTTGGGCGCACTGTCCAGGTCGTCGATCACGCTGAACTCCTGAGTGTAGTTCGGGAACAGCACAACCGCGAACTGCATGCGCGACTTATCCACGTTGGCCTGGGCATCCTGTAGCTCGCGCTCGCGCTGCTGCACCTGCAATCGCGCTTTGATCACATCCACCTTGGCCGCCTCGCCGCCACGCTCCTGCTTCTCGGTCAGATCCTGAAAATCCTTGGCTTCCCGCAGGCTGGCTTGCGCGTTGGCGAATTTCCGCTGTGCTACCGCCATGCCGTAGAAGTTCTGGGTCACGGTGGCCACCAGACCGCGTTCGGCCAGGTCCTTCCTGGCTTTGGCCAGCGCCTCGGATGCCATGGCTCGCCGGTACTCGGCCCGTTTGCCCGGATTATAGATATCGCTGTGCACGTCGAGCAATTCGGCGTAAACATGCACCCCGTCGTTGGGGACGAATATGCCGCTCGGCGTCCCATTGGGCTGAGTGTAGATGTAACCGCTGATGGCTTCCGCCGTCGGCAGCATCGCGGCTTTGGCCTGAGCCGTGTCCTCGCGCGCCGAGAGCGCCGCCAGGTTGGCAGTGTAGATCTGCGGACTATATTGGCGGGCGCGCACCATCGCCTGCTGCAGGGTGAAGGCAATGGGACCGGCAGAGGCGGGAGTCTGGGCAAACGCGCCCTGGCAGGAAAACGCCAAGCCGAGGCCCAGGATCGGCAAAATGGATTGCATTGGAACTCCCACAGTATAGAATTTGGCAGATGAACAGACGATGAACTGGGGAACGCTACTGCGGGGGGATGCCCGACGGTGCGAATTCTACCTTTTCGTATAGCGCGGAGAGCGTGACCCAGCAGCCGGCGGATTCGAGTTCGAGAGTCTCCTCGAGACCGCAGGCGGAAGTCAGCAGGAAACGGCCGTCGGCTTGTCGCGTATAGAGGTCCACGTGGATTCGATCCGACGAGACCAGCAGGTATTCCGAGACGGAACCGATGGAGCGGTAATGCTCGAATTTGCGGCCCCGATCATACGCTTCCGTCGAGGGCGAAAGCACTTCCACCACCAGGTTCGGATTGAGGAGGGTATCCCGCTGCTCGTCCCGGAAGTTCGGCTCGCCACAAACGGCGATGACGTCGGGATACGTATAGAGGCCGCTGGACGGGATCCTGACGCGCATGTCGTTGGAGTACACGCGGCAGGGGCGCTCGCGGAGTTGCTGGCTAAGTTCTCGAACGAGATTGGTGACCAGCAGGTTGTGAGCTTCCTTCGCGCCGGCCATGGCGAACATTTCACCCCCGAAATATTCGCTTTTGTATTCGGCCTTGCGTTCGATTTCCAGGTACTGCTCCTCGGTGAGGAACGTCTTAGGTTGCGTGGACACGATCCTGCGCCTCTCTGACTAACTTAGCAGAGAACTATTCCCGCGTCTCGGCGTGATGCCGCACGTCGATGCCTTTCACCAGGAACAGCACGTCTTCGGCAATATTCGTGGCATGGTCGGCGATGCGCTCCAGATTCTGCGCGATGAACATGAGGGCGATGGCGCGTTGAATGGTGGTGCGCTCTTCCTGCATGAACTGCGTGAGTTCGTTGTAGACGGCGTCGCGCAGGTGGTCCACTTCGTCATCGGCCAGCAGAACGTCGCGCGCCATTTCCGCGTCGCCGCGCGCGAAGGCATCCAGGCTGCGCCGCACCATGCCCTCGGCCAGCTCGGCCATCCGGGGAATATCGATGAGCGGGCGCAGCACCGGCTCTTTCATCAGGGTCAGGGCGCGCTCGGTGATGTTGACCGCCAGGTCGCCCATGCGCTCCAGATCGTTGTTCATCTTGATGACCGCGGTGATGAAGCGCAGGTCCCGCGCCATGGGCTGGAAGAGGGCGAGCAGCCGCGTAGCCAGTTCGTCGATCTCGATTTCCTTCTGGTTGATCTGGGCTTCCCCCCACATCACCTCTTTGGCCCGGTCTTCGTCGCGCTCGACCAGGGCGTAAATGCTGTTGTGGATGGAGGCTTCTACCAGCCCTCCCATCTCGAGTAATTTGCTCTGGAGTTCTTCCAGCTCTTCCCGGAAATGAAGCATCGTAAGTTCCTGCCGTGAGATACGAACTGCCGCCGTACCAGCCTGTGTCCTCAGTCTAGCCGAACCGGCCCGTGATGTAATCTTCCGTCTCTTTCTTGGCGGGACGCTTGAAGATTGCCGCCGTCCGATCGAACTCGATCAGCCTGCCCATCAGGAAGAAGCCTGTATACTCCGCCACCCGCGCCGCCTGCTGCATGTTGTGAGTCACGATGACCTGCGTGCACTGGTCCTTCAGGCTGAACATCAGGTCTTCGATCTTGGCGGTGGCGATGGGGTCCAGCGCGGAACAGGGTTCGTCCAGCAGAAGCACTTCCGGATCCACAGCCAGCGCGCGCGCGATGCACAAGCGCTGCTGCTGCCCGCCGGAGAGGGAGTAAGCGGATTCGTGCAGCTTATCCTTCACCTCTTCCCATAGCGCCGCGCGCTTCAGGCTGTGCTCCACTTTGTCATGCATGGAGCCTTTGCCCTTCAGCCCGTTGATGCGGATCCCGTAGGCCACGTTATCGAAAATGGACTTCGGGAACGGATTGGGCCGCTGGAAAACCATGCCCACCCGCCGGCGAAGGCTGGTGACGTCCACATCCATGACGTCCTCTCCATCCACCGTCACCGAGCCTTCGGCGCGCGCGTGCCGCACCATTTCGTTGATGCGGTTCAGAGTGCGCAGAAAGGTGCTCTTCCCGCATCCGGAAGGGCCGATCAGCGCGGTGATACGATTTTCCGGAATCTCAATGTTGATGTCGTGCAGCGCCTGAAAGTGTCCGTAGAAGAAGTTCAGCCCCTTTACCGAAATTTTGGACTTGCCCGGGCTCCGCTTGTCCTGCGCGCCGCCCGCGCTTGCTTGCGCTTCCGGCGGCCGCACGTTGACCCCAGGCTGCGGAGCTATAAAATCGGGCGCGCTATCCATAATTACCCCTTTTGAACCGATATCCCTCGCGACAGAATGTAGCGGGCGGTGATGTTTGTGATCAGCACCATGGCGATCAACACCAGGCCCGCCGCCCAAGCCTGCCGGTGCCAATCGTCATAAGGCGCGATGGCGCGCCGGTAAATCATCACCGGCAGCGCCGCGGTGGGCTCGGTCAAACGGCGTGCCCAGAAATTATTGTTGAGCGCGGTGAATAATAGGGGCGCGCATTCTCCGGCCGCGCGCGCCACACCCAGTATCATTCCCGTGAGAATCCCTTTCATCGCCGCGGGCACCACCACGGTGGAGATCACTTTCCACTTGGGCGCGCCTAACGCCAGCGCGCCTTCGCGCAAGGCCCTGGGAACCGTGAGCATAAACTGCTCTGTGGTGCGCAGCGAGATGGGAACCAGCATCAGGCTGAGAGCAAAAGCGCCGGCCAGCGCGGAGTAGCCGTGCATCGGCTTTACCGCGACGCCCCAGGCGAAGATGCCGATCACAATCGAAGGGACACCATTCAGCAGATCCGCCATGTAGCGGACGGCGAAGGCAAAGCTTTTGCCGCCGAACTCGGCCAGATAAATTCCGCCCAGGAAACCCACAGGCAGACCGATCAGGGCCGCCAAACCAACCATAACCGCGCTTCCCACAATGGCGTTCGCTAATCCTCCTCCCGGTTCTCCGGGAGGCAGGGGCAGTTTCGTCAGGAAGTTCCAATCAATTGACTTGCCGCCGTTGTAAATCAGGAAGCCCAGGATCAGAAATAGCACCAAAACCGTGACCAGCGTGCAGACACCCGTCAGGAACAGCATGAAACCATTCACGATCTTGCGGTAAATCAGGCGGCTCATTGAGACTGTGCCGTTCCTTTCCGGCTGGTGGCAATCACCAGCAGGCGGGCCAGTGCATTTACCACAATGGTGACGGAGAACAGCACCAGACCCATTTCGATCAGTGCACTGGTGTGCAGCGAAGTGCCGGCCTCGGCAAATTCATTGGCGATTACTGCCGCGATGGTGTATCCCGGTGCGAAGAAAGACGCGTGCATGGCGGGATCGTTGCCGATAACCATCGTCACCGCCATGGTTTCACCCAACGCGCGCGCCAGCCCCAGGAAAATCGAACCCAGAATCCCCAGGCGAGCGTAAGGAACCACCACCTGAAAGGTGGATTCCCAACGCGTGGCGCCCAATGCCATAGCCGCTTCCCGCTGGTCCCGCGGCACCTCCATGAGTGACTCGCGGGAGATCGCAATAATGAACGGGAAAGTCATCACCGCCAGCACAACGCTCGCGGCAAGATATCCGACGCCGATGGCCGGCCCCTGGAAGAATGGCAAAAAACCCAACGTCTTTTTCAGGAAAGGCTCAGCGTAGTTGCGCATTAGGGGGACGACCGTGAACAGGGCCAGCAATCCGTAAATGACGCTGGGAATGGCCGCCAGAAGTTCCACTAGAAACGTACACGCGGAAGAGAGACTCGGCGGCGCCAGTTCCGCCAGAAAGATGGCCGCGCCCACCGCCAGGGGAATGGAAATGATGAGCGCTAATACCGACGTCAGCACGGTGCCGTAAATAAAGGGAAGTGCCCCAAACTGTCCCAAAACCGGATCCCAATCCGACGTCGCCAGGAAGTGAAAGCCGAACTTGGCACGAGATTCCGCGGATTGAATCCACAGTTCCCACACCAGAAAGGCAGTCACGAACAGAACGCTGGCAGCAAAAAGAAAGGTGACGAAGTGCGCGACTTCGTCACCCGTTTGCAGGCCGTGCCAGCGGCGGGTTCGCCCGGATTTGTTTGCCAAAATTGCCGGTGCGGACATACGCCTTATTGAATCTGCGGAATCTGCTTCATTTCCTGGTCGACAACCGACTTGGGCAACGGCGCAAATCCCAGATCGGCGCAGTATTTCTGCCCGTCATGTAACATCCACTTCAAGAAGTCCACGATCACCGTCTTCTTCGCCGCATCCGGAATCTTCGAAGGAATCAGGAGCCAAGTGAAACTGGCATCCGGATACGCGCCCTTGCCCTTGGCATCCGTGATGGACACCCGGAAATCGGCGGGCATCGTCTTTGCCGCGGCAGCCGCGGCAGCCGTTACCGTTGCGGTGGTGGCCTCAATCCATTCGCCGGCGGCGTTCTTCAAAATCGCAGACTGCATGTGGTTCTGAAGCACGTAACCGAGTTCCACATAACCAACGGCGCCGGGCGTCTGCTTCACCATGCCCGCTACCCCCTCGTTGCCCGCCTGCCCTAAACCGCCGGGCCACTTCGGCTGTTTGCTGGTCCCTGGACCCTTGGCCCACTCGGGACTGATTTTGGTGAGGTACTCCGTGAATACGTAAGTGGTGCCGCTGCCGTCGGAACGGTGGACCACCACAATGTCGTCGCCCGGCAACTTCACTCCCGGATTCAACTTGGCAAGCGCCGGGTCATTCCATTTCGTGATCTTCAGCAGAAAGATGGCGGCGACAGCGGCCTGATCCAGCTTTAACGGCGTCTTTACGCTGGGCAAATTGTATGTCACTACGTCCGCTCCCAACACCGTGGGGAAATGCAGCGGATGGACCTTCATCTTTGCAAGTTCGGTATCATTCATCGGCGCATCGCTGGCGCCAAAATCGACCGTCCCCGCCGTGAGTTGGGTGATTCCCCCGCCGGAGCCGATGGACTGATAATTGATCTCCACCTTGGGATGCAGTTTGTGGTATTCATTGAACCACTTCGTATAGATGGCCATCGGAAAGGTGGCTCCCGCGCCATTCAGGGCTTGCGCGGCGGCGTTCCCCGTCAGGCCGAGAGCGGCCATGGTCACCAGGACCAGACTACTACTGATTTTCATCGCAATTCCTCCTTTTACGTTCGCACGCTGACATTACAGAGAGGTTCAGATTGTGTTACAAATCCGCTACTAAGCCGCCGGTCGTGTTTACTTAATCGCAGGCGCCGCACCGGGCAGGGTGTACCGGAGATCGAAGTAAACCGTGTGGTCGCTGGCGTGATCCAGCGCGCCGGTAGCCACATACCAGGGAGTGCGTGTGGCGTATTCATACTGCAACATCATGTTGACAGCGCCGTATGCGGGACTCTTCCACAGCGTCTGGTTGATGCCAAACGTGTATTCGTTCACGGACCGGTTCTGGCCGTTGGATGAGCCCGTATAGCCCCATCCGATCAGGCTGCCGTTGTTATCCACGGCCACATTTTTGCCGATGTAGATGCCGCCGAAATAGAAGTACAGCAGGCTGTTCTTCACGGTCGCCTCAAAGCCGTCCACGGTGGTAAGCGTGTGAATCGGGCTGAGGCTGCCGTCGGCGCGCACCACCAGGTCGGGAGCGTTGCCGAAGAAATAGCGGCCGATGCCGTCGCCATACTGATTGTTGCTGATCAGCCGGAGGCCCTTGACTACTTCGAAGATTCCGTTGGCCTCTCCGCCGCCGCCGGACGTCGAGGAGGTTCGGCCCGAGTTCGGCTGGCCGGTGGAGGTGTTATAGATCTTGAAGAACCTGGCGATGCCGCCGACTTCAAAATGAACGCGCGAGGTCGGGTCGAACGCCAGTTTGGCGATGAGGTCCGGCGCCACGTTGGGGGTGCTGAGGAAACTGGCGGAGCCATTGTCCAACTGGGTGCCTCCTACGGCGCCGAGCGCCGACGGCAGTACGATCTGGCCGCCGCCACCGTAGCCGCCCATATATTGATTGGGGTTCTCGGCGGACAACCCGAGCGTCACCTTGTCGCCGGTGCCGTGATACAGAGCGCGGAATCCGGGCTGGCGGGTCCACGGCATGCCGATCAAGTAATTCACGTCGAACTCTTGTCCGTAGAAGATGTCGCCCGGCAGCGCCGAGATGCCTTTGCGATTCGCCGTGAACATGCTCCAGCTCTGGCCTCCCAGAACTTCCCAACCGCCCTTGCGCATACTCAGCCACCACAGCCGCAGGCGCGGTACGAAAGCGCCGTTGGTGATGCCGATGTTGTTGGCGGCTCCGGTGCCGAGGAAGTCCATTTCCAGGTAATTCAGGAATTGGGTGCCCTTCCAGTTCCCATCGACGCGGAAGCCGACGCGGGAGTTCTGTGGACTGAAGCGGAACTCGTTTAAGTGGCCGCCAGGGACAGCATTGTCAAACGGGATGCTGCCGAAGTTGCTGCCGATGCCCGAACCGGCAGCCTTGCTGCGCCAGACGCCGGTGGCATCCAAAAAACCAACGGGCGTAATGCTGATGTTGCCCAACTTCAGTTGCAGAGGCGAAGGCTGATCTGCGGCTGCCGCCTGTGGGGCCGGAGCCGGAGGACTCAGTTTGGGACTTGCCGGTGCGGACGCCGGCGCCGGTGCGAGCATCGGCGTGCTGGAAGCCATCAGCGCGCCTACCTGCGGCGCGGCGGCCTGTGCGGCGGGCGCGGCGGAAGACCTGCTCATCCCATCCAGCGTCGCCTCCTGATCTTTCAGCGCCTGCACCAGCGTATCGATCTGTTTCTGCTGCTCGGCCAGTTTCGCCTTCAGCTTTTCTATCTCGTTGGGATCGCTCCCCTGGGCTTTGCAAACAGGGAAAGAAGCCCAAACCACGAAGCACAACATGAGCGCGTATTTTGTGATTTTCATAGGCGGAGTTACGAGTATAGAAAGCTTAAGTGACGAAGCGGTGAATATCAGTTTGCGGAGAGGTTATTATCGAAGGGAGGGAGGGCTACAGTAAATATAGAACCCTGACCCAGCCGGCTCTCGACCGACACCGACCCGCCCATCTGCTCTACGGCATGCTTCACGATTGCCAGGCCCAGGCCGGTGCCACCGGTGGCACGCGAGCGCGCCTTATCCACACGGTAAAAGCGCTCGAAGATGCGAGGCAGGTCGCGCGAGGGGATCCCGAGGCCCGTATCTCTCACGCTCACCAGGGCGCTCTCCGGCGCGCGCGCCACATCCACCCGGACTTCGCCGTCGGGCCGGTTGAATTTGATGGCATTGTCCAAGAGATTCACGAATACCTGTTCCAGCCGGATCTCGTGCCCCAGAACATTCAAATCGTCAAAAGGGCCACAAACCAGGCGCACTCCGCGATTCCGCGCCACGGGTTCCACCGTGCGGAGCGCGCTTTCAATGCTGTCGCGAAGTGAAATGGGCTCCGGTAGCGGAGGCTTGCCGCTTTCCAGAGTGGAAAGCACCAGCAGGTCGGCCACAATATTATTCAACTGCCGCGCCTTTCCGAGAATGATCTCGACGAATTTGCGCCCGTTTTCGTGATCGTCCAGCGCGCCTTCGAGCAGCGTCTCGGCATAGCCCGTCACGGCAGCCAGCGGCGTGCGCAGTTCGTGCGACACATTGGCCACGAAATCCTTGCGGATGCGCTCCAGGCGCTCCATATCGGTCACGTCGTAAAGCATGACGATGGCGCCGCGGTTCGGATCTCCCGCCAGCGGGGCCACCTGAACTTCGAAGGAACGGGCGCCCGCCGCCGCCAGCACCAGGCGACGCTGCTGCGATTCTCCAGCCGCCAGGACGTGGGTGCACATGTCCAGCAGAGCGTGATCGCGCGCCACCTGCACCAGCGGAATTCCGGGAACGATCGGCAGCGTCATGCCCATCAGTTCCGCAAAAGCGCGGTTGACAAACGTAATGCGCAGCAGCGGATCCACCGCCACCACGGCTTCCACCATGCTGCTGAGAATCGCTTCCAGGCGCGAACTCTCGCGCTGGAGCGTCTCCACCATGCCGCGCACCTGCCGCGCCGAAAGTTGCAGGGAAGAGGCCAAAGCGGACATCTCGTCGCTGGCGGGCGTGAAATTCCAATCCTGGCTGGGCCGCAAGAGCGTCTCCATACTGCGGCGCATTTCGCGGGCGTGCGCAGCGGCGGAATAGTAGAAGATGGCAGCCAGCACGGCCGCCGCCAGCCCCAGAAGCAAACTCGCCAGAAGCACTGCGGTGGCGCCTCCGCGGGGAAACATCAGCTTCAGCAAAATCGCCGCTAAGCACGTCATGGCCGTGCCGGAAACGATCGCGGAAAGGGGAGGTGAAGCCCGGAGCATCCGAACCTACTCTAGCGCGTCCAGGTTACAACGCGGTGAAGCAACTATGCCGGAACCTTGGCCGCTTCCTTTTCATCACGCGCCAATTCCCCGGCGTACCGCTGCAATTCCGGAAGAGACACAGTCACCAGGCTTTTTTCCATGTCTTCGCCCGTTTCCACCAGGTGCAGCAGGTGCATCAAGGCCAGCCGCGCACACCATGGGTCATCCATCGGGCGGCCTATCTCTTTACTCACGTGCACCAGGAAGGCGTGCGGCAGAGCAATGGTCTTTTCGCTCTGCCCGCCATCGTCCCCGGTCAGCACAAACTTCACGTCAACGGTATCCGCATGGCGGATCGAGATGGCCGTCTGCAGCCATTTGAACAGCACCTGATATTTGCGGCCGAACGGATCGGGGCCGGCTTCGAACTGGCGGAAATTGAGCATCTCCCGTTATTTTACAATGGCAGCATAGACCCAATGCTTGTAGCCGAACTGATTGCCCCCCGCCAATTTCGCCTGATGGAACAGACTCTCGAAAAACCCGCACCCGGTGAGGTGAGGGTCAAGGTGGATGCCGTGGGCATCTGCGGATCCGACGTGCACTCCTACTCGGAAGGAGCCATCGGCGACACGCCCTGCACTTACCCCATGGTCCTGGGCCACGAACCGGCCGGCACGGTGGTGGAGACCGGCGACGGCGTCACCGGATGGCGAGTGGGAGACCGCGCCGCGCTGGAACCGGCGATTTATTGTTACCACTGCGAGTTCTGCCGCAGCGGCCGCCACAACATCTGCGCCAACATTCGATTTCTCAGCAATCCCGGACAACCGGGCTTTTTCCGCGAGTACGTGAATCTGCCGGCACACAACCTGCTCGCCATTCCGAAAGAAATGCCGCTGGAATTGGCCACTACCATCGAGCCGTTAGCGGTGGCCGTGCATTCTCTGAAATTCGCCGCCGTGCAGCTTGGCGAGACGGTAGCGGTGTTCGGCGCGGGACCCATCGGGCTGTACACCATCGCCTGTCTCCGATTGGCCGGCGCCTCCCGCATCTGGGCTGTCGAACCCGTGGCGCACCGGCGCGAAATGGCCAAACAGATGGGCGCGAGCGAAGCCGTGGATCCCGGACAGATTGACACAGTGCAACTGATCCACAAGGATACCGGCGGCCGCGGAGTGGATTGCGCCATCGATTGCGCTGCCAAAGAGCACACCACCAATCAGGCGATTCAAGCGGTTCGCAACGGAGGGCGCGTGGTTATCACAGGGATTCACTCGGCGGCCTTCGTGCCGTTCGAGGTCTCCCCCATGCGCCGCAAAGAACTGGCCATCTTCAACGTCCGCCGGTCCAACCACGAATCGGAAGCCGCGCTGGAGTTGCTCACCAATCAGATGGACTGGTTCGCTCCCCTGGTGACTCACCGGCGGCCCCTGGACCAAATCGCCGGCGCCTTCCGCCTGGTGGAAAACTATGCCGATGGCGTCGGCAAACTGGTCATCGTCTCGCGATAGAACGAAGTCTATTTTTCACTCTATTTTTTAGTAGACAGCCTACACAATAAATAGTAGAATGCCTACACAATGAGCAAGCCGCCCGCGCGCGTGGAATTCCTGCAAGGCACACTCGACGTCCTCATCCTGCGCACTCTGCAGGCGGGACCGAGCCACGGACACGCCATCGCCAAACACATTCAGAGCACTTCGCAAGATCTGCTCCAGGTGGAGACCGGCACTTTGTACCCTGCCCTGCACCGCCTGGAGGCGAAGGGTTGGATCGCCGCATCCTGGGAACATTCCGAGAAGGGCAAACGCGGCCGCTACTATCGGCTTTCTCCCAGTGGGCGAAAACAGCTCGCCGTGGAACAGTCGAAGTGGGAAGCGTTCGCGCGCGCCATGGGGTTGGTCTTGCGCCCATTGGATCAGGAGGGGCAATGACTTCGTTTTTTCGCAAGCTGAGCTGGTTCGCACGACGCCGGCGGAAAGAAGAGGAACTCCGCGAGGAGTTGGAATTCCACCTGGAAGAGGAAGCGGAACTCCGTCATGCGGCGGGTCTGGCGGAGCAGGAGGCGCGCTGCGCCGCGCTCCGCGAACTGGGAAATGTCGGCCTGGTCCAGGAGGAGACACGCGCCGCCTGGGGCTGGACCTGGCTCGAACAACTGCTGCAGGACAGCCGTTACGCCCTGCGCATGATGAGCACCAACAAGGCCTTCAGCGCGCTTGCGATTCTGTCCCTGGCGCTGGGCGTGGGAGCCAACACGGCAATCTACAGCTTCATGGATGCCGTCCTGCTGCGCCGCCTCCCGATCCCGGACCCCGAGTCGCTCGTGGTGGTGAACTGGCACACTCGAATCCGCCACGGCGATACCGTCATGCACGACATGAGCGGCACAACCTATGACGATCGAAAAACCGGAACCACGGCGGGCATTTTCCCGTTCCCCTCGTTCGACCTGCTGCGGACATCAGATGCCGTCTTTTCCAGCCTGTTCGCCTACTACCCGACACGCAAAGTGAATCTGATGGTGAAAGGGCAGGCCGAACAAGCCGGCGGCGAGTTCGTGTCCG
>JARLGM010000061.1 GCA_031292755.1 Candidatus Sulfopaludibacter sp.
GACTCGTACCCACGCTGAACGTGGATGCTGGACGCGCCGCCCGCCACGAGCAGGACGCGCTCCTCGCTGGTTGCGTCTCCGATGAAGTACCGCCCGCCCGTCAACGCCGCGCCGCTGTCCACGCTCCAGATCGTGTCGCCCGGTCCCGCGTCGGCGGTCAGAAAGCAGCCGTCGTCCAGCGCCTCCTCCACGATCTCGAATCGTGGCGCGAACACCATGTACATCTTCCGGCAATCCAAGGTGGGAACCGTCTGGCTGTTCTTGTCGGTCAACGCGCCCAGCGGGAGGCTGATGTGGTACTTGGTGTCGTTGTCGCCGCCAGCGAACCGGATGCTGCGGTTGGCGCCGAACGTCACGCCTTGCACGTCCTTCGACGCATCGTACGAGGCGTCCCGCGCGTCTACCGGGACCGTATCGTGCCAGGACCGGACGGTAACGATCTCGCCGTTGCCCAACTTACCCATCACCGTCGCGGGCGGCGGGCTGGTCTTGAACGCGATGGTGAGCGTCTTGCCAGAGGCAGTCGCCTCGATCACTCCGGACTGATCCGGCCCGGTCACCGCCACGCCCCCGGACGAGGCGTTGTTGATCGCGTCCGCGAGGTTCTGCACCGCCGATTCAGCGGTGGCGAGCCCGTGAACGTGCCATTGCGCTCCCGCGCCCGCCCACGTCCCGAGCGGAAGCCCGATAGTGCCCATGCCAGTCCCGCCGTACACGTTGATCTCGCCCTCGCCAACTGGCTTGGTGGAGGTGACACGAACGCACCCGTCGTCGGTAACGTCGGCGGTCGCCGCCAGGCCCGCCGCACCGAATGCCACGTTGATATCGGCGGCGACCTGATCTGCGGTCTGTGCCAGGCCCGCAGTCAGGCCAACATAGATGCTCGTGCCGTCAATGATGAACGTCTCCGCGATATCCAGGTCGTTCTTGAGACGCTCCTGGTATCGCTTCGCCTCGAACTCCATCTCCTTACGGTGCTTCTCGTCCTCGTCCTTGAGGTAATCCGCGAGGGTCTTCTTGTTCTCCAGAGCGAAGTGGTCCTTGGCCAACTGCTCAATGACCTTCTGCGCCTCGAACGCATCGACCTCGGGTTCCTCCTCGGTGCGGATCTTCGCCAGCAACGCGGCGTCGATCTCCTCGCCGTTCGGGATCGTCGTCTCAGAGATCCCGCGCCCGAGTTGCTTCACGATGACCTTGCGGCGGCGTTGCCTTTCGGTCCACTCGTCGTCGGAGGGAAAACGGACCCGGACGGTCTTGGAACCGTCCGGGCCGCGGAGTTGAACCGCCACCGGTCTGGTGGCGTCAAAAACAGGAGCGTTGGTTTCCATCGTCAGTCCTTACCCGCAGATTGCATCGACCGCGCACTTGCCGACCGCCGTCAGGACGCCGTTGTTCGCCTGGAAGGCTCGCGAGAAAGGAATCGATCTGATCCAGGAAACTGCCGCGGAGGTTCCGGCGATGCTGATAGGGGACGCCGACCGGCTGCGCCAGATCCTGCTGAATCTGCTCGGCAACGCCACGAAATTCACGGAGCGCGGCAGCATCGCGGTAGAGGTGTCTCTGGCGCCGGAGGTTCCCGATGCGGCCGATACCTGTTCGGTCTGCTTTTCGGTGAGCGATACGGGCGTGGGCATCCCATACAGTAAGCAGTCGATGATCTTTGACGCGTTTGCACAGGCCGATGGCTCGATCCGGCGCCAACAGGGCGGCACGGGGCTCGGCCTCGCGATCTGCACCAAGCTGGTCAGCCTGATGAATGGCCGCATCTGGGTGGAGAGTACTCCGGGAACCGGCAGCCGCTTCGCGTTCACCGTTCCACTCAAGAAAGCGATCGTATCGCCGCGGACGGGACAATGCGCCCCCATCGCGGCTGCTCTTGCCGCCCAACCAGCCCGTACTTTATACATCCTGCTGGCGGAGGACAACCCGGTCAATCAGAAGGTGGCGCAGCGCATCCTGGAGAAGATGGGCCACTCGGTGGCTTTAGCGCAAAATGGGCACGAGGCGGTAGCCCTGGCCACGCAGCAGCAATTCGACGTCATCCTTATGGATGTGCAAATGCCGGAGATGGACGGTTACGAAGCCACGGAAAAGATCCGCCACTGGGAACGTTCCGTGAGCCCGGAGCGAACCCGCGTTCCGATTGTCGCGCTGACGGCGCACGCGATGAGCGGCGACCGCGGCCAGTGCCTGCTGGCCGGCATGGATGACTACCTGTCCAAGCCTATCCACCTGGAAGCGATCTCGGAATTGCTCCATCGTGTAGCGTCGGCGGGCCCGGCTCAACCGCCGAACGCCACCCCTGCCTATACTGAATAGAACGTATGCGACTCCTTCTGCCGGTTCTCTTCGCGGCCACCGCCATGGGGCAGCACTGGACTCCCCAGACCAGCAACAGCACCGCTTCGCTCCGCGGCGTGAGCGCGGTCAATCAGAAGGTCGTTTTCGCCGGCGGGAGCGGCGGCACGTGGCTGGCGACCACCGATGGCGGCGTCACCTGGCGCGCTTCCAAAGTGCCGGGAGCCGAACAACTGGACTTTCGCGCCGTTCGAGCTCTGGACGAACAGACGGTATTCCTGCTCAGCATCGGCAACGGCGACAAATCGCGACTCTACAAAACTGGCGACGGCGGCGCACATTGGGAACTGCTGCTGGCCAATCCCGACGCCAGGGGATTTCTGGACGAACTGGCTCTCTGGGATCCGCTCCACGGTGTCATTCTGGGTGACCCCGTGGATGGCGAGTTCGCCATCTTCACTACTGCCGACGGCGGCAAGCACTGGACGCGCCAGCACGCCCCGCCGGCCATAGAGGGCGAGGGCGCATTTGCCGCGAGCAACAGCTCTCTCGCTGTGATGGGTTCATCGCAGGTTTGGTTTGGCACAGGCAGTCCGGGCGGAGCGCGGGTTTTCCACTCCACCGACCGAGGCAGGACGTGGACCGTGACCGCCGCTCCCATCCGCAACGATTCCGCCGCGGCTGGAATTTTCTCGCTAGCCTTTTCCGACGCCCGCCACGGTGTCGCGGTGGGAGGCGACTACGCCAAGTTCAACGAGGAGCTCAACAACGTCGCTATCACCAGCGATGGAGGCGGCTCCTGGAGCCAGCCGGCGGGCCGCCCGCGGGGCTTCCGCTCCGCCGTGGTCTGGTTGGAGAATCGCAAGGCCTGGCTGGTCACGGGCACGTCCGGATCGGACATCTCGACCGATGGCGGCAACACCTGGAAGAATTTTGACACCGGCAACTACAACGCGATAGGACAGGCCGGGGATGCGGTGTGGGCTGTAGGACCGCGAGGCCGCATCGCGCGGCTCGAATAAGGCGCGCTACCTGCCCGCTGCCCGCTTGACCGCCAGGCTCCAGCAGGTGCCGCGGCGGCTTGTCGATAAAGCGGGTCAGCGGACCCAGTATCGCCACGGCGTCGAATGGCTGTGCAGCGTGAAGCCTGGCATATGCGTACTTCAGGCAGAGGCGCGACCGTACGGGAGCAGTTGCCGCACACAGTGGCTACAGTTGGTCGCGGCTCTAATTGGGATCCAAGCCCCGATAGCTGCCCTCACTGGGCTCTTACTCCCGCTTCCAACTCGTTGAGGAATGCTGCCAGCCAGCGAGTTACCTCGTCCGGACGTTCCTGCTGAATCCAATGCCCCGCTCCGGGAATCAACACCTTTTTCCAGAGGTTGGGCACATTGGCTTCGAGCGCTTCGTATTCCTCATCCAGGAATTCCAAGACCGGGTCCGCCGACCCCGCCAGAAACAGCGCCCGCTGCAACAGCTTCGCGCCGTTCAGAAAGGGCGTCTGAGCCCAATTCCGATCCATGTTGCGGTAGTAATTCAAACCTCCTGTGAAGCCGGTGCGCTGGAATTCCTCCGCTGCCTCGTTGAGGTCCTTTTCCTCCAGCCACGGCGGCAGTCCGGGAGGCGTCGCGGGCAGATCCGGCGGCGCACCCGGCTCTGTCACGGGCTTCCAGCGCTGGTCCCGCGGGGAGTCTCCCGACAGCCTCCACAGTCCGGCCAACAGGCGAGCCTTCACGCCGGCAGCGAAGTACGCCTCCGCCACGGGCGACCGCAGAAACGCCTGGTAAAACACTTTCCCGGGATACTTCCGCGCTTCCCACTGCGACTCATTCACGTCCCGGCGCGGCACGAACGGAACGCTCAACAGCGCCACCCCGCGAAACAAATCCGGCCGCAGCAAGGCGCAATGAAACGCGATCCAGGCGCCCCAATCGTGGCCGGCGACCACCGCCGGAGCACCGGCCAGGGCATCCACCAGCCCCGCGATATCCGCCGTCAACTGGAAAATGTCGTAAGCCTCCAGCGCTTCGGGACGGTCCGTCTGCCCGTAGCCGCGCAGATCCGGCGCCACCGCGTGATACCCTTCCCCGGCCAGGGCTTCCAGTTGATGCCGCCACGCACTGCCCAACTCCGGAAAGCCATGCAGCAGCACCACCAGCGGCCCGGATCCTGCCTCGGTGATGTGCATCCGGATGCCGTTGGTTTCGACGAAGCGGCGCGCCACCTGGCCATCCCACGGTTCCTGCAGGCGCTCTTCCGGCAGACCGCCGGCCAGCAGGTCCCGCGCGCGATCCTCAAACCGCACCGGCACCATGACGCGCACGCCTCCCAGGCTGTCCACCATCAAGGGATCGTGCAGCAGATGCTCGTTTTCCAGGTAGCACGGAATGCCTTCGGCCTGCAACAGGTCGCGAGCCAGCCGGCCTTCGCCCAAATACCGGAAGACCTGTACCGCCACCGGCTCTTCGATGGCGGAATCCGGCTCGAACTCCGACTCCGGCTCCGCGGCATCCCGCTCCACCGGGACGGGACTGCGCCGCTTCAGACTGCGCCGCTTCACCTCGGCGTCGTAGCATTCGCGCGCCACCTCCATCAGATCGTCGCGCTCCAGCGAAAGCAACTCTCCGTCGCTCATGGCGGCGTAGTTCCTGCGGAATTCGTCTGCCGTGATCTTCACGGAGGCGATGATAGCAAACCGCGCTTAGAGCAGGTGGAATCCCACGTAAATGTCGGCGATCACCGCCACCGGTTTGCCGTCTTTGGTGGCCGGCTTGAACCGCCACGTCGCCACGGTCTTCAATGCCTGCTCGTCCAGCCCCAACCCGAGCGACTGGAGCACCTTGAAATTGCGCGTCTTCCCGCTGGGGTCTACCACCAGTTCCACCACTACCGTGCCTTGCAGACGGGCTTTGCGGCCTTCATCGGAATACTCGGGCTCAGGCGCGTAAATCGCCACCGGTTTGGTCACGCCGCCGCCTACGCTGTACACCCCGCCGCCGAATCCCCCGCGCTCGCCCGGACCCGCGCCCCCGCCGCTTCCCGTGCCCACTCCGCCACCCTTGCCGCTGCCGATGCCGCCGCCCGACCCGGCGCCGTTCGAAGGCGGGCCGATCTTGCCCAGCGGGTCGCCATAGTTGGGCATGTTGACCGTGGGCAGCACCACATCCGGTGGCGCCAGAATCGCAGCATCCATGGTGAGCCGCGGCGCCAGGTTGGCCATCACCGCCGACGGGGGAACGAACTGACGCACTGCCGCCTTGGGCAACCGGCCCTTGCTGGCTGGAAGCAGTGAGCGGTCGCCGCCCCCGCCTCCGCCTTTCATGGCGGCGGGTTTGGGAGGCGCCGCGGGCGCCAGGTCGAGCGGCATCACCAGGGTGACCGCTTGTTTCACCTTCACCTGCACGGCGTGATTGGACAGCACCGTGAACAATAGCGCCACCACACCCGCCTGCAACAGCGTCGACATGAGAAAGGAACGAAAAATCGAGCGATACCAGGGCATCCCTACATCGGAAAGAGAAAGAAGCCTGGGCAAAGCGATATCGGCATCATCCGGCATGGCACTCTCCTGCTAGTTTTTTAGCACGTACATGCTAAATTTCTAGCACCAACGGACTGCGCCTGTCAAGCCGCAGTACAATACTCCAATCCATGAAATACTGGCCGCTGCCGTTACGCCTGTCTTTCCGCTTTCTGTTCTGCTATTACCTGCTGTACATGGCGCCGGCCCACGGCTCCGCCAACCTGCTCGACATGCTGCCCGGCACTTCGTGGGTCACGCGCCCTTACATGAAGATGTGGGACGGCATCGAGACCTGGACGGCGGTGCACGTCTTTCACCTGAGCGGCGAAGTCACCACGCGATTCCCTACCGGCAGCGGCGACACCACGCTGGATTACATCGAGTTGCTCTGCTTCGTAGTGCTGGCGCTGTTCGCGGCCCTGGTGTGGTCTGTGCTGGACCGCCGCCGGCCGGACTACCGGCGCCTGCACGCCTGGCTGCGCGTGCTGGTCCGCTACACCCTGGCGGTGACCATGTTCGCTTACGGATTCGCCAAAATCTTTCCGTTGCAGTTCCGGACCCCCGGCTTTGCGCGACTGATGGAGCCTTACGGCGAATTCTCGCCCATGGGAGCCCTGTGGTGGTTCATGGGCGCTTCCACGGCGTACATTATTTTCTGCGGCGCGGCGGAGGTGCTGGGCGGCCTGCTGCTGCTGTTGCGGCGCACCACCCCGCTGGGCGCGATGGTCTCTTTCGGCGTGCTCTGTAACATCGTGGCCCTCAACTATTGCTACGACGTCCCGGTGAAGCTGTACTCCACCAACCTGCTGCTGATGGCCGTTTTTCTGATGGCGCCGGATCTGCGCCGCCTCTGCGCGTTGCTGATTCTCAATCGCCCCACCGAACCCGCGGACCTCTCAGCCCCAGGCTTCACCAACCGGAGACTGCGCGTCGCGGTCGTAGCGGCGCCCGTGCTGTTCGTGGGCTATGTGCTCTATCAACAGATCCACGGCGGCTGGCAAGCTTACCAGAGCACCCGCGTCCACCTCAAACGGCCGCCGCTGTACGGAATGTATGTGGCGGATCCCCTGCCCGCCGATCCTTCGCAGTGGCACAAAGTTGCCATCGAATTCCCCACCGCTCTTACGGTGCGCCGGATGGATGACACGGTGAAGAACTACGGCGTCAAATACGACGAAGCCAAAAGCACCATCACCCTCACCGCGGGCAAGGATGTTCCCCTAACCCTGATCTACTCGCGGCCGGATCCCGACCACTTGCAATTCACCGGCCCCATCACGCTCCGCCTGCGCAAACTCGACCTCGCGAAATTCCTGCTGTTGAGCCGGGGCTTCCGTTGGATCAACGAACGCCCGTTCAACCGGTGAGATTGTCTTCATCGCGGTTGTCTCTTTCGCTGTTCTCAGCGTCTTCCTTCGCGCCTCAGCGCCGCGATCAGTTTACCTCTCCGGATCCGGATCATCGCCAGCGGAAAATCCCAAGCGGGAGCCGGAAAGCCCTGTCGATCGCCGCGATGTCGTCCGGCGGCAGGTTCCATCCAGCCCCGCCCGCGTTTTCGCGCGTGTGCTCCGGATCGCCCGCCTTGGGGATGGTGAAGGTCTGCGGCAGCCGTGTGAGGAAGTTGAGAATCACCTGGCGCACGGTGCGGCCGTTCCGTTCCGCCACCCCCGCCAGCACCCGTCCGCCCGCGGACTCCGGCCGCGGGAACGCGCGCCGTCCGAAAGGCGTGAACCCCACCAGCGCGATCTCCTGCAACTGGCAATAGGGGATCAGCTTGCGTTCGATGCCGCGCTCTTTCAGGTGGTACCGCACCTGGTTGGCCGCCAGCCGGTGATGGCGCAGCGCGGCTTGTGCCGCCTGCACCTGCGGCACATCGAAATTGCTCACGCCGGTGAAGCGAATGCGCCCGTCGTCCATCAGTTTTTCCATGGCGCGCATGGTCTCGCCGATGGGGAAGCGGCTCTCCCAATGCAGCAGGTACAAATCCAGGTAGCTGGTACCGAGGCGCCGCAGGCTCCGGTCGCACGCCTGCAACACGCCGTCGTAGCTGGCGTTACCCGGCAACACCTTACTCACCAGGAACACCTGGTCGCGCCGCCCCGCGATGGCCTGGCCCGTCAATTCCTCGGCCCGCCCGCTGCCATACATCTCGGCGGTATCGACGTGCGTGAGCCCCAGATCCAGACCGGCACGCAGAGCCTCCACCGCGCGCAACTCGCCGGGTCGCGCGCCATCGATCTCCCAAGTACCCTGGCCGATCACCGGCACTTCCACACCTGTGAATCCGAATGGCCGTCGTGTCACTCCCTCATTATGCCAACCGCACGGAAAAATCTGAGAGGAATCGCTTTCCCGCCCCACCAATCACATATGTCACGGTTTTGGCTGTGGCTGGCGTTGTGTGCGGGGCCGGCGTGCGCTGCTTTGCAGCCGACCACCACCACCCTCACTCTGGTCAGCGGGACTCCCGTCTACGGAGCGACTTTGAATTTTCGCGCCAAGGTGACCGCGCAACTCGGCAGCATCATTTTCACCGTGGACGGCGTTTCCCAAAATCCGATTCCCGTAGACGTCAACAGCGGTGCTACCCTGGCGGTCTCGTTGTTGCCGGGGAGTCACACCATCGGCGCCAGCTTTCCGGCCGGCGGCGTGTATCAATCCTCCGCCGCTACACCGCTGACCGTCACGGTGGGGAAGGCTCCCACCATCATCGGCATGTCCGCCGGGCCAGCCCAGATCGGCCAGCCCGTGGTCATCACCGCGACCGTCTCCCTTACCGGAAACGGGACGGTCAACAGCGGCACGGTGGGCTTCGCGCCGGCGCCGGAGTGTGGGGCGGTGCCGGTCCAGTACGGAATCGCCAGGTGTACCATCACGTTCGGCGCCACCGGCTCGTTCTTTGTTTATGCCAGCTTCAGCGGCGACGACAACACCACGTCCAGTATGGGGAGCATGTCCCTGACAGTGACCAAAGCGGTGCCCGGCGTCTACCTGACCACCACGCCGCTCTCTCCCATCTGGGGATCGGCGGCCGGTGTCAACGTACTGGTGACCGGTGCGAATAGCCTGGCCGCGCCCACAGGTTCGGTCACCTTTGCCTCGGGCGGCAAGACTCTGTCCACGCAGCCACTCAGCACCGATGGCCACGCCGCGCTCTCGGCAAACTGGGACGTGGGCTCATTCGCCATCACGGCGGTATATAGCGGCGACTCCAACTACCTGGCCTCGCCGCCGGTCCCAACCACGCTCAATGTCGGCAAAGCGTCCACCCTGCTCACCGTCTCCTCAGACCCTGCCCAGATCGGCCAGCCGGTGACGTTGCGCGCATCGGTGGTACTCGCCGTGGGGACCGGACCCATCACCGGAACGGTGGATTTCGCCCTCGGGGGCAAGCCCGTGGCCGGCTGCACCGGCATCCCCGTAACGGGCGGTCTGGCGGTCTGCCAGGCCAGCGCCGCGCAGTTCGGTTCCCTCACCTTGAGCGCCAGTTTCAGCGGCGACGCCAACATCAAGCCCAGCACCGCCACAGCCGCTATCGCCGTCGGCAAAGCGGTGCCGGGGATCTATCTGGCGCAAACGCCCACCGCGCCGGTCTACGGCCAATCCGCCACGGTCAATTGCCTGCTTTTGGGCGCCACCGGCCTGCCCACGCCCACCGGCAACATTGTTTTTTCGAGTGGCGGCAAGACCCTGGCCACGCAACCGGTCGGAACCGACGGGCGCGCTTCGTGGAGTTCCACCTTGCCTGTCGGCGCCTCCACGATCGCCGCGGCTTATCCCGGCGATGACAGCTATCAAAGCCCGCAGCCGGCCAGCCTCACGGTCACTGTGGGCAAGGCGCCCACCACACTGGTGGTCTCGTCCGACCCCGCTCAGGTCGGCCAGCCCGTGATCCTGCGGGCGTCCGTCTCGCTGGCCCTGGGCTCCGGACCGGTCACCGGCACCGTGGATTTCACCATCGGCGGGAAGGCTGTTGCGGGATGCGCCGGCGTACCTCTTATAAACGGGGCAGCGTCGTGCCCGGCCAGTTTCCCGCAACTCGGCAGTATCACGCTGGCAGGCAGCTTCAGCGGCGACGCGAATACGCTGCCCGCCACCGCATCGGCCGCCACCACGGTAAGTAAGGCCGTACCCGGCATGTATCTGGCACAGTCGCCGGCTGCGCCGGTGTTCGGTCAACAGGTGGCGGTGGATTGTCTGCTGTTGGGCGCAGCCGGGCTACCCACACCCTCGGGCATCGTGAGTTTTTCGGATGGCGGACGGTTCATCGCCGGCCAGACCATCGGGGCCGACGGCCATGCGCCGGTGACCACCACGCTCGCGCCGGGCACCCACACCATTACCGCTTCCTACAACGGCGACACGAACTATCTGGCTGCCTCCCCCACTCCGCTACTGGTGGTTGTCGCGCAAGCGGCCACCACTACCTCTTTGACCGTCGTGACCGGTGGCCCCCTCACGGCGGTGGTGACCGTCACCGCACCCGGCGCCGGATCGCCCACCGGCACTGTGCAGTTCCGCAGCGGCACAACTCTCATCGGTACGGCTCCGCTCGCCGCGAAAGGGTCCGGCTTCAGCGCCGTACTGGCAACGTCGAATGCCACGGGCAGCATCACCGCCTCTTACCTGGGCGACGCCAACTTCGCGCCCAGCAGTTCCAGCGCGGTGACGGTGAGCGCCACCCAGTCGATCGTCACCGTGGCCAGCGATCGCAATCCGTCCAGTGCCGGCCAGCCGGTCACTTTTACCACGGTGGTGTCCATCTCCCCGCAGGCCACTGCCGGGTCGCCCACCGGCTCGGTTTCGCTGTCCTCCGATGGCGCCGATGTGGGTTCGGCGGCGCTTTCGAACGGCCAGGCGGTGATCCACGCAACGCTCGCCGCGGGCACCCACGCCATCACCGCCCGCTATTCCGGCGACCCGTCGTATCCCGCGGGCAGTGGAACTTATACCCAAACGGTCAGCGCCGCCGTCGCCGGCTTAACTCTGTCCAGCAGTTCGCCAATATCGGTAGTCGGGCAGCCGGTGACCCTGACGGTGGTCCTGCAGGTGCAATCCGGAACCGTGCAATTCACCGAGGGCGGCACGTCTCTCGGTTCCGCTTCAATTGCTGCCGGCGCCGCCAGTCTGCCGGTCAGTCTGCCGGCCGGAGTGCATACCATCACAGCGTCCTGGGCGGGCGACGCCAACTTTGCCGCCGGATCGGTGCAACTGGTTCAGACGGTCACCAAGGCGATTACGGCGGTCACCTTGGCGCTCTCCGGTGGATCGCTTCTCGCCACCGTCGGCGTCAGCGCGCCGGGCGCAGGGTCACCGGGCGGCACCGTGCGCTTCCTGGATGCGGCAAGCTCACAGGTGCTGAACACCGTCACCCTGGCGGGCTTGACGGCGTCCGCTCCCCTGCCCGCCGCCGCCGATTCCGTGGTCGCCATTTATTCGGGCGACGCCAACTTTTTCGGCGCGACCTCCGCCACGCTCCACCTGCTGGCCGTCACTAACGCCGCATCGTACGCTTCCGGCGGCATCGCCGCGGATGAAATCGTGACGCTCTTCGGACCGAATCTGGCCGGCTCCACGAAAGTGAAGGCCACGGATAGTTCCGGCGCGGCCTTCAACGCACCGTTGTTCTACGTTTCGCCCACTCAGGCCAGCATCCTCATTCCGGCCGGACTTGGCCCGGGTCCCGCCACCGTGAGCATTATCACGCCGGCGCGCCCGCTGTCGGCCCTGGTCAATATCGGAGCCGTTGCGCCCGGCCTGTTCACTGCCGATGGCAGCGGGCAGGGTGCGCCCGCCGCCCAAGTGATTACCCTGAAGCCGGACGGCACGCCGAGCGATCCGGTGCTCGCCACGGCACCGATTGACCTGAATTCCGGCGCCGTGTACCTGGTCCTCTACGGCACCGGGCTCCGTCACTCCGCCGCGCTGCCGGTGTGCACCGTCGCCGGGCAGCCCGCACAGGTGCTCTACGCAGGCGCGCAAGGTGCCATGGCCGGACTCGACCAGGTGAACATTCTCGTTCCGGCCAGTTTGAAATCCGGCACCGCGACCTTGAACCTGACCGTCGATGGCAACCCGGCGAACCCGGTCACCCTGTCGATTCGCTGAATCCGGCCGGATGGCATACAATAGCCCGTGACATGAACAGGCGAGGATTCCTCACTGCCGCGGCCGCACTCGCGCCGGCCGCCCTGGGACAGACACAGCGCGACTGGAGCGGCAAAGAGCCCATCCGCTACTCCGATCCCGACATCGTCCCGCTGGATAAGAAATTCGACAAATACAAAATCAATAACACCCACATTGAGCGCGTGTGGACCGGCGCTTTGTGGGCCGAAGGGCCGGCCTGGAGCGGCACGGGACGGTACCTGGTGTGGAGCGATATCCCCAACAACCGCCAAATGCGCTGGATGGAAGAAGACGGGCACGTCAGCATCTTTCGCGCCTCCGATTACAGCAACGGCAATACCTTCGATTACGAAGGCCGCCAGATCTGCTGCCAGCACGCCCTGCGCCGGGTCTGCCGGTTCGAGCCCAACGGCACCGTCACCACCATCGCCGACAAGTTCAACGGCAAGCCGCTCAATTCGCCCAATGATGTGGTGGTGCATCCCGACGGCGCCATCTGGTTCACCGACCCTCCCTATGGCATTCTCGGAAACTACGAGGGCTTCCAGGCAAAGCAGGAGTTGAAAGAAGCCGTGTACCGCGTCGATCCCAAGACCGCCAAAATCGACAAAGTCACCGACGAACTGGACAAGCCCAACGGCATCTGCTTTTCCCCCGACTATAAGAAGGTATACATCTGCGATACCGGGGCGCCCCAGGACATCCAGGTTTTCGACCTCGCCGATGGCAAGACGCTCCGCAACAAACGCCAGTTCACGAATATGAATATTCCCGGCATGGGCAACGGCATGGCCGACGGCATACGGGCGGACGTGGACGGCAATATCTGGGCCGGCGCCGGGTGGGTGGGCGCGGGCTACGACGGGGTCCACATCTTCTCGCCCGATGGCCACCGCATCGGCCAGATCCGGCTGCCCGAGACCTGCGCCAATCTCTGTTTCGGAGGCAGCAAGCGCAACCGCCTGTTCATGGCCGCCAGCCAGTCGTTGTACGCCGTTTACGTGGGCACACGCGGCGCGCACATCACCTAGGGATGCGCAGATCCAGCGACGTGGTTTCGCCGGCGCGCAGCTCGACCCGCACTGCCTGGCCCGTCATGCTCTCCTCAAACTCCAGGAAGCGGATGCGCGCGGAGCGGTCCGCCGGAAAAGCCAGCGCGTAATAGTCTCCGGGCCGTGCCGAGGCGATCTGGTAGCGATCGTTGGCATCGCACTGCGCCGTGAGAACCGACTGCGGCCAGCGCAGCGCAGGGTCCCGCGGCGCCAGCATCACTTCGCCACCGCCGCAGCTCTCCACGCTGCCGCGCACCGTGCCTCCGTTCGTCTTGTAGGTCAAAGTGAGCGGGAGCGCGCCCGAAGCGATCTCCACATCCGGCGCGGCCAGCACCGATTCTGCCAGGCGCACTTCGGCCAGGTAATAGCCCGGCACCGGCGTATTGAGGCCGTCGAAGCGGTAGATGCCCGGGTAGAAGTACGGCATGGCGAAATTGCCGCCGGCATCCGGCCACCCGGGCGGCGCCGCCTCCGACATCCGCCCGTGAGCGAAAGCGCGCAGCCGCAGCATGGGCGGTTTGGGCGACGGCCGGCCCTGTACGGCTTCCATGATGACCCGGCCGCGCACGGTCACCTGCGCGGCCAGGCGCAGCTTCAGTCCTTCCAGTTCACGGCCGGTCACCAGCACCCACGTGGCGGCACGCAGTTTGGTGTCGCCGCGTTCCACGTCCGAAGAAACGCGCCAGAGTCCGTCGGCGACGGCCGGGAATTCGAAGGTACCGTCGGCTTTGGTTTGCGCGCGAACCACCGGGGTGAAGAAGTCTTCGCCCACGGCGACGGGGACTTTCGCGGCCGGGGTCCCATCGGGATTGAGGACGATCCCGCGCACGGAATGCGTAGGGACGGCAACCAGCTTCAACTCGATATCGGTTTGCCAGACGCCCGGCCGCCCTACAATCTTCTGCGCGGCGGCCTCATCCGCCACTCCCGGATAATAGGTCCGCACCCACGCCCGCGCCTGCCCGGTATCGGGGTCGGGATCGGGCGGCTTCCAACCGGACGGCGGCACCGCGCTCAGCACGGACAGATCGCCGGGAAATTGCATTTCGGAGAACTTTCCGTCCTTATCGGTGTCCTGGCTCCCCATCAGATTGCCGGTCTCGAAATCCACGCGCGCGTGGGGCACAGGTTGGCCGCGGCCGTCCACCACCCGGCCGCTCAATCCGCCCAGGGGAATCATTCGGGCTGCCAGTTTTACCGGGCTGCCCCGCTCCGGCACTTGAATCTTCGGCAGCGCGGGCACGTCGCGCTTGGGGGCCATGGCCTCGTCGATATGATTGGCGGCGCGGTAACGGGCCGTGTAGGTTCCGGCCTTTACGTCTTCCATGAGGAACCGGCCCTGCCGGTCCGTGGTAGCCGAATACGAGGCGGTTCCTGCGATTTGCGTGATTATGTCGTCTCCTGGCGACTCCGAGAGGCGCACGAGTTCGACTTTCACGCCGGGAATGCCGTTGCCGGTGAGGGAGTCGACGACGGTGCCTTCCACGGACTGAGCGGCAGCACCGCCAGCCCAGAGGATCAGGACACAGACAGCCGTGCGCATGATCAAGGGGCGAAGGGCCGCAGGCGGGGGTTACGGGACGACACGGTAGATTTCTATCCAAAACACGCTAATAAATACTTGACAAGTAGACGCGCATATTTTATGATTGAACACAGATGAGGCCGAGGCCTCTCAACAAATCCAGCAAAAGGAGCTTACCAAACCATGTCACTTAGCCATTTCGATCCCTTGACCAACCTCCGCGTTTTCGAGGATGCCTTCACCCGCTTCCTCAATGAGCCCCAAACCAACCGGCCGTGGTCTCCCGCGGTCGATATCTATGAGACCGAGAACGAACTGGTGCTGAAAGCCGACCTGCCGGACGTCGATCAGAAAGACATCGACGTGCGCGTCGAAAATCAGACGCTGACCATCGCCGGCCAGCGCAAATTTGAAAAGCAGGAAGCGGGCAAAGGTTTCCATCGCATCGAGCGCAGCTACGGCGATTTCGTGCGTAGTTTTGCCGTCCCTAACTCCTTCAATACCGAGGAGATAGCGGCGCAGTACAAGAACGGCGTACTGACCGTGACGCTGCCCAAAAAGGAAGCCGCCAAGCCGCGCCAGATCAAAATCGAAGTCAACGCTTAATGCATCGAATAAGATAGAAGTGCGGAAGGCACTGAAGCTGCACGGAAAAAAGGGCAGGCCGGACCCGCGGGGGTGGCCTGCCCGTTTGGTATTGGAAAATAAGGCAAACCCATGTTTCGATTGGACAAACTGACTCAAAAAGCGCAGGAAGCCATGCAACAGGCCCAGTCGGTTGCGGAAAAGAACGAGAGCCAGGTGCTCTTCCCGCTTCACCTGCTGATTGCCCTGTCCGAAGAAGCCGAAGGAATCGTCCGGCCGGTCCTGGAAAAGTGCAATGTGCACCCGGACGCCATTGTCGCCGAAGCCCGGCGCCTGCTCACGGGACTCCCGAAGACTGCCGGCATGCAACCCGGAATGTATCTCTCCCAGCCTCTCAACCAGGTGCTGGAGCACGCCTTTGACGAGGCGACCCACTTTAAAGATGAATTCGTTTCCACCGAGCACCTGCTGCTCGCCATCGCCGAACAGCGCAGCGATCCCGCCGGTCAATTGCTGGACCGGGCCGGCGCCACCCACGACGCCATCCTGAAAGCGCTGGTCTCCGTGCGCGGCAACCAGAGGGTTACCGACCAGAATCCCGAAACGAAATATCAGGCCCTGGAGCGTTATGCGCACGACCTGACCGAATCTGCCCGTCAGGGCAAGCTGGACCCGGTGATCGGCCGCGAAGAAGAGATCCGGCGCGTGATGCAGGTGCTCAGCCGCCGCACCAAGAACAACCCCGTGCTGATCGGGGAACCGGGTGTGGGCAAGACCGCCATCGTCGAGGGCCTGGCGCAGCGCATCGTTCGCGGCGACGTGCCCGATCAACTCAAGAACAAGAAGCTCGTCGCTATCGATCTGGGCTCCATGATCGCCGGCACCAAGTTCCGCGGCGAATTCGAAGATCGCCTGAAAGCCGTGGTGAAGGAAATCATCGATTCCAACGGCGAAATCCTCTGCTTCATCGACGAGCTTCACACCCTGGTGGGGGCGGGTGGGGCCGAAGGCGCGATTGACGCGGCCAACCTTTTGAAACCGGCGCTGGCACGCGGCGAACTGCGCTGCATCGGCGCTACCACGCTCAACGAATATAAGAAGCACCTGGAAAAGGATGCTGCGCTGGCCCGCCGCTTCCAGACCGTCCTGGTGGGTGAGCCGAGCGTGGACGACACGGTCGCCATTCTGCGCGGCCTCAAGGAGAAATTCGAAATTCACCACGGCGTGCGCATCAAGGATTCCGCGATTATCGCGGCCGCGGTGCTCTCGTCACGCTATATCGCCGACCGCTTCCTGCCCGATAAGGCCATCGACCTGATTGACGAGGCCGGGTCGGCTCTGCGTTTGCAGATCGGCTCCATGCCGATCGAGATCGACGACCTGTACCGCCGCATGTCGCACCTTGAAATTGAGCGCCAGGCGCTCACCAAGGAGAGAGACCCCGGCTCGCACGAGCGGCTGCGCTGGGTGGAGAACGAACTGGAACGGCTGCGCGGCGAATCGGCGCCCCTCAAGGAGCGCTGGAATCGCGAGCGCGACGCCATCGCCAACGTCCGCAGATTGAAGGCGGAGCAGGATACCCTGCGCCAGGAAGAGGAAAAAGCCAGCCGCGCCGGCGATTGGGAAAAAGCCGCGCAGTTGCGCTACGGCCGCCTTTCGCAAATCGAGAAAGACATTCAGTCTGCCGAGCAGGACCTGGAGGCCATCAAGGAGCATGCCCTGCTGAAAGAAGATATCGGCGAAGACGATATCGCCCGCATCGTGGCTAAGTGGACCGGGATTCCGGTAACCCGCATGCTCGAAGGCGAAATCCAAAAGCTGGTCCAGATGCCCGAGCGGTTAAAGGATCGCGTCGTGGGTCAGGACGAAGCCGTGCGCCTGGTTTCCAACGCGATTCTGCGCAACCGCGCCGGCTTGAGCGACCCTAACCGGCCTATCGGCAGCTTCATTTTCCTGGGTCCGACCGGCGTCGGCAAGACCGAACTGGTGCGCGCCCTGGCACATTACCTGTTCGACGACGATAAGGCCATGATCCGCGTGGATATGTCGGAGTACATGGAAAAGCACGCGGTGGCGCGCATGATCGGTTCGCCTCCCGGCTACGTCGGTTACGATGAGGGCGGGCAGCTTTCCGAGCAGGTGCGGCGCCGGCCTTATTCGGTGGTGCTGTTCGACGAAATCGAAAAGGCCCATCCGGAAGTGTTCAACGTGCTGTTGCAGATTTTGGACGATGGCCGCCTGACCGATGGCCAGGGCCGGACCGTCAGTTTCAAAAACACGGTGGTGGTGATGACCAGCAATGTGGGCACTGGATTCGTGGACAAGGCATCGATCGGTTTTTCGGTGCACGCTAAGGATTCGAAGAACGACGATACCCGCAAGCGGTTGCTGGACACTCTGCGACAGCAGTTCCGTCCGGAGTTCCTGAACCGCATTGACGATATCATCGTGTTCAATACGCTGTCGCGCGAACACCTGTCCCAGATCGTGAATATGCAGATCGAAAACGTGAGTAAGTTGCTCAAGGACCGCAAGGTGAAGATTGAAGTGACCGAAGCTGCACGGAGTACGATCATTTCGGAAGGATACGATCCGCATTTCGGCGCGCGGCCCATGCGGCGCGCGATCCAGCGCCTGATTCAGGATCCGCTGGCGCTCAAACTGATCAACGCCGAATTTGTCGAAGGCGACACGATCCTGGTGGACGCTGGGCCACAGGGGAACGAGTTGCAGTTTACTAAGCTGGTTCCAGTGGCAGTGTAAAGAAATTGGCCGCAGATGAACGCAGATAAACGCAGATGAACACAAATTCTTATCTGCGTTCATCCGCGTTTATCTGCGGCCAATACGGCTTTTCCTGAGGTGAGTGATGAGCTTTAATTCTGTGAAAACGGTTCTGCTGCTGGGTTTGCTGAGCGGCCTGCTGGTGGTGGGGGGCGGCGCTCTCGCCGGCCAGAACGGATTGTACCTCGGGCTCGGCCTGGCCGCGGTGATGAATTTTATCAGTTACTTTTTTTCGGATAAGATCGCGCTTGCCAGTTACTCGGCGCAGCCGGTAACTCCGGAGGAGAATCCGGAGATGTACCGCCGGGTGGCACCCATCGTTCAGGGTCTCGCCCATCGCATGAACATCCCCATGCCGAAGTTATACGTCATTCCCCAAGCTTCGCCTAACGCTTTCGCCACCGGACGCAATCCCCAGCATGCCTCCGTGGCATTCACCGCGGGCATACTGCAATTGATGAACGATTCGGAGATTGAAGGAGTCGTGGCCCATGAGTTGGGCCACGTGCTGCATCGCGATATCCTCATCAGTTCGGTGGCCGCCACCATTGCCGGGGCGATCACCATGCTGGCCAGCATGGCACGGTGGGCGATGATTTTCGGCGGCGGCCGGCGCGACGATCGCGACGGCGAAGGCGGCGCGCTGGCGGCGATCGCCATGATGATTTTCGCGCCCATCGCCGCGGCCCTGATCCAAATGGCAATTTCCCGCTCGCGCGAGTACGATGCCGATGCCGCCTCCGCCAAATACGTAGGCTCGCCTTACCCGCTGATCAACGGCCTGCAAAAGCTGGAGAGCTACTCCAAGCGCATCCCCATGGATGCTTCGCCCTCCACCGCGCACATGTTCATCATCAAGCCGTTCACCGGCCAAACTCTGATGCGCCTGTTTTCCACGCACCCCTCTACTGAGGACCGGATCGCCCGCCTGCAGGCCATGCGATGAACGAAGTCCGGGTCAACCGGAAGGCGGCCGGCAGGGTCGCCTCCGGTCATCCGTGGATCTTTGCCAGTGACGTGACCGACCGTGACGGAGCCCAGTCCGGATCCGCCGTGCGCGTGCTGGATCCCCGCGGGCACCTGGTGGGCACGGCGCACTACAGTTCCGCCTCCCAGATTACGCTGCGCATGCTTTCCACGCGCGCCGAGACCATCGATCGCGAGTTCTACCTGAAGCGCCTGCGGGCCGCCGAAGAGCATCGCAAGCTTACGGTGCATTACAGCGAAGCGTACCGCGTGGTGCACGGCGAGGCCGACCTGCTCCCCGCGCTGGTGGTGGATCGCTATGGCGGCTGGCTGGTGATGCAGACGCTCGACCAGGGCATGGACGCAGCCCGGCACGAGATCGCGAGTTGCCTGCAGGAAATCTTCCAGCCCCGCGGAATTCTGGCGCGTAACGACGCTGCCATCCGTACCAAGGAAGAACTGCCGCTGAAAACGGAAACCCTGTACGGTGAGGCGCCGGAATCGGTGACGGTGCGCATGAATCATCTCAACCTGAGGGCCGATCTGCTGCACGGTCAGAAGACCGGCATCTTCCTGGATCAGCGCGAAAACTACCTCGCGGCGGCGCGGTACGTGCGAGGCGGCAGGGCGCTGGACTGCTTCACCTCAACCGGCGGATTCGCGCTGCACCTGGCGAGCAAGGCCGAGCACGTGGACGCGGTGGATAGCAGTGAGCACGCGCTCGCTACCGGGCAAGCCAACGCCGACGCCAACGGAATCGCCAACATCGCCTTCCAGGAGGCCGACGTGTTCGATCTGCTGTCCGGCTACGCGGCAGCCCATCGCCAGTATTCGCTGGTGGTGCTGGACCCGCCGGCCTTCACCAAATCGCGCAAGAATCTGGACGCGGCCACCTCGGCTTACAAAGAGATCAACCTGCGCGCCCTCCGGCTACTGGAGCCAGGGGGAATTCTGGTGACCTGCTCCTGTTCCCAGCACATGAGCGAGAGTATGCTGCTGGAAACGGTGGCCCAAGCGTCGCTGGATGCCGGCCGCACGCTCCGCATTCTGGAGCGGCGCACGCAGAGCCAGGACCATCCCATTCTGCTCACGGTTCCCGAAACGCTCTACCTGAAGTGCGTCATTCTGGAAGTGATGTGACGTGTCACGCTACAATCGACTCTTACATGTCACTTGTCGTGGTGGGATCCGTTGCTTATGACGGCGTAGAAACGCCGCATGGAAAAATCGACCGCATGCTGGGGGGTGCGGCTACTTATATTTCACTGGCTGCCAGCTATTTCACGCCAGTCCGCATTGTCGCCGTGGTGGGCGACGATTTCGCGCAGGAGGATGTGGACCTGCTCGCCTCGCGCCAGATCGACCTTTCCGGCATGGAGCGCGTGCCGGGCGGCAAGACCTTCTTCTGGGCCGGCGTCTACTCGGCCGATATGAACGATCGGACGACGCTGCGCACCGATCTCAACGTCTTCGCTGATTTCAACCCCAAACTGCCCGAGAGCTATCGCACGGAGCCGTACCTGCTGCTGGGCAACATTCAGCCCGAGCTCCAGAAGATGGTGCGCGCGCAGATGCCCGGCGTCAAACTGACCGGCGGCGACACCATGAATTATTGGATTAACGATTTTCGCGCGCAGTTGCTGGAGACTCTGAAGGAATGGAACTTCCTGTTGATCAATGACAGCGAAGCGCGCCTGTTATCCGGCGAGTACAACCTGCGCCGCGCCGCCGCCCGCATCATGGAAATGGGACCGCACACGCTGGTCATCAAGCGCGGCGAATATGGCGCCATCCTGTTCCGCCGCGGAGGCCACTTCATCGCGCCCGGCTATCTGCTGGAGGATGTGTTCGACCCCACCGGAGCGGGCGATTGTTTCGCCGGGGGATTCATCGGCTACCTGGCCGGCCGCGGCGTCACTCCGAACGACGGCGACATCGACGCGAGCGACCTGCGGCGCGCCGTCATTTACGGCTCGGTGATGGGCAGCTTCTGCTGCGAAAAGTTCGGAGTGGATCGCTTCCGCTCGCTGACGCGCGAGGAAATCGAGGCCCGCTATCAGGAATTCCAAGACTGCACCGCGTTCTAACGGCGCGGGCCTGTTCGCCTGCGTGATTCTGGCCCTGGCCGCCGTGAGTGCCCTGGCGATCTGCTTTTTCTATTCGCACGGCTGGATCCTCTACTATGGCGACGCCGAAGCGCACCTGAATACCGCGCGCCGCATCGTGGACAACCAGACGCCGGGCTACGATCAGATCGGCACGGTGTGGCTGCCGCTCATCCACGTGATGATGCTCCCGCTGGTGGGCCGGGATACGCTGTGGCGCTCGGGACTGGCCGGGGCGATTCCTTCGGGCTTCTGCTTCGTGGTGGCGGGCGCGTTCCTGTTCGCGGCGGTGCGGCGCGTCTTCCGTTCGGACGCGGCGGCGCTGACGGCGGTGGGTCTGTTCGCGCTCAATCCCAATCTGCTCTACTTACAATCCATCCCCATGACCGAGCCGGGCGCGTACGCATGCCTCATGGCGCTGCTCTACTTCACGGTGCGCTTCCGCGAAACGCAGGGCTGGGGCGCGGCCACCGGCGCCGCGGTGGCGGCCTGCCTGGGCACTTTGGCACGATACGAAGGCTGGTTCCTGCTCCCATTCGTAGCAGCGTATTTCTTCGCCACGGCGAAGCGCCGTTGGAGCGTCACCATCCTGTTCTGCGTCGTAGCCGGCCTTGGTCCGCTCTTTTGGCTCTTTCACCACTGGTGGCTGACGGGCGACCCGCTGGATTTCTACCGCGGTCCGTACTCGGCGATGGCCATTCAGGGCGATAAGCCGTATCCCGGTAAGGGCGACTGGCGCACTTCCCTGCTCTACGTACGGACCGCCATCCAGCGCTGCGCCGGGCCGGGCCTGATCCTCATCGCGACGGCCGGCGCAGTGGCGGCCTTGGTGAAACGAGCCTTCTGGCCGCTCGCGCTGCTGGCGCTTCCGCCCCTGTTCTACGTGTGGAGCATGCACTCGTCGGGCAATCCGATTTTCATGCCGGGAATGCCTTACCCGTATTCCTTCTACAACACGCGCTATGGCCTGAGCGCCCTTTGCCTGCTGGCGTTTTGCGGCGCCGCCCTGGTGTCCATCGCACCGGCGGGACGCGGAATTGCCGCGACCCTGGTGGTGCTGGCCGGCGCCTTCATCTGGGTGGCGCATCCGCACCCGCAATACTGGATCACGTGGGAGGAATCGCGCGTCAATTCCGAGGGCCGGCGCGCGTGGACCCACCAGGCGGCCCAGTACCTCGCACCCCGCTACGTGCCCGGTTCCGGTATCATCACATCGTTCAGCGATTTAACCGGCATCTTCCGCGAAATGGGCGTGCCCCTCCGCGAAACGTTCTCCGAAGTGAACGGCCTGCCATGGCTGGCGGCGGTGGAACGGCCGGAGCTTTATTTGTGGCAGGAATGGGCCGTGGTTGCGGGTGGCGACCGGGTGCAGACCGCGGTCAATCGCGCCAACCGTCAGGGCCCGTGTTACACATTGGAACAGACCATCATCGTAAAGGACGCGCCGGTGATCGAGATCTACCGGCGCACAGGAGGCTGTCATGGTAGCTCATGAAAACGTTACGACCGCGCTCGAATTGCCAGGCATGCGCATCAAGCGCAACCTGGGCGTGGTTCGTGGAATCGTGGTGCGCTCCAGATCCATTGTGGGCACCATTGGCGCAAGCTTGCAGACCATCGTCGGCGGAAACATTTCGCTGTTCACCAGGCTGTGCGAGAAGACCCGCGAAGACGCGTTCGACCTGATGATCGAACATGCCAACGAGTTGGGCGCGAACGCCATCATCAGCGCACGGTACGATGCCACCGAAGTGATGCAAGGCGTCACCGAGGTGCTGGCGTACGGCACGGCGGTGGAAGTCGAGAAGATTCCCTGATGACGATTCCGTTCACCAAGGCGCACGGCGCCAAGAACGATTTCCTGCTCACCTGGGAGCAGGAAGTGCCCGAGGGCGATCGCGCCGCCATGGCGCGCGCCATTTGCGAACGGCACACGGGCATTGGCGCCGATGGCTGGATGCTGGTGGCCAGACCCACCGATGGGAAGGCCGAGGGATCCATTCAACTCTACAATTCCGATGGCAGTACGGCGGAGATATCCGGCAACGGCACGCGCTGCGCCGCGGCCTTTCTGATTCGCCACGGCTATGCCGCCGGCGTGGTGCGGATCCACACAGGCGCCGGCATCAAGACGCTACGCCTGCTGAAGCGCAGCAGCCTGGCTTTCGAATTCGAAATGAATATGGGCCGTCCGGAAATCCTGGCCGAGCGCTTCCAGTTGCCACTGGCGGCCGGAGCGCGCGACGTGACCCTGCTGAATGTGGGCAACCCGCAGTGCGCCGTGCCAGCCGCCAATTTCGATTTCGACTGGCGCGCGATGGGCGCGGAAATCGAATCGCACCCGCATTTCCCGCAGCACACCAACGTGTCGTTCCTCAAGCCTGTGGACGCCCACACCATCGATGTCCGCTTCTACGAACGCGGAGCGGGCGAAACCATGAGTTCCGGCACCGGGTCCACGGGAGCGGCGGTAACCGCGGTGGTGCGCGGCATGGTGCGCTCGCCGGTGCGTGTGCTCACGCCCGCCGGCCCCATCGACCTGCGCTGGGAAGACGACGTGTACCTTACCGGCCCGGCGGAAATCATCGGCGACGGCGAGTTCTTCGCGCTGTAGTAAGCCGCCGCCCTCGCGTTGTTCCTCCCGGCAGCCGTTCTGGTTTGGCCGGCTAAAATGCGCTAGCCAGCCGGCCTTCCCAAGGATTATTCCAGTGCCCCGGGCGTCGCTCCAGCGGCCGACTCCAGCGAACAGCCCGCGTGACCGCAGTTGCACGAGATCTCCATCGTGCTCGCGGCATCATGACAGTATTGGCTGCAGAATTTACTTCCTTCGGGCGCCTGGCAGCTACAGGCGGGATGCTGACACGTCTTAGTTTGCGGCATACCTGAAACGCGAGCAATTCTACCGCCAGTATGCGGGCGGTCACTTTCAGGCCGAGTGGGTCTGCTGCTTCATCTTCGCCATGGTGTCTTCCATTCGCTTCTGCATTTCCGCGGGAGCCACATCTTCTTTGTGCGTGGCCACCGCCCAGGAATGCCCGAACGGATCTTTCAGTTTGCCGTAGCGGTCTCCCCAGAACATATCGGCGAGCGGCGTATCCACCTGCGCTCCGGCCGAGACTGCCTGGTTGAAGACCGCGTCCACGTCCTCCACGTAGAGCATGATGCCGGCAGTGGTGCCGTGCAAAGATTGCGGCGACTGGTTGCTCATGCCCGGCATCTCATCGCCAAGCATGATCACGGAATCGCCGACTTTAATCTCGGCATGTCCGATCTTTCCGCCGGGAGCGTCCATCCGCATCACCTCGTGCGCGCCGAACGCCCGCTTGTAGAAGTCGATCGCGCCAGCCGCGTCATTAACTGTGAGATAGGGTGTCGCTGAATGGTAACCCTGCGGAACAGGCTTCACTTTCTTTGGCATGTCTGAATCTCCAGATTGGGACTTACCGAACCAGTCTATCTCCAGCACCGGCGGAATGAAGGTGCGGAAAAATCCGTTGGCGACACCATCAGTGCCAGATTTGCCAATTCTGTGAAAGGCCGGACAGGCAAAGTGTAATTCCTGCCATTTCGCGGGGAAGGCTCGCCCTTTGATTGCAACAGCCGTTCCTCAAATCGCCTTCCTGGATATGGCCCGACCGTTGCTACTGCGGCAATATGCGGCTAAGCATGCGGCTCACTTTTTCCCTTGCAGCGGGCGTGGCGTTGGTGTCGGTTGGCTTGGCCATCTACCAGGCGGATTCGGTGCGGCGCAATCTGCGGCACGAGTTGGACCGCCGCGCGCTTGTCGTGGCCGAAAGCCTTGAAAAATCGGTGGCTCCGCTGGTCGAAACCGATTCGGCCGGTACGCTGCAGACGCTGCTGCCGCGATTCCAGGATCATGAGCGGCTCGCCGCCATCGCCATCTACGACACACAGGGCAAACTGCTGGCGGCCACGCCCGGTTTCGCCCAACGGGATGTGCCGCCTGGCCGCGCCCTACGCCTGGCAAGGCAACCTTCCGAACGCAATGGAGAGTTTCTGCGTCTGGGCGGCAGATCGATGCACCTGGTGGCGACTCCGATTACGGGCGTGGCCGGACCCGCCGGTACGCTGGCAATCCTCCACGACGCGGGATACATCGACGCTCAAGTGATGTCGCTGTGGCGGCGCGCCCTGGCCGGTGTGGCGGCGCAAACGCTCATGATTGTGTGCGCCACGCTATTGATTCTCCGCTGGACTCTGCGGAATCCCCTTCGCCGGTTGGAAAAGTGGCTCAGCGATTTGCGGCGCGGCGCTGTATCGGAGGTCCCCGAACTGGCGGGTGAAGCCGCCTTCGAGCCGTTGAAGCGAGAGGCCAGGCGCCTGGCCACTACGCTGACCGCCGCGCGCGCCGCCGCCGAAGAGGAAGCACGCCTGCGCGATGCCGGCGAATCGCTTTGGACCGAGGAGCGCCTGCGCGCCTTCATCCAATCCAGATTGCAGGGCAGCCGCCTGTTCGTGGTCTCCAACCGCGAACCTTATGAGCACGTCCGGCGCGGCGCCGAGATCCAGTGCTCGGTGCCCGCGAGCGGCCTGGTCACGGCGCTGGAGCCGATTCTGCGCGCCTCCGACGGCACCTGGATCGCGCAGGGCACCGGCAATGCCGACCGCGAAACCGTGGACCGCTACGATCATGTCGGCGTGCCGCCCGAGCACCCGCAATACACCCTGCGACGCGTCTGGGTCACGCCGGAAGAAGAAAAGGGCTTCTATTTCGGGTTCGCCAACGAAGGCCTGTGGCCGCTCTGCCATATCGCGCACACGCGGCCGGTCTTCCGCGCGCAGGATTGGGAGTGTTATCGCGCCGTTAACCAGCGCTTCGCCGACGCGCTGCTGGAAGAGATCTCCGGCGAAGAAAACCCCATCGTTCTGGTGCAGGACTACCATTTCGCGCTCCTGTCGAGAATGATCAAAGCCGTGCGTCCGGATGCGCGCGTGGCGATTTTCTGGCATATCCCGTGGCCGAATCCCGAGGCGTTCGGCATCTGCCCGTGGCAGGAAGAACTGCTCGATGGACTGCTGGGCGCCGACCTCGTCGGCTTTCACGTGCAGGCGCACTGCAACAATTTTCTGGACACCGTGGACCGCCTGCTGGAATCGCGCATCGATCGCGAGCGCTTCGCGGTGAACCGCGCCGGCCGGTACACCTACGTGCGGCCGTTCCCCATCAGCGTGCCCTTCACAAACGGTGTGTCCAGCCCTGCCGCCGCCGGCGGGTCGGTTTACCTGGAGCGCGCGGAACTCCTGCGCAGTTGCGGGGTGGAAGCTTCCATGATGGGTATTGGCGTGGATCGCATCGACTATACCAAGGGCATCCCGGAGCGGTTCCGGGCGCTCGAACGGCTCTTCGAGCGATATCCGGCCTACGCCGGCCAGTTCACGTTTGTCCAGATCGGCGCTCCCAGCCGGACGCATATTCGCCGCTATCACGACCTGATCGACGAAGTGACCCAGGAGGCCGAGCGCATCAATCACCGCTTCCGCACCAACGGATGGAAGCCGATCGCGCTGCTGCCGCAGCACCACAGCCATGCGCAGATCCAGCGATACTATCGGGCCGCCGACCTGTGCCTGGTGACTTCGCTGCACGATGGCATGAACCTGGTGGCCAAAGAGTATGTGGCCGCGCGCAACGACCAGCAGGGAGTGCTGGTCCTCAGCCGTTTCGCCGGCGCCAGCCTCGAACTCTCAGACGCGCTGCTGGTGAACCCCTACGATACCGAAGGACTGGCGGATGCGATCCACCGCGCCCTGAGCATGGCGCCGGAGGAGCGCCGCGCCCGCATGACCCGCATGCGCAGTTACGTCCGGGAACACAACATCTATCGCTGGGCCGGCACCCTGATTCAGGAACTTGCGGCGATCCGGGTGAACACCGAAACCGCCCGCGAGGTCCGGCCGCCAAAACCGGACTTAGCTATTTTTGGGGCCAGGATGTAGCGCCGCGATCGAGTAAACCAGGTGACAGGATCATGTCGTGAAAATAGAAACCCTGGACGATTCGGTAAGTTCCCATAAACGGAAGTTAGTAAGTTATGGCATCTCAGGTGCTCAGAACAAATCAGGAGAGCGCATATGCGTACAAGCCTTTTGCCCGTGCTGATGATCTTATTCTCCGGCTGGCTGTTCGCCGACACCTGGGATGGGAGCCTGATTGACGCTTCTTGTTATGACCAGAAAAAGAGCGTCGGTGCCTGTTATCCCACAAACTCGACGGTCTCCTATGCGCTGGTCATCGAACGCCGGGTCTTCAAAGTGGATAATGCCGGCAACACTAAGGTTGCGCAGGCTCTGAAGCAGCGCGCCGATCGATCCAGCAATCCTGACATGACACCCAATGCCCGCATGACGGCGACCATTACGGGCACCCTGGATAGCAGCGACTATCTGCGGGTCGACAGCGTCAGCGTTCGGTAGACAGGCCTAATTCCCGGCCGGTGGGGCCCCGCGTCCGCCGCCCGCCGGGGCTGAAAGCTGATAGTTAGCCGGAGGTTCGGCGCCATATAAGTAACGTACGAAATAGTCCCAGCGGCGCCTGGTCATATAGTTGGACGCAGCGCCGTAGCCATGGGCGGCGTTCGGGAACATGATCAGGTCAAAGTCCTTGTTAGCTTTGATTAGTTCGTTCACTACCAGGAGTGTATTGTACGGCGGCACATTGTTATCCATCGTACCGTGCGCCAGCAACAGGTGCCCCTTCAAGTTCTTCGCCTGGAGTTGATTCGCCTGGCCGTCGTAATTGTCGCCCGAACTGCCCGGCTTATCTTCCAATAGTCCCTGCCACTTTTCGCCCCAGTCGTCCTCGTATTCGCGATTGTCGTGATTGCCCGATTCGCTGATCCCCACTTTGAAAAAGTCGGGATAGCGGAACATAGCATCGGCCGTGGCATAGCCGCCGCCGGAGTGGCCGTAAATGCCCACGCGATCGAGGTCGATCCACGGATACCGTTGCGCCAGTTGCCTCATGGCCGCCACCTGGTCCGGCAGTGTGTTATCGCCCATGTCGCCGTAGTAAGCTTCATGAAATTTCTTGGAGCGCCAGGGAGTGCCCATGCCGTCGATCTCCACCACGATGAATCCCAGCTCCGCCAGCGCATCGCAATCCCCGCGCGCCGCCGCGAAACTGCGCGACCCCACGCTCCCGGTCTGCGGCCCCGGGTAGATGTGATTGATGATGGGATACTTCCTGTTGGGGTCCAGGTTCGAAGGCTTGAACATCAGCCCGTAGATATCGGTGACGCCGTCGCGCGCCTTCACCGTGAACGGCGTGGGCGGCTTCCACCCGGTGGCCAGCAGTTTGGAGATGTCCGCCTTTTCCAGGTTGACGAGCAGCTTGCCGTTGCTATCGCGCAGCACGGCCACCGGCGGAACGTCCGGCTTCGAATAGCTATCTACGAAGTAATAGCCCTCCGGCGAAAGGGTCACATCATGATTGCCATCCTCCGGAGTGAGTAGGGCGTAGTTTTTGCCGTCGTACCCAATCTTGTAGAAGTGGCTGAAATACGGATCGCGGCTCTTCTCGCGGCCCACCGCCAGAAAGTAGATTATGCGATTCTTTTCGTCCACGCGCAGAATTCGCGTGACGTTGCCCGCGCCGGCGGTGATCTGATTCTTGAGCTTTCCAGTGCCCAGGTCATACAGATAGAGCTGGCCCCAGTTATCCCGCTCGCTGAACCAGATCACTTCATTGGACGCCGGCAGGTAGTACCAGTTGATGCGGCCGTTGCCGGATTCGAAGAAGGTCGCCACCTTCTCTTCCATCACATCGCGCACCGCGCCGGTGGCGGCATCGGCCAGTTTGAGTTGCTCCACTTTGTGATCCCGCGAAGTAGAAACAAAGGCCAGGTGCGCAGCGTCAGGCGACCATTGCACGTCCAACTCACCGCCGCACGCGATATCGTCGCACAGGGTAGAGCGATGCTGGTCGGGCGGCATCTGCAAGCGGATCACCTTGGCCGCGTCCACGTCGATGATGACGCGCTGGATCATGGTGACGGTGCGATCGCCCGGCAGCGGGTATTTCCAGGCGCGCAGAGCCGGGTGGCCCACCTTGGTTTCCACCAGGTACATTTCGCCGACGCCGCGCTGGTCCTGCTGATAGGTCGCGATCTTACGCGAATCGGGCGACCACACGACGATCGGGCGGTCGCTGCTGGTCCACCCGGCGTTGTCCGTGGCGTATCCGAAATCCTTGACACCGTCCGTCGTGAGTTGCGTCTCTTTGCCGGTGGCGACGTCACGCACCCAGAGATTGTTCTCGCGAATCATGACGGCGCGTTTCTTATCGGGCGAGAGCGATTCGTTGCGTCCACCCGCGCCCGCTCCGCCGCGCCCGCCGCGACCTCCACGCCCGCCGCCCGCGGATGCGGTGGCCGCGCCAACGTCGCCGCACTTATTGCCCGCCGTGTCGCATTGGTACCGGCGCCCGCTGTAATTGAAGCTGACCGAGAGCCCATCGGGCGTCACGTCGATTTCCTGAAACGGCAGGCGCGATCCGCTGATGGCCGCGCCCGATGCCGCGCCCAGCGCCGAAGCCAGTTTGGCATGATCGAAAGCCGGCTGCCGAGTGCCCTTCGCCGGATCCACCAGGATGAATTCACTGCCCTCCGCAGTCGTATTGCGGTAGTAAAAGCGCTCTCCGGAGATCCACGAAGGACGCACGCCGCTGTGGAACACCAGCGGAGTCGTATTGTAAGTCATGAACTTCTCCGCCCGGGCATAATCGGCGGCGGTGAACCGTGTCTGCGCGACGGCAGGCAGGCCTGCCAGCACCACAGAAAGGGACAGAAAGGATTTCAGATGCATTAGGCCGGATAATCACACTAAAGCGGGGATGAAGTCAAGCGGAGCACCGTCCGCGCGGAGTTATACTCATGGGCGATGAGGGCATTCACGCTGGCTTCGACCGCCCTGGTAATGGCGGCGATTGGCGCGCACGGGCAGCCCGCGCCCGCTTTTGAAGTAGCCTCGGTAAAAGTGTCGCCGCCGCGCACGGGCACGGCCAGGTTCACCGCCATGGATAGCGACCCGGCCATGGTGCGGTATTCCAACATTACTCTCAAGATCCTGATTGCCGTCGCGTACAAGTTCGATAGCAGGCTGGTGATGGGCGGACCCCCGTGGCTCGATAGCGAGGTCTACGATGTGGTCGCGAAAATGCCGCCCGGCACTCCGAAAGACCAGGTTCCGGCCATGCTCCAGACGTTGCTGGCGGAGCGGTTTATGCTGGCGCTTCACCCCGAAACGAAAGATCAGCGCGCGTACTTTCTGGTGGTGGGAAAGAACGGGCCCAAGTTGAAGCCGGCGCGGGAGGAGGGCGGCCAGAATCAGATTATACCGGGCGGCATCATGGGACATGCCATGACCATGGGCGTGCTCGCCGGGACTGTGGCCAGTGTTATGGGATACCACGTGGTGGACAAGACCGGGCTGACGGGAGCGTTCGACATCGACCTGAGGTTCACGCCGGAGAACAGCAAGGAGCCGGGTCCCAGCCTTCTTACGTGTATCCAGGAACAGCTTGGATTAAAGCTGGAACCCGGGCGGGCTCCCGTGGAGATGTTAATAGTCGATCGCGCGGAACGGATTCCGACCGAGAACTGAGACAGACGACAGACACCGATCGTCTGTCCCACCCGTTTAGAATTCGTTCCAGAGGAACTGATTGTAGACTTCGTGGTGATACTGCACTTCCGGCGTTTTGACGAACGTGCCCAAGAGGCGCGGGCAGCGGTCGGCCGAAGCCTGCTTCAGGTCGGCGTAGCGGCCCTTCACGTCTTCGCCCAGCAGAGTTGTGGTCCACGCGGCATTCCGGAAATTGGCTAGCGCATCGTAAATGTTGTCAGGCAGGTAGCGCTCGGCCTGGCGGATGTTCTTGATCTTGGCGATCTCGCCTTCCACTCCCGTCTTGAACACCGCGAGCATCACCAGGTACGGATTGGCGTCCGGGGCCACGGAGCGGACCTCCACGCGGGCGCTGCGCTCGTTGCCGAGCGGAATGCGGATCATCGAGCCGCGATCCACCGCAGAGGCCTTAATCTGGTTGGGCGCCTCGAAGTGCGGATCCAAACGGCGATACGCGTTGACGCTGGGGTTGAACAACAGGCAGAGGTCGTTGCCGGCCGTCAGGATGCGATCCACGAACTGCCAGCCGAATTTGCTCATCTTCTCTTCGCCCTTGGGATCCCAGAACAGGTTCTTGCCGTTCTTGCTGATGGAAACGTTGGTGTGCATGCCACTGCCATTAACGCCCACCACGGGCTTGGGCAGAAAGCTTGCCGTCAGGCCCATGCGATTGGCCACCTGCCGGCAGATCAGTTTATACAACTGAATATGATCGGCCGCGGCGACCACTTCGGCATAGCTGTAATTGATCTCAAACTGCGAGGGCGCCACTTCCGGATGGTCTTTTTCGTTCTGGAAGCCCATGGCGCGCTGCACTTCGGCCGTCGTGTCGATAAAGAGCCGCAGCGGATCGCCGGGCAGCGAATGATAGTAGCCGCCCTTGTTGACATATTCGAACTTCTGCGTCTCGGGGTAACGACGCTCGGCATCGGCGCCGTTGAACAGGAAGCCTTCGATTTCGTTGGCCGCGTTCAGAGTGTAGCCGCTCTTCTCGTGGAGGCCGTTGGCGAAGCCCTTCAGCACGCCGCGAATGTCGGCGGTATAGGGAGTGCCATCCTTGTCGATGACTTCGCCGAAGATCAGCACCTTGCCGGGGCCGAACACATCGGCGGGAGCCCAGTAGAAGGCGCTCCAATCCATGTGCAGGCGCAGATCGCTCTCCCGCTGTGCAGTGAATCCCCGAATCGAGGATCCGTCGAACGTCAGGTTGTCCCAGCTTTTGACCAGAAACTTCTTATCGTAGTCGAGCATGTGCAGACGGCCTTCCAGGTCGCTGAACATCACCGTCACGGCTTTAATGCGCTTCTCGTCGGTCAAATACTTGATGCGCTGTTCCTGGATGACATCCATGGGAACGCGGTTGAGCCGCTGTTGCTTCGCTTCCAGGTTCAGGTCTTCGAGCTCGGCGTAAGAAAGGCGTAGAAAATCTTGCAGATCGTTCAAAAAATCCTCCTGGTTGAACATTTAATTCTCCGCGACCGGGCCGATGCAAGGCAATGGTTTTCCGATAGATTGTGTTTATGGGCGCAATCAGGAAATTATTTCCTGCTCTTCGCCAGCCACATCTCATACGCCACGCGCACCATCGCCACCCACACAACGGCCACCGCGTACCCGCCCAGCACATCGGTCGGATAGTGGACTCCCAGGTACACCCGCGAAAACCCAACTGCCAGCGTGACCGTCACGGCGACCGCCCAGATCAGAACTTTGCGCCGCCACGAGACCGCGCCCGCCGTGAGAATGGCGGCCAGCACCCCGTAAAAACAGCAACTGGTCACCGAGTGTCCGCTCGGAAAGCTGTAGGTTCCAGGCTGCGCCAGATCGAAAAACACCGCCGGGCGCGGACGCCGGAATCCGAACTTGAGCGCCTGATCGAAAACCTGGGCGCCCAGCACCGTAACGGCAAGCAGCACGGCTGCCCGGGGTCTGCCGGCGGCGTACAGCCTCCAGACCAGTATCACCCCGAGCGGCAGCAGTACGGTCACCGATCCCAACTGAGTTACGCCGCTCATTACCCCGGTAAGCTGGGGCGTGGCCCAACTGTGGATGGTGCTCCGCACGCTCGCATCGAAGCTCTGCGTGGCGCCCTGCACGACGGCGTGCGCCAGCGCCGCGAAAAACAGCGCCGCCAAAACAGCGACGGCGAATCCCGCGATCCATGCCCGATTGTCGCGTTCCACCTTCTTAACAATACGGTGCCCGCCGCACTGTGACAAAATGGTTGATTCCCCAATATGCGTTCGGCTCTCATTGTCCTCTTCGCGCTCGCCCTTGTCCTGCGGGCTCAAACGCCTCTCGGCACCGTTACGGGCCTGGCGGCGGACCCGTCCGGCGGCGCCGTCCCCGGGGTTGCCATCACCCTCACCAGCCAGGAAACCGGCGTCAAGCGGACCGCTTCCACCAACGGAGCAGGCCTGTATTCCTTCCCCGACCTGCCTCCGGGAACCTACCGGCTGAACGCCGAGACCAATGGCTTCCGGCCCGTGGAGACGCGCGCATTCGTCGTGGAGGCCTTCCGCACCGTCCGGCAGGACCTGCCGCTGGAACTGGCCACCGCCAACTCCGCGGTCCTTGTGACCGAAGCCGCCTCGCCCGTGATCCAGGTGGACACGCCGGCTATCGCCACCAGCCTCGGCAGCCGCGAGATCATCGAACTGCCTACCACCCTGCGCAGCGTCGCCAAGAATTCGGGCGATTCCGGACTGATCAGCGAGATCCTGCCGGAGACCGTGCCCGGCGTGGTGCAAGTGGGCGGCGGCGCCAAGTGGCTGACACCGGGAGGCACCGCCGGCGCCACGGACGTGAAGGTGGACGGTATCGAAACCAGGTTCGGCAATTTCGGCAGCCCGGACAACGTGTCGCAGCCTTCCATGGAAGCCGTCCAGGAATTCACCGCTAACGTGCTTACCTCGCGCGCGGAATTCAGCGGCATGGGCACCATCACCACGGCCACCAAAAGCGGGACCAACGAATTCCACGGCGGCGTCTACGAGTACATGCACAACAGCTTCACCGACGCGCGCAACACCTTCGCCACCGCCCTGCCCTTCACCAACCTGCACAACTACGGCGGCACGCTGGGCGGCCCGGCGCGGAAAGACAAGACTTTCTTCTTCGTGGATTTCGATGGCACGCGCGGCGTCTCCGCATACCTGTTTTCGCCCAATGTGCCAACCGTGGCCATGCGCAATGGAGATTTCAGCAGCCAGGCGGCGCTCAAGAATCCATACACCGGTTTCAATCCGTACAGCGGGAACAGCATCCTGCCGCAGTACCTTTCGCCGCAGGCCAGACAGGCGCAGCAGATCTTCTTCCCGCTGCCGAACTTCGGGCCGCCCAGCCTGACCGCGGCCAACTACCGCGCATCGTTCGACGGACCCGAGGTGCATCGCACCGAAGAGTTCCGCGTGGACCACAACTTCACGGCCAATCACATGGCCTTCGTGCGTTACTCGAATCGCAAGGACGATTACCAGATTCCGGGCGCGCGCTCTTCGCTTCCGCCCACCACCGTGGGCACCAGCGACAACATCCGCCGCGTAAACTTCTGGACCCTGGGCGATGTCGCCAATCTGCGTCCGAGCGTGGTCAACGAATTTCGCGCCGGCGTGGTGATCCTGGTGTCGGCAAGCAGCGCGGATTTCACCGGCCAGAACCTCATGCAGCAGATCGGCATCGCCGGCCTGCCCGACCGCGGCGCTGTCAACAGCCTGCCCTTCTTCAGCGTCTCCGGCTTCACCAACAACAACATCAACCTGTTGAGCCCGGTGAACGACGGGCACGCCCAGTTGGCGGACAATCTGAGTTGGGTCCACGGGCGCCACTCCATGAAGTTCGGCGTGGAGGCCATCGATTGGTTTGTCAATCGCTACATGCCCAATAATTCCGGCAATCCCATCTTCGGCAGTTACTCGTTTACCGGCGCGTTCACCGGCAACGCCTACGCCGACTTTCTGCTGGGACTGCCGGCCACCGCGACCCGCGAAGAGCCCTTCCCCGCGCAGTACAACCGCTCGCGCGACTGGTCCGGTTACGCCCAGGACGATTTCAAATTGACGCCCAAGCTGACCCTGATCTACGGCCTGCGCTACGAATACAACGGACCTGCCTACGCCAACGGGGACAATATGTATTCCTTCGACCTGGCCACCGGCAGAATCCTGGTACCTTCCCAGGCGTCCATCCAGAAGTTCAGCGCCCTGTTCCCTTCCTCCTATCCCGTGGAAACCGCCAACGCCGCGGGTTTGGGCCGTTCCTTGCGCAAGAGCGACGATAACAATTTCGCCCCGCGCTTCGGCTTCTCCTATCAGTTGGGCAAAGATGCGCGAACGGTACTCCGCGGGGGATGGGGCATGTACTATAACCATTATTCGGAGAACGTACCGGGCGATCTGGCGGCCGGTCCCTTCTCCGCCACCACCATCAACACCAACGTATTCACGAATGGCCAGCCTCTGTTCACGCTGGCCAACCCGTTCGCCGCCGCCGGCACTCCCGGAACGCTCTCGCTACGCGCCGTGGCTCCCAATCTGCGCAACAGCCCGGTGCAACAATACACGCTTTCGCTGGAGCGCGAACTCACGCGCGATCTCGGCGTGCGTGTGAGCTACATAGGGTCCCACGGCAGCCAACTGGTCTATCGCCGCGACGTGAATCAACCGCTGGCCTCCACGGTGGCGTTCAACAATGCGCGCCGTCCGTACCCCATTTTCGGCACCATCAACTATGCCGACAACGGCGCCAACATGTTATACAGCGGATTGCAGACGCAGGTGCAACGGCGGTTC
>JARLGM010000062.1 GCA_031292755.1 Candidatus Sulfopaludibacter sp.
CCGGCCGCCATCCAACGCATGGACCTCGCCACCCGCGGCGAAATCTATCACGCCGTGCAGTTCGAACTGTTGCGCGAGTCTCTGCCCGCCCCCGCCGCGCTGGAACGCCTGGACGCCGTGCTCCAGGAGGTGGCGCGGCGCTACGAGGCCGACCTGGCGCCGGCCATTCCGCAAATCTGGCAGGCGGAGATTGAGGCCATTCGCGCCGACCTGCGCGGCTGGCTACAACAGAAGGCGGTGCTGGAACCGGCTTGGACTCCGCAGTTCAGCGAACTCAGTTTCGGCCTGCACGACCCCGCGGGCCACGATCCGCGCAGCCGCCCCGAGCCCGTCGAGATTGCAGGCGGCTTCCGCTTGCAGGGATCCATCGATCTCATCGAGCGGCACTCCAGCGGCATCCTCCGCGTGGTGGACCACAAGACCGGCCGCGTTCCGGAGCCGCGGCCCGAAGTGGTAGGCGGCGGTGAGGTTCTCCAGCCGGTTCTCTACGCTTTGGCCGCGGAAAAACTGCTCGGTGAACCGGTTGCCTCAGGGCGCCTTTACTATTCCACCATCGCGCAGAATTATCAGACGGTCGACGTCCCTATCAAGGATTGGACGCGCCAGCGTGCCGCGCACGTGCTGCGCATCATCGACGACTCCATTCGCGACGGCTTCCTGCCGGCGGCCCCGCGCAAAGACGGCTGCAAGCGCTGCGAGTATCTGCCGGTCTGCGGTCCTTACGAAGAGGAGCGCGTGGGCGAAAAATCGCCGCCGGAACTGAAAGCCCTCAAGGAGCTCCGGTCATGCCGGTGAACACCAGCGGCGCCGGTCGCGGGCTGGACCAGAGCTGGGTGGTGGAAGCTTCGGCCGGCACCGGCAAGACCACCGCGCTGGTCAACCGCATCGTCGAGGTGATCGCCGCCGGCACGCCCGTCGAGACCATCGTCGCCGTGACGTTTACCCATGCCGCCGCTGGCAATATGAAGCTGCGGGTCCGCCACGAACTGGAGCAGCGGCGCGCCGGCGAGCTCGATCCCATGGTGCGGGCCCGCCTGGCCGAAGCGGCGCACTCGCTGGACCGCGCCTTCATCGGCACCATCCACGCGTTCTGCGCGCAACTGCTGCGCCGCCGTCCCGTCGAAGCCGGAGTCGATCCCGTGTTTCAGGAACTGGCGCAGCCCGAGGCGCTGCGCGTCTTCAACCGCGTGTTTCGGCAATGGATGGAGCGGCGGCTGGCCTCGCCGTCCGCCGCGCTGGTGCGCGCCCTCTCGCGGCTCTCGTGGAAGCAGGAGCGCGATGGCGATGAGCCGCTCGACGCGCTGCGCTACGCCGCCTGGTCCCTGGCGGAGTGGCGCGACTTCGACGCGCCCTGGGATACGCGCGATTTCGATCGCGACGCCGCGCTGGACGCCCTGCTGGAGCAGGCCGGGAGCACCCTGGAGTTGCGCAATCGCTGTTCGCGTTCGCGCGACGCTCTCTACGATGATCTGCGCCCTCTCGCCGAATTTCTGGAACGCGTTCAGCGCGCCCGCGCCGCCGGCCATTTCGACGCCAATGTGGCGGAGAACGAAATCCTGCGCCTTCCGCAGGACCTACGCTGGCTCAGGCCGGGTTCCGGCAAGTACGGCGATGCCGTGTCGCGCGAGGCCGTCTTCGCCTCCTGGCAGGAATTGCGGGCCGCCATCGCGGATTTCGGCCGCCGCGCCGATGCCGACCTGGCCGCGCGCCTGCGCGACGAGTTATGGGAAGTGGTCGGGCTGTATCAGCAGCAGAAAAAGTCGGCCGGACAGCTCGACTTCATGGACCTGCTTTTGTACGCCCGCGATTTGTTGAGGCATGATGGCGCCCGCGCCCAGATGCAGCAGGATTATCAGCGCATCTTCGTGGACGAGTTCCAGGATACCGACCCACTGCAAGCCGAGCTTCTGCTGCTGCTCTCCGCCGCCGATGCCACCGGGCGCGACTGGCGCAGCGCAGCGCCGGCCCCGGGCAAGCTCTACGTGGTCGGCGACCCCAAGCAATCCATCTATCGCTTCCGCCGCGCCGATGCCCGCCTGTTCCGCCGCGTTTGCCGCGACCTGGTCGATAGCGGCGTCGCCAGCCGTGCCCTGAAAAGCAGTACGCGCAGCACACGCACCATTCAGGCGTTCGTCAACGCCGCGTTCGCGCAAAGCATTCCGGATTACCTGCCGCTGGAAGGAGGCGTGGAAGATCCGCCGCAGCAGCCCGGCGTGATCGCTCTGCCCATGCCGCATCCTTATGGAAACCGCAACATCTCCAAAGCCAGGATCGAGGAGTGTTCGCCGCACGCGGTGGCGGCCTTCATTCACTGGCTCTGCACGGAGAGCGGATGGACGGTGCGCGACCGTTCCACCGGCGCCCGCGTGCCGGTCAAGCCCGAGCACATCTGCATCCTCTTCCGGCGCTTCACCAATTTCAAAACCGACCTGACCCAGGAATATGTGCGCGCTCTGGAGGCGCGCGGTATCGCCCATCTGCTGGTCGGGTCGAAGTCGTTCCATCGCCGTGAAGAAGTGGGCACGCTGCGCACTGCCCTGCGCGCGGTGGAATGGCCCGGCGATGAGCTCAGCGTGTTCGCCGTGCTGCGCGGCGGACTCTATGCCGTGCCCGACGACACGCTGCTCAAGTTTCGCAATGCCCACCAGCACTTCGGCGTTCGGGAATTGCCGGAGGGCCTCGACGCCGAGTTCCATCCCATCCGCGATGCCTTCCAGACCTTGCACGAACTGCATCGCCGGCGCAACTACCGGCCCATCGCCGATACCATCCACGAACTGCTGGAGGCCACGCGAGCGCATGCCGGGTTCGCCTTTCGCAAAGGCGGCGAGCGCGTGCTGGCCAACGTCTTCCGCCTCACCGACCTGGCCCGCAGCTTCGAAGCCGGCGGCGCGGCTACCAGCTTCCGCGCCTTCGTGGAGTACCTGGACAGCGAGTACGAGAGCGGTGACACCGGCGAAGCTCCGGTGCTGGAGCAGGAAGGCGGCGGCGTACAGTTGATGACTGTGCACAAGGCCAAAGGGCTGGAGTTTCCGGTGGTAATCCTGGCCGACCTCACCGCCAAACTCACCGGACCTCAGGGAGGCGACCGCTACAGCGATCCCGGCCGGCGCCTATGCGCGCAGCGTCTGCTGTGGTGCGCACCCTGGGAACTCCTCGATGCGGCCGAGGAGGAAGGCCGGGCCGACCAGGAAGAGGCATTGCGCATCGCCTATGTGGCTGCCACGCGCGCGCGCGATTTGCTGGTGGTCGCCACCATCGGCGAAGAGGACCGGCAGGGCGGCTGGCTGAGCCCGCTGCACGACGCGCTGTATCCGCCGCCGGAGCGCTGGCGTAATGCCGCGATTGCGCCGGGCTGTCCCAAATTCGGCGGAGCCACCGTGCTCAACCGGCCCGCCGAGATGCACGAGGAAGTGTCCGTCAAACCGGGGCTCCACTATCCCAAAACCGGCGGCCACACGGTGGTCTGGTTCGATCCCTCGGTGCTCGCGCTGCGCGTGCAGAAGGCGGAGGGCGTGGAGAACGAACAGGTGCTCGCCGGCACGACCGAGGAGGCGGTGGAAGGGATGCGCCGCTATGAGGAATGGAGGGCGGCGCGAGCGCAGCGGCTCGAAACAGGCTCTGTGCCGCGCTACCGGGTGGCTTCCGCCGAAACGTTCGGAACCGCCGCCGAAGCCGCGCAGATTCCGGTCGAGACCATCACGCTGCCCCTCGCCCCGGGCCGTCCCACCGGGCGGAAATTCGGCCGTGTGGTTCACGACATTCTACAGCACGCCGTTTCGCCCGCGGACGCCGCCGCCCTGGCGGAGGTGTGGGGACGCTGCCACGGAGCGAGCGAAGAGGAGTGTGCCGCCGCCGCTGCCGCCGCAAGCCAGGCGCTGGAGTATTGCGTGCGGGCGATGCCCGCCGGCGCCGAGCGCCATCGCGAACTGCCGGTGATGGTGCGCCTTCAGGACGGAACGCTGGTCGATGGCCGCATCGATCTCGCCTGGCGCGACGAAGACTCGTGGACGGTAATCGATTACAAGACCGACCGCCGCGAAAAGCGAAACGTCGCGCAAGTGCAGTTGTACGCGCTCGCCCTCCAGAGAGCCACCAATGTTCCAGCCCGGGGGATCGTGCTGGAAGTGTGAGTTTGACGCGCGGACATTTCTGTGACGCTATTGATGCCTTGGGCTCCGACCTTTCAAACACGTCTTTCCCGCCGGGAGGAGATTCCCGCGCCCTCGGCCGCGAAGCGTGGTCAGCGTCTCGTTCTGGTCCCCTGGTGGCCGGTCCCCAAACTCGCGCTCTATCTTGCTATGCGCGCCCAGGGCATTCACAACGCTGCACTCGCGCGGCGTCTGAAGGTAAGCCGGATGCTCGATCCCGCGCACGATTACCAAGCGGAGAAGATCCAGAGACCCTTGGCCGCGTTGGGCAAGCGGCTTGTCATGGGACCGGAAAGCGCGGGCCAATTTCCAGGCTTTCGACAAAATCTTACGGCGGCGCGGCGGCAAGCCCTCGCGTGAGGGCGATGAACTGCCAAAGCGGCGGGCAAAGTGACGCCTTAATTCAGCACACCTTCCACCCAGGCCCCCACTTTGTCCGCCCACAGCTTTCCGTGCGCCTTCAGTCCCTTGTCGCTGAAGTGCACGCCCTTGCCCTGATTCTGGCGATTGTCGCCCGTGAGTCGATCGGTATCCGGCCCTTCCAGTGCGATTCCGGAGCGCCACAGGCCGGCCTGCGCTTCGCGAATCGGCGGGCAGGAAGGGTCGTCCGGCGTGTGGTAACTCGCCTGCGCCACGAACCACGGGAAATCCCGCCCCGCCTCGCGCCGCGATGCTGCGATCACTTCGCGCATCATGCGCCCATACTCTTCCGCGCCAATGTCGTGCTCCGGCTTCTGGTGGGCATCCGATTCTCCCTGGTGCCACAGCAGCGCGCGGAAACCGTGCGGGCCCAGTTGCCGGATGCGCTGCATCATGCCATCGAACAACTGGCCGGTGGACTCCCACACTCCGGGGCCGGCGGGAATGATGAACCGCGTCATGGTGGGCTGGACGGTCATGCGCTCGCCTTTCGGCAGCCATTGGCGCACGCTGGTGGACCCATGGCCCACGCAGACCACGCCGATGGGCACGTGCAGTCTTTCGTATAGCGCGTCGCCGAAAGGCGGGATGAAGCTTCCGCCCTGGCTGCCATCCTGTACGCCCGGCTGCGGGTCGTCCGCCACGCGCCAGCCCTCGCCGTCGAACGCCGCTACCATGCCGCTACGGGTCTGCTGCTTCGCCTCCCCATAATTGGTCGCGTTGGATTGCCCCGCGATCACGAACACCTCGCCCACGCCCACGTGCGCCACCCTTGCCTCCGCCACCCGTTTCGCGTGGCGGTATGCCTTGATCGTGAGCTCGTAGAAGCCCCCGGATGCCACCGATAGTTCAGCGCGGAAGGTGTGCGTGCTCCGGTCCAGAGGCAGCGGGTTCCAGTCCCCGAACAGAAAGGCGTCCACCCGGTCGCAATCCGCTGGCGCGCGCCCGCTGATCAGCACCTTTCCGAATCCCTTGCTCTGCCGCTGGAACACCTGGTACTCCGTGGGCGATGTGATCGTCAGCGCCGGATCCGCCGCCGCCGCGGTGGCCGCCGCCAGCAGTGCGAAAAGCGCCGCCTTCACGGCCGCCCGGCCGCCAGGCTCAGCTCCACCCCTTTGGTGCTCACGTAATATTTCGCCAGCATATTGGGATTCTCCCAGGCCGGGATCGTCTCGGGCCGCTCCAGGTATTCGAAGAACTGCCGCGTCACCTGTGCGAAATGCGCCTCATGACCCACGCGGTACGAATCGGGAATCGTCACGCGAATGCGCGCACCCTGGTCTTCCAACCCCACTCCCGGATACCGCGCCCCCAGCGTTTCCATCTTCCGCGCCAGCGCTTCCTTAACGCCCGCCTCGACCGGCACTACGTACAACTCGGGCCGGTACGCCTCCTCTTTTCCCTGGCGCACTTCCACGCTCGCCTTCGATCCCCGGTAGATCGCCAGGTGCGTATCGCCCGCGCCTTCGGGAGCCTCCCAGTTCCACAGCACATCCAGTTTGGTGTGGATGCCGCGCAGTGCGTAGCTCACGCGAGTGTTGCAGTAGTAGTCCAGCGCGCCGCCCGCCTGGCCGGTCACCTGATGGAATTGCGCCGCCGTCAGGCGGGTGGGCCAGCGGCTCGCGCTCACCATCCGGATCTCGCTGCGATAGTCGATCGCCTGCCCGGAGAACAGCGTCCATTGCACCAGGTCCACCAGGTGGGTGCCTACATCCGCCAGCGCTTCGCCCTGCTGCGTCACATCGAAGAACCACACCGGCCGCAGATTGGGTACGCCCGCTACCAACTTCAAAATGTGGTGCACGCTTTCCATGTACACGCCGGGCTCGTCTTCGGTGCCCTCGATGGGCGAGCCGAATGTACCGGCGTCGTTCACCAGTTCGCGCTGCAAGATGCTGGTGATCTCGTACCGCTCGGTCATGATGTCGTATGCCACCACGCCCTTGCTCTGCGCCGCCGCCAGCGTGTTCTCCAGTTCCGGCAAATCGTCGGCCCGGATGATCCACGGCTTATCTGCCAGCACGTGCAAACCGGCGTCCACCGAGGCGCGGATGAGGCCGATCTTGCCGCGATTGCGCCCGCTCAGCACCACGATGTTGCCGGGCCGCTCCGCCACCATGCGGGCCAGAAAATCCGGCCCCGTATGGATGTCCAGTTCCCACGCCGTGGGGTTTTGCGGGCGCAGGTTGAAGCGCGCGATCCGGTTCAGGTGCTCGGTCAGGTCCGTGCCCAGCGGCGCGTAAATAGCTACCCGCGGAGAAACGCCGGGGTACATTTCCTTCTGAATCAGCGCTGCGTGAAAGTGTCCGGGGTCCAGCGCGATCAGGCGGAAGCGGTCGCTCACAGGCCCTTCACCTCCCAGCCCTTGCGGTACGTGCGGCGCACGAAGGCGCTGGCCTCCGGCGAGTTATTGAATTTCAGCCGCGCCGCGTTCCATTCCAGCGTGGTCTGCGGGAACCGTGTGGCTACCGGCCCCAGCAGAACCGATTCGGTCAGCGGCCCGGCATAATCGAAACTGGCCGATGCCTTGGCCTTTCCCAGCACCGCATCCACAAACTGGAGGTAATGGTCGTCCCGCTCGAAGGGCGGCATCGGAAAATCCTTGAATTGATCTTCGGGCAGCAGGACCGGCATGGCCGTGTGCGGCAGCAGCATCACGCCCTTGGTGCCCACAAATATCGACCCTTGATCCGGCATCTTTTGCGTGCCGATCAGCGCCTGAATCTCCTGCGGCGGCCGCATGTCGCCGTCATACCAGCTCACGTTTACGGTCTTGCCCTCGGTCACCGCGGTGCCGGGGAACACGTAGTGGATCACGGCGTTGATGGCCCAGTTGTGCTGCGTCGGCGTGGGCCCTTCGGACCGCACCGAAAGCGGCGCCGTCAGCCGCAGCGACCCGAATACAGGGTCGAAAATGTGGCAGCCCATATCGCCGAACGTGGCGGTGCCGAAGTCGATCCGCTTGCGCCAGTTCACGGTGTGGTAATAGTCGTCGCCGAGGTACGGGCGTGTGGCGGCGACTCCCAGCCACCAGTCCCAGTTGAGCGTGGGCGGCACCGGGTCGCTGCGGTCGGGCACCGGGTCGGGATCGCCCCACTTTTTATTGCTCCAGGAATGAACCTCTTTGATTTTGCCGATGGCGCCGTTGTGCACCAGCGCGACCGCGGTCTTGTATTCCCGGAAGGAGTGGACCTGGATGCCCATCTGGCTCACCAGGTTCTTCTTCTTCGTCATGGCGGTGAGCTGGCGCGCTTCGTAGAGGTCGTGCGTCAGCGGTTTCTGGCAGTACACATGCAACCCGCGCTGCATGGCGCTCATCGCGATGGGCGCGTGCATGTGGTCCGGTGTGGCTATGCACACGATGTCCAGGTTCTTGTGCTCCTGGTCCAGCATGCGCCGCCAGTCCTGGTGTACCGGGGTATCGGCAAACTTGCCCCGAAACTGTTTCAGCATCGCCGAATCCACCTCCGCCACGCAGGCCAGTTTCACGCCGGGATGCGCGGCGATCGGGACCACCGTGTGGTAGGCCATATTGCCGGCGCCGAACGCGCCCAGGCGCAGGGTGGAGTTGCGCGGTTTGGAAATCAGGTCGCGAAGGAAAAACGGCGCGGCGGCGCCGGCCTTCAGAAACGAACGGCGGTTGGATGGCAGGGCTTTCATAGCATCACCATTTTTGACTTATCATTGAGCGAATGTCCAATTTTTGCTCCAGAGAGAAGATCGTAATGATTGCTCCAATTTTGCTTTTACTGGCAGCCCGGCAGGCCAACGCCCAGGGGCGCCAGGCGCAGACCACGCCCGCGCCGCAGGCCCAGACCGCCACTCCGGGCCGAGGCGGACGCGGCATCTCCGGACCCGGTCCCGCCATCGGTGGCGACATAGACGAAACCCCGGCCGTGACGCACCACTCCATCGAACTCAACGGCAAGACGCTGAACTACACCGCTATCGCCGCGCAGATGCCGCTGAAGGACTCCGCCGGCGAGACCGAGGCCCACATCTTTTACGTCGCCTACACGCTGGATGGCGCGAACGACATGGGCAAGCGGCCGCTCACTTTTTGCTTCAACGGCGGCCCGGGCTCGGCATCGCTCTGGGTACACATCGGAGCCATGGGGCCGCGCAGTCCCAAATTGCAGCCCAACGGCAGCATGCCGCCTCCGCCCTACCAGATGAAGGATAATCCCAACAGTTGGCTGGACAGGACCGACCTGGTTTTCATCGATGCCATCGGCACCGGTTACAGCCGCGCGAAAACCCTGGAAGTGGCGCGCCGCATGAACGGAGTCCAGGGCGATCTGCAATCCTTCGGCGAGTTCATCCGTATGTACCTGGTCCGCAATAATCGCACCGAGTCCCCGCTGTTCCTCGCCGGCGAGAGCTACGGCAGTTTCCGAGCGGCCGGACTGGCGGGCTATCTGATCGACCGCGGCATCGCCTTCAATGGCGTGGTGTTGATCGGCACCACGCTGAACCTGGAGACCATCTGGTCGCGCAGTGACGACCTGGTCTATGCCCTGGAACTGCCCACCTATGCCGCCGACGCCTGGTATCACAAAAAGATAGCGGCAGACCTCCAGCGCAAAGATCTGAGGAGCTTCCTGAAAGAAGTGGAGAACTTCGCCACCGGCGAGTATTCCACGGCGCTCAACAAAGGCGACGACCTGCCCCCCGCGGAACGCAAAGCCGTCATTGACAAGATGGTGCGCTACCTGGGCGTGGACGCCCGCTACGCCGACGAGAGCAACCTGCGCTTCGATGTGTCGCACTTCACGCGAGAACTGCTGCGCGACAAGCACGAGACCATCGGCCGTCTGGATGGCCGGCTGGCCGGACCATCTTCGCTCAACACCGGCGAAACCAGCGAGTTCGATCCTTCCAGCACCCTCACCCTGCCGCCCTTCACCGCGTGCTTTACCAACTATGTCCGCGCCGAATTGAACTTCAAGACCGACATGTATTACTACGTCAGCGGCGGTATCCAGCCGTGGGATTACGGCGTGCAGAACGGCTTCGGCGACACCTCCACCATGCTCAAGACTGCCTTCATGAAGAATCCCTACATGAAGGTGATGGTGGCGGCCGGCTACTTCGATCTGGCCACACCCTACTTCGCCGCCGAGTACACCTTCAACCATATGGGCCTGCATCCGGAGATGCACAAGCAGATCACCTGGAATTTCTACCAGGCCGGCCACATGCTCTATATCGACAGCGATTCCAGCGGCAAGCTGAAACACGATGTCGATGCATTCATGACCAGCGCGCTGCAGTAAGCCCGCCTAACGGACAATGCTGTTCACTTAAGATACGGGAACGTCCAGTACCCTCCGGAGCGGCACCAGTTTTCAAGAAAAGTGATCCCCGCCCAGATAAATCGGCGGTCCCGAAGTGCCGCGTCGCCAGAAAACCGTCTGCGTAGGACTATCCGTTTGGGCAGCTCCGTCGCCATACAGACGTTGTCCGCCATTTAGTCTACGGGCAGGCCGACTAGGTTGCTCCTGAGAGAGAAGGGAAACCCGGCGCACACGGCGTTGTCGAGTGAAAACTGTATCGTTCCGGCAGCCAGGTTTTGCGGCAACTGAATATTCACTTGATAGAGGCCGACATAACCCGGCGCCAGCCCCGCGTAGAGAATCGATCCGATCAGGCCCTGACTTGTAGCCGCAGCTACGGACCCGCACGAGGGCACCACTGAAGCAGGCCCGCTTGCCGGTACTCCAGACACTCCCGCCGGAGTAACTTTGCCCAGGCCGGTAGCGTAGACGATAATCGCTTCACCGGAGTGAGCCGGATTCGACGGCGTCACAAGGCTGTAATCCGCTGCATGCTCGATCGCTGGCGTACCATCGCTCAGAATGAAGATTCCCGGAGCCACATATTGCGGAACGGCGACGACGGAGGAGCCCTGGTAACGAATCTCCACGGTATTCGACGCCGCCTCGAACGGCACCTGGAAATTGACCTGCTCCATGCTGTCAGGAACCGGCGCGACAGCGAGAATTGGCGCCGCCACCCCGCCGACTAGGATAGATACTCCAGCCAACTCCGTGGGAAGTCGTGAGCCGCTTCCAATCACTGTGCCGGTGAGATTCAAACCGCGTACGAAGAGGCTCGCCAGCCCTCCCGGGAGCGGTAATCCCGGCAGAAACGACGCTGCGTTCACGATCGGGTTCGCCGGGACATCCAAACCCGAATTCCCTGAAGCCAGCTTCAAGACTCCTACGGATCCGGACGTCGATGGAGCGTTCACCGCAATCGCTTCTCCCGTCGCGTACACGTTTCCAGCGCCGTCAATCGCCAGTGCGTTCATCGAACCCGCGCCAAGATAGGTGGACCACACTAGGGACCGGCCCGCCGCATCCAGCACAGCCAGAAATCCGCCGCCCCCGCACGCATACTCGCCGATGGGGATTGAGCCGGAAGGCGTGTACACGGGGCAAAAATGATTGACAATACTCGATTGAAGTGCGTAGCGCAGCGGAAAGTCCCCAGATGTCGTCGTGCCGCCCACATACGCGTTGCCGGCGGCATCCACCGCGATCGTCATTGCCTGGTCGACTCCGGAACCGCCGAGATAGGTCGCATAGGCCAGTCTGGTGGCATCCGTACTCACCTTTGCGACGAAGCCGGTGGAAGCGATCGAATTGAAGCGGCTATCAAGGGCCCCGTTGGTTGTCGGAAAATCCGGAGAATCGGTCGAGCCCGCAACATACACGCCGCCCGCCGAGTCCACGGCGATGCCGCCCAGCGTTTCCGTCTTCGATCCGCCAAGGTACGTGGCGTAGATCAATTTCTGTCCAAGCGGGTCAAGCTTCGCAACCACGATGTCAGCGCAAGTGGTTCCCGCGCAGACGGGCTGTGACACCCCGGCAGTCGTTTGCCAGCCGGCTGAGGTTGTCGCCGCCGCTACATAGGCATTCCCGTTCGCGTCGGCGGCAACACTGGCCGAAGTTCCCGGGCCTACAACCGTAGAATAAACGAAGGCGCCACTCGTCGGGCCAAAAATCGAGGTGAAAACGATTTTGATTATGAAGATATTGGTCGCACCGGACGAAGGCTCCCGATACGCGCCTTGCGTAATCGGAAAGTCGGGAGATTGCGTGGTGCCCGCAAGATAGATATAGCCATCCGGGCCGAGCACGATAGAGGTTCCCGCATCGTTCCCGCTCCCACCGAACAGCTTTGTGCCAACAAGCGCTCCTTGTGGATTCAGCCTGAGCAGGAACGCGTCATTGCCGCCTGCCGTCGTTGTGACGCCGGGAAAGTTCACACCAGACGTCGTGCCGGTGACGTATACCGTGCCGCCAGCATCAGCCGCGATGGAAGCCGGCAATAACGGTGGTATCGCGTACTCTTGCACGACGGTGGACGGCGCGCCGATATACGTCGAATAAAGGAGGGTAGCCCCATCCGGACTGAGCTTGGTCACGAAAACCGAACTGAATCCACAATCAAACTGGCAGGATCCCGATGGCGCATTTTCGAGCGACTTCACTAATGGAAAGTTCACCGAAAACGTCGTACCGGTGACATAAATGTTGCCTGCCGAATCGGTGGCAATTCCCATTCCTGTATCGCTGGCTCCTCCGTGCAGGCCTGGAAAATCGAATCCGATGCCGCTCCCTCCAAACGACGCGTTGACCAACAGCACCGGATCGATGACGAGTGCCTTGCGCTTGTCATACGCCCCGATTTCGAACCGAACCTCGCTGGCGTGTAACAGAAAACGCCCGGCGATCTCATGCCCGCCCTGAAAAATGCGGGGACGCGAATGGCGGATTTCCCCTCCAGCCGTCCGCAGAACCAGATCGCCACCGCTATCGATCGACAGCGCCGATGTTCCTTCAAACGAGAACCGGATCGACTGCGGGTCCGCACCAGGGGCCACCACCCAGTCGTACTCGATTTCCCGATCGCGCCCGTGGATTACCAGGTCTACGCCGCGAAAGACATTGGCATAACGGACTCGCGCGAAATTCGAAATCGCTGTACGCCATCCTGCGGGGTCGGATCCGAAATAGTAGCTTGATTTGGCTGGCAGCTCATCAATGCCCTCCGGGCGGCCACGCGGTAGTTTCATACGCACCGCACCTCCGCGAAAATACATGGCGATTTCGTTATCGGAAAGCGTCAGTGTGTAGCGCCGCGTGACAGCGGAAAATCCTGTAACCGTGCCCGTTTGGCCGCGAATCGCCTCGAAGTGCAGGGGAATCGCCAGCGCTAGGGCAGTCAGAGCAACCATACCTATCTCAAAGACCGTTTCGGATTGATTTTCACTACACCCTGCCCCTGAATCGATGCAAGTTTTCTGGCCGGTCGATCCCACCTTCCCGAAACCTCTGATCTGGCCCAGTCAGGTTATAGAAATGAAACGCCAATAACTTGGTAACGAAACCCCGAAAAGACGGAAGTTGCAGCCTGCGCTCGAGCCGCGTCGGGGCGACCGAGCTGCCGTCAGTTGACGCATTTGCCATCTCGCTGATTGGAGCCTCCGGCGCGCGCTAGGGTCGGGCTGTCTCCAGCGCACGGACATGTCCCTTGGCGGTCCCACTGAACAGCATTGCGCCTATCGCGCCATAATCCGGTATTCCTCCCAGACCGGACCGAGCATTCGCACGCAATCCGGCCGCACTTCCAGCGTATTAATCGCTGCCACATGCGGGCCGGCGCCGGCGAACCGGGACAGCACGGTGTCCACTGGAATCGCGCCCTTCACGGCGGCCACAGCCGCGCCATCGCGCGTGCTCCAGGGTTCTCGCAAGGGCAAACCCAGCGACAGCAGGTAATCCAGAATCGTCCCGGCCATCGCCAGTCCATCGGCTTGGTGCGCGCACCGGGAGCGCATCCAGTCGGTGAGCAGTCGATACGTGAAGCCCCAAAGCGGCGCTCCGCGCAGTTCGATGGTGGGAAACAGCATCTCCCGCGGCCGCCCCGGAACGGCCTGAAGGGAATGCCGCGCCGTATCGCCCAGAACCGCGGCCGGAATCCAGAGCGATTCCACGGCCTCCCGCGCGTCCAGCGTGGTGGGCAGTTCGGCGTCCACGCGAAATACGAAGGGAGCCACCAGCAGAAAAGGCGGAGCCTTGCGACGCGCCACCGTATAAGGCAGCGCAGTCTCCAGATTGGCCTTGGTGAGCCGCACGCCGCACTCTTCCTCCAGTTCGCGCAGCGCCGTGTGCACCGCGTCGGGGTCCGATGCCTCACAGCGCCCTCCCGGCAGCGACCAGTGGCCCGACCAGGAATCGTCGGGCCGTTCCGAGCGCCGCATCAGCAGCACGGTTTCCGGCTCGCGGCGGGTATGCACGATGGCGACGGCAGCTTCCGGTTGATTCATGGGCTCCTTCCCAATTTGGCACAGTTGGGGAGCCTGGGTCAGGCCCGTGTCCGGGCGGGTCGCTGAATTGCTAAACTAGAGGTATCCTTGCTTTCCATCCAAGATTTATCCATGCGCTTCGGCGCTCGAATACTGTTCGATGAGGTTACGTGTACGTTCCTCCCCGGACGCCGCTATGCCATCGCCGGCCCGAACGGCGCCGGCAAATCGACCCTTATGAAGATCCTGACCGGCGAGATCGAGCCGGCCAAAGGCACCGTCACGCGTCCCAAGAAACTCGGCGTCCTGCGCCAGGACCAGTTTGCTTTCGATGCCTACCGCGTCATCGATACCGTGGTCATGGGCAACGTTCCTCTATGGGCCGCGCTACAGGAGCGCGACACGCTGTACAACAAGCCTCACGAAGAGTTGACCGACGAAGACGGCATGCGCCTGGGCGAACTGGAAGGCATCGTGGGTGAAGAAGGCGGCTACACCGCCGAATCCGATGCGGCCGTGCTGCTGGACGGACTCGGCGTGGACGCGTCTCTCCACGAACGCCGGATGGGCGAATTGCAGGGCGGCCAGAAGGTCCGCGTCCTGCTGGCCCAGGCGCTGTTCGGCACTCCTCCCGCGCTGTTGCTGGACGAACCCACCAACCACCTCGATCTCGACTCGGTCCACTGGCTCCAGGACTACCTGTGCGACTACGAGGGCGTGCTCATCGTGATCTCGCACGATCGCCATTTCCTGAACAGCGTCTGCACCCACGTCGCCGACATCGATTACCAGACCGTGATCATGTACACCGGCGGCTATGACGATATGGTCCTGGCCAAGACGCAGATCCGTTCGCGCATCGAGGCGGAAAATGCCCAGCGCGAAAAGAAGATCGCGCAGTTGAACGAGTTCATCGCCCGCTTTTCCGCCGGCACACGCTCTTCCCAGGTGACTTCGCGGAAAAAGGAGGTGGAGCGGCTACAGACCTCCGAACTGGCCAAATCGAATATCCAGCGCCCGTTCATCCGCTTCCAGATGAAGCGCTTGTCCGGTCGCCATCCACTGGAATGCAAGGGGCTGGCCAAGAGCTACGACGATCTGCAAGTGATCCAGCCGTTCACCGCCAGCATCGCCCGCGGCGAAAAGATCGCCCTGATGGGCCGCAACGGGGCCGGCAAAACCACCCTGCTGAAAGCCCTGATCCGCAACGCCACCGGCTTCGTCGAAGATCCCGACCGCGAGTTCGCCATCGATAGCGGCGAGGTGGTCTGGGGCCACGAAGTATCGGTGGGGTACTTCTCGCAGGATCACTCCGAATCGATCGTCAAAGGCGCCAAGACTATCGAGTGGCTGCATAGCTTCGATCCCCAGGCGTCGCAGGAAGAACTGCGCGGGTTGCTGGGGCAGATGCTGTTCAGCGGCGATGACGCGCTCAAGCCCACCCAGGCTCTTTCCGGCGGCGAAGCAGCCCGCCTGATCTTCTGCCGCCTGATGCTGCAGAAGCCCAACTTCCTGGTGCTCGACGAACCCACCAATCACCTGGACCTGGAATCCATCAACGCCCTCAATATCGCCCTCCAGAAGTACGAGGGTACCGTTCTGCTGGTGACCCACGATCACGACGTGATCGATGAAGTCGCCACGCGCATCTGGCATATCGAAGACGGCAGGGTGGAGGATTTCAAGGGCCCGTACGAAGAATATCTGGCCCTGGAAGAGAAGGCATCGTAAGCCTCGTTCGAAGCGCTCCGCCACCAATAAAAAAGGCAAGCCTTGCGGCCTGCCTCTTCTTGAACCTGTGAGGATAGCTGCCTATGCCGGCTGCTTTTCCCTCTTGTCCTTGTCGCCGCGCGAAGCCTTGTACTTCTTCTCGAACTTATCGATGCGTCCGGCAGTGTCCACCAGTTTCTGGCGGCCTGTGAAGAACGGGTGGCAGGAGGAGCAGATTTCTACGCGGATATCGCCTTTGTGCGTCGACCGGGTCTTAAAGACGTGGCCGCAGGCGCAAGTGACGTTAACTTCGTTGTAAGCGGGGTGAATTCCGGCCTTCATTTTGTTACGGGGATTTTCCTTTCGAGATTTCCAGTATACCAAAATACAAACCCCCGTGCGCCTCGGGCACACGGGGGTAGGTAGCCATTCAAGATGAAACCTGAGGCTTTAGCTACGCAAGAGGCAGCCGGTCCACAGGAACGTGATCCCACCACTGAAGCGGGATCGGCTACATTAGAGGCTCAACTTCAACAGTCGGCCACCTCTCGCGGTTGTTTACTACTATCCATTATGCTGGACCACCTCCTTCTTCAGTGATGCAATCATCCTCTCATGAGGTGGCGAATCTGTCAATACGGTTTTCCATATTGCCACGCCAGAATGTATAAAAATCCGCTTACATCGCTATATGTAGTAGTGGGGTTACAGGTTGCGGCGCGCATAGCGGCACATTGCCAGCCCATCCATCAGGTTGAACGGGAACTGGCCCGTGGTGTAATGTCCGCAAGGTAAGGTAAAGACCCGGTGCGGCAGCTTCATTTCCCGGAAACTTCTGAGCACCTGCTGCGAATATTCCGGTAGAAACGTGCTGTCGTGCCGCGCCCATACCAGCAGACTCTTCAGATCCCGCCCCGGCAGCCGGTCCAGATAACTAGCCGGACTGATCACACTCCAGTACCGGCGCAACTCCTCCTGCGAGACGGTATCGCCGAAGCCCTGCCGCACGTTTTGCGTTGAAAGCCCGGTCCAGACCACGTCGGAAAAGAACATCGACACATGGTTGAAGATCCCGACCTTGACCCGCGAATCGTGCGCCGCGGCGATAAACGCTACACAGGATCCCAGGCTCGTCCCCAGAATGCCGACTCGCCGGTAGCCTTGTTCCGCCAGCCAGTCCAGGCAGGCGCGCGCATCGATGACGGACTGCCGGCAGGCGTGGATGGTACGGCCCACATTGCTCGACACGTGATAATCGGCGCGCGCGAGTTCCGCCGGCTTGCGCTCGGCATGGTACGCCATGGTCATACGCAGCGCGCTAATGCCGAAACGGTTCAACAGCTTAGCCAGACCCACGTGGCCTTCGGCATCGGAATTCCATTGCGGCAGCACAACCAGCGCGCGCCCCTGATCCTTGGGAGCGGGGAACCACCGGCCGGAGACCGTATCGTTTTCGGCGTAACCCGAAGGCGCCGGGCTGCTGAAGGTCAGGAGGCCATTCTGCAACCGGAAGTCGGCTGGCCGTTTATAGGCGTAAAAGCGGTCCGAATCCCCAAGCGCGCCGGTGACGAAATCAGCCACGCAGGCGCGCGCATTTCCGTTGGCGTGGGACGGGCATTCGGGAAAGCCGACCTTGTGCAGCCAGTCGGTTCCCCACTCGAACGGCCGCACTACCCGGTTCGTATCGCGAGTGGCGAGCTTGCGCTCCCAGCCGTCCATCCATTGCGCGTAGAGGCCCATCATGTGTTTGGGAGTAACCAGTTTAGCAAAGGGTGGAAAGCCAAAAAAAAACCCGCCTCAGCAGATGGAACTGAAGCGGGGCTAGAACATTGCCCAAAGGAGGCAACGCACCAAAGCGGAAAACCCTCAAACAAAGAACCCAGCCTACTCCGAGCACGCTGTGGGCCATCGGTAAGATACTCATTTTATTGGAACGCGCGCCGTATCCTCCAGAATTCCGTATGATGCCGATTCCGTTTTTCAGAAAAACGCCGGAGGTATAATCGAACCTGTGACCTCCGTCCCGGCAAAGGCCGCTGAAAGTGCGCCCAGCGGCGGAAAAGCCCTCGCAGGTTTCATGCTGTCCGGTTTCCTGCTGGCTCTGCTGGGCGCCGTCCTCCCGGCGTGGGGGTACCACCGCGATCCGCCCGATTTCGCGGCCGTAGGGAACTACTTCCTCAGTCTCGCCCTCGGCATCGTCGCGGCTTCCGTAATCGCCCGCCGGATCATGGCGCGGCGGGGCCTGCGATTCCTGCTGGTCTGCGCCTGCACGCTCTCCTGCCTGTCCCTTGGCTATCTGGCGATGGTTTCACCGCCGGCATCGCAATGGTGGCGGGTGGCCGGACTCCTGGCTCTGGGAACCGGCGCCGGATTGCTCAACATGGCTTTGTTTTCAGCCATTTCCCGCACCTACCAAGCCGATGCGGCGCGTACGGTCAACCAGGGAGGCATCTGGTATGGGCTGGGATGCCTGGCCGCCACAGCGCTGGTGATCGGCACCTTTTATGCCTATTCCGTGCCCACCATCCTGGTGCTGATGGCCCTGGTGCCCGCGATCTTCGGCGGCATCTACATTCGCAGCGAATACACCGCCCCGCCCGAAGGCGCTCATCCCTCCCTGCGGCAGGCGCTGGAGGATTTCCGGAGCCTCGGCGCGGTGCTTTTTGCCTTGTTATTGTTCATTCAGTTCGGCAACGAATGGTCCATCGCCGGCTGGCTCCCGCTGTTTCTGTTGCGCCGCGTCGGACTAAGCCCCACCGCCGCGCTTTGGATTCTGATGCTGTACTGGCTGTTCCTGATGGGCGGACGAATGGGCGCGGTGGCCATCCTGGGACGTGTGCGCCACGGACGCCTGCTGCTGGGCAGCGGAGCGGCGGCGCTGTTCGGCTGCTTCATCCTCTTCTACACCAATAACTGGTTCGGCGCGGCCACCGGCGTGGCGCTCATCGGCGCCGGCTATGCCAGCATCTATCCGCTGGTGGCAGAGGCTATCGGACGCCGCTTTCCGTACTACCATCCGGGATTCTCCAACGGTATCTTCTCCCTGGCGCTGCTGGGAGGGCTGCTTGCGCCGGCGACCCTGGGGTACGCGGCCGTCTCGCAAGGCGTGGGGATCGTAATCGGAATTCCCTTGATTGGCACGTTTCTGGTGATGATTCTGCTACTGTTGATCTGGCTCGAGTCCAAAGTGACGGGACGATGAGGGAACTCTGCGGCATTCTCCTGCTGGCGCTGGCACACCAGGCCACGGCGGCCACACTGGCACAGCGGATCGAGAAACTGTTGGCTGCTTCTCCCGCCGCGGGCGGTGCGTTTTGGGGGATTCAGGCCGTGGATCTGGCCACCGGCAAGACTCTTTATTCCCTGAACCCCGACCGTTTTTTCGTTCCCGCTTCCAATACCAAGCTCTTCACCACCGCCATGGCGCTTACCCGGCTCGGGCCGGGTTTTACTTTTCAGACGCGCGTGCTTTCGGCGGCGCCAGACGCTACCGGCCGGATTGCAGGCGACCTGCGCCTGGTCGGTGGCGGCGACCCCAACCTCTCAGCGCGGCCCATTCCCTACCAGAAAGGGCCCATCACCGGAAATCCGCTGGTAGCGATGGAAGACCTCGCCCGCCAGATCGCCGCCAGGGGCGTCACGCGCGTGGATGGGGATATTATCGGCGACGATACCTGGTACGTCTGGGAACCGTATGCCCCCGGCTGGGCCGAGGACGACCCGCTCTATGACTACGGCGCGCCTGTTTCCGCACTCACCCTGCACGACAATACGCTGACCCTGCACGTCGCTCCCGGCGGCCGCGAAGGCGATCCCGCGGCGCTCACCCTGAAACCCGCGCTGGAATATTACGAGATCGACAACCGCATCCGCACCGTCGCGGCGGACGGCGAACGGCAAATCCACTACCACCGCGCCGCCGGCAGCCTGACTCTGGAACTCTGGGGCGCCGTTCCCCTGAGCAATCCGGGCGAGGATCTGCTGTTAGGGATCGAAGATCCTGCCCAATTCGCGGCCCTGGCGCTGCGGCAGGCGCTGGAAGATCGCGGCATCGCCGTCCGGGGCAGGGCCATAGCCCATCACCGCTTTCCCAACGAGTTGCCGAGCCTCCTCGAAGCATCCGGCTCCGAAACTCCCGACGGCGCCGAACTCGCCCGCCGCGTCTCCGCGCCGCTACTGGAAGATCTCCGCATTACCGACAAGGTCAGCCAGAACCTGCACGCCGAACTGGCGTTGCGCGCCGTAGCCCGTGCCCGCCGCGACGTGGGCAGCCGCGAGGCGGGACTTGCCGAATTGAAAGATTTCCTGGCCGAAGCCGGTGTGGCGGCCGATCGGTATGCCATCAACGATGGCTCCGGGCTTTCCCGCCAAAACCTGGTCACCCCGGCCACGGTAGTGAAACTGCTGCGCTTCATGTACCAGTCGCCGGCACGTGAGAACTGGATCTCGCTGTTGCCCGTGGGCGGGCAGGATGGCTCGCTGGCATCGCGTTTTGGCGACCCGGCGCTCACTGGACGCATCCACGCGAAAACCGGCAGCGTGTCCCACGTCAGCGCACTTTCCGGCTATTTTCAGCGCAGCAATGGCGCCTGGACGGCATTTTCCATCCTGGTAAACAATTTCAACGGCCCGTCCGGCGAGATCCGCACCGTGATGGATCGCATCTGCACCCTTATAATGGAGTAAGACTCTATGCCGATATACGAATACAGTTGTGACGATTGCGGGACCAAATTCGAAAAACTCGTGCGCCGCGCCGCGGACGTGCCTGAGATCGAATGCCCCTCCTGCGGTCAGAAGCACCTGAAGCAGGAACTCTCCACCTTTGCGGCCCATGCTAACGGCGGTGCCAAATCCGCGGATATGCCCATGTGCCCCGGTGGCCGTTGCAGCAACCCCGGCATGTGCGGCATGAATTAGGGCGCGCCCAGAATGGCCCGCAGGAAGGCCAGTTCAATGGGCCAATATCCGAACACCTTGCGCCCGTTTGACTGAAACGACCCCGCGGCCAGAACTCCGGCAATATCCGCCGGACCCGGAGTGGCGTGCGCGTGCGCGATCATGCTGCGCAGGATTTCGGTCTTCTTACTGAGGTCTTCCACAATCCTCCGGGCATCGTCCTGATTGCGGCAGAGCACCGTCAGCTTGGCCGCCAGCCGGTTCTTTTCCGGCGCCAGCGACAGCGTCACGCGATCCGCATCGGCAACGCTGCGCGCGAACGACACCGTGCCCTCCGGCAGCGTCTCGCTTTTGAGGACCGATGAGGGAATGGAAAGCCACACGGGCGCATCCGGCACTTCCGGATCCGGCCCACCGGTCCGGCCGGTCAGGCGTACGGCCGCGCCGTCATCGGGGGCGATTGCCATGGCCATCACGTTGGTTTGCAGCGGCAAGAACGAAATCTTGCGGTCCGGCGTGCTGCCTTGCAGCTTGCACAGGTTGTTGTCGCAGTGGCCGCCCTCGCTCTCCACATAGCCCCGCAGGCTCTTCCAGTCGAAGCGGCCCTGCGCCAGAATATATTTCCCGCTCGGCGCCACCGCCAGTATGGCGCTATCGAGGTCCTTGCCCCAATGAAAATCCGTCTTCTGCGCGAAGGCCCGGTATTCGGGATCCTCGCCGGCTTTGGAACCGTCCAGCAATTCCAACATTCCCGCCTGTCGCAGCTTCTCGAAGTCAATATAGAGCACCAGCGATTCGATCGTGGGCATCCGTTTGAGCAACCCGGCGGTGCTCAGACGGCGCGAGCGGAACAGCACGAATCCGCCGACGGCCGCGGCACAAACCACGGCGAGCACCAGTATCAACCGCCAGGCGGGAACTCTTGGATTCACGACAGCAAGTATCACACAGCGCGCGGCGCCGGGGCTACAACGCCGCCACGGCTAAAGTGCTGCTCTGCGCGCGTGCTTCCTTCCACAGGCGGATATACGGCGCCATGTCGCGCATCATCTGCCGGAATCCGGCTGGAGTCAGAGATTGCGCCCCGTCGCTCACCGCCTTCTCCGGGCACGGATGGACTTCCACGATCAACCCGTCGGCGCCAATCGCCACCCCGGCCCGCGCCAGCGCCGGCACCAGGCTGCGCTTCCCGGTGGCATGACTGGGATCCAGGACCACCGGCAAGTGCGTCAGTTCATTGAGCACCGGCACCGCTGCGATATCGCACGTGTTGCGCGTGGCCGTTTCGAACGTACGGATGCCGCGCTCGCACAGGATCACCTCGGAGTTTCCATGCGCCACCACGTATTCGGCGGACATCAGCAGTTCCTTGATGGTGGAACTTAACCCGCGCTTCAGCAGCACCGGCCGCCCGCACGAGCCCAGCGACTTCAGCAGCGCGAAATTCTGCATATTGCGCGCTCCCACCTGCATGCAGTCCGTGTATTCCGCCACCAGGTCCACGTCCCGGTCGCTCATGATCTCGGTAATGATTCCCAGGCCCGTGGCTTCTTTCGCCTTACGCAGCAGTTTGAGCCCTTCCAGTTCCAGTCCCTGAAAATCGTACGGCGAGGTCCGCGGTTTGAAGGCCCCGCCGCGCAACATGCGCGCCCCCGCTTCCGCCACCGCCTCGGCCGTCTCCATGATCTGCTTTTCGCTCTCGACCGAGCATGGCCCCGCCATCACGATGAATTCGGCGCCACCCACTTCGAGGCCATTCACGCGGATCGCCGAGTGCTCCTTCTTGAATTCGCGGCTGACGAACTTGTACGGCGCCGAAATGCGCACCGCGCGCTCCACTCCGGGCGTCGCCTCCAGCGATTCCAGGCATGCGGTCACATCGCCCGTACCCACCACCCCAATCACAACCCGCTCCTCGCCATCGATGGAATGAACCCTGTACCCGAAGTCGCGAATGCGCTCGCAGACGTGGTCGATCTCCTCTTTGGTGGCGTGCTGCCGCATGGAAATGATCATTTCAGTATTCCCCTCACAAATAAAAAACCCACCCTCACGAGTGGGTCCGAATCCAACTTCCACTGTACACCAGATCAGGTCCCAAATGCAAGCCGGACCCCTGTAAAATATGATATGAGATGACACCACCAGATACAGGTGTATCTCAAGGTATGACGACATCTTTGACGTCCGATCGCGGTCCTTCGCGGCCGTCCGGATTCACCGCCGCCACGGCGTACCGGTAACTCTTCCCGTGTTCCACGGCGTGATCAGAATAGGTGGGTATGCCGTTGACATCGGCGATCTTTCCAAAGTCTCCGCTACCCGTCGCGCGGTAGATGCGGTAGCCCGCCACGTCGCCCGGCGGAGCTTCCCAGGTGAGTTCGATCGTGTTTGTCGCGGGCACTGCCGCCAGACCGGCTGGAGCCTGGGGGAGGGGCACTTCCGGCGTGATCTTGACTTCCGAGAGTTCGCTCTCCGCTTCTTTTTTATTGGCCAGCGGCACGATGGTCTGCACCAGGTAGCTGTATGCCGTTCCCGGTGCGGCCTGGGGATCGGTCCACTCGTGTTGGGTCACATCCGCCGCAACCACCGTATACCCCGTCTCGTCTCCCGCCTTGCGAAGCACGCGGAAATGCTCGCCGTTGGCGCGCCAGGTGAGCCGTACGCCCTGGAGTGCGGACGTGGCGGTCACATCAGCGGGTCGATCCGGCGCCGTCACCACTGGCAGAACCACGTAGTTCGACCACGCGGACTCCTTGCGATTGGCGCCTGCCACGCGTGCCGCGATCACGACTTCTTTGCCGGCCCATTCGGCCGCCGGAATCTCATACGCCGCCAGGCCCCCTACCATCTTTGGATTCGCAATGCGCTTGGCCCCGGCGGCCCAGGTCTCCACGCTGGCGTGCTCGGGCCACACGCCGATCCGCAGGTCCAGGGTCAGCGCACTTTGGATGGCTACATGTTCGGTTGTCATGGTGGGGACGGTGAAATGCGCCAGGATCGCACCGCCGCGCTGGAGTGCCGCCAGGTCCGCCGGGGCGAAAGGGATATTTGCCAGAGGCGTCAGCGGCCCTCCGACGTACCCGCATCCGAAACTGAGCAGAACCGCCGTGAGGATTGCGGGAAGGAATCGAGGTATCAATCGACTAGTTTAACGTGGAGGGCCGCAGCTCCATCCTCAATACGTGGAGTATGGCTTACCATCCGTGCCGGTCTTCTCCGAAGTGCTCTTTACGTCGAAGATGCCGGGTTGCGATTGATTGACACTCTGGCTGGCGTCTTCCATGACGATTTGCCAGTCTGCCTGCCCGGTCATGGGATCGACGGGGACGGCGCGCAGGTATCCATCGGTCACCAGGTCCTGCAGCGTCTGCGGCGCCTTTTCCTTGTCGTAAGAGTAGTTGTCGATCACCTGCCGCAGCGTGGTCAGATTGGTTTTCAGAACGCTTTCCTTGGCGCGGGTGATGGACTTCTGGTAAATCGGGATCGCCATCGAGATCAGGATCACAATGATCGTGATCACCACCATCAGCTCGACAAAGGTGAACCCGCGGCGGAGGCGCCGTCTAGTATTCGGAATAAGAAGTTCCCGCCGCATCCATTTGGCTGGTTTTACTGTATACACTGAAAACATCCTGGCCTCCCCAAGTCATGGATTTGGAGTCGTCCTGATCGCTTCGCAAGCCCCACTCGGCGGTTCCGGTGAACGGGTCCGTGGGAATCTTGCGCAGGAACTTCACTTTCTTTCCGTCCGCCGAGTTCAATTTCTGTCCTTCAACCAGGATTTCCAGGGTCTCCGGGTAGCAGTTAGTCCCCATTTTGGGCGGACCGAAATATCCTGCGTCGCAATAGTCCTTATACTTGTCGATAGCATCCTGCATTTCGCGGAGACAGTATCGCAGTTCCCGCTCGCGCTCCATCCGTACCTTCGCTCGCGCCAGAGGCACGGCCATTCCGCTGAGGATCATCAGGATGGTGAAGGCTACAATCAGCTCCACCAAGGTCATACCGCGTTGCGTGTTTCGGCGCTTCATAACATAAACTTCTATTTTACGGTGACGTTCAACTGCGGGCTGCCCGTTGCAACCGGCGCGCCCTGCGAATTGCGTACCGTGAGGTTGGGAACCGTGACCACCGTGCTGCCTTTACCGATGGCCTGGAAATTCAAGGTGACCAGAGTGCCGGATGGAGCCGTAACTCCGGGATTACCGGGCAGGCGGTTGAGCTGGATATTGGCCTGCCCCGTCTCATTCATGACGTTCTTGGCGAATATGGGTTGCTGGCCGTCGGCGGAGAGGAAATCGCCAGGCGCCACCGCGCTTAACTGAAGCACCTTGGGATCAAACTGGATCTGCATCGGCGCGGCCGCCACGTCGGCGCCGCCGTCGATCATCAGCGACACGGAAACCGCCGAGCCCTGGGTGACCGCCATGGTCGCAGGATTGAAGCGCAGGGTGGCGCCCGAAGCAGGCTGGCCTGCCGCGGCGGGAGCCGCCGCTCCTCCCGTGGGTGTAGGCATCATACCCGGCGGTAAAGGCGGAGCAGTTGCCGGCGGCAGGGCTCCACCCGGTTGGTTCGCGGGCGCCGCAGCGGGGGGCGCTGCGGGGACGGCCGGCGGTGTCCCCGGCGTCGCAGCAGGCGCGGCCGGTGCGGGAGTTGCCGGCGGCGTGGCCGGTGCGGCCGCCGGCGTGGCATCCGCTACTACCGTGGCCTCGGCGCCTTTTGGAGCGTGGTGCAATTGGATGACCGTGGCGTTTCCTACCGCGATGGGACGGATGTTTTCCGTGGTGATCTCGGGCCGCCGCAAAATGTGCGGGACCAGAACGATCATCAGTTCGTCGCGGTTGTGGTTCACGCTGTTGCCGCTGAACAGCTTGCCCAGCAGCGGAATGCTGGAGAGACCGGGAATGCCGGTGACGGTGGTATCGTCCTCCTGATTGATCAGGCCGCCCAGAAGCGCCACCTCGCCTTCCTTCATGCGCAGGTTGCAGGTTACCTTGCGCTGCCCGATCACCGGTTGGTTGATTCCGCCGAGGTTCACCTGCCCGGTGATGTTCGAGATTTCCAGCGTGATCTCCATGGACACTTCGTTGTTGTCGTGTACGCGGGCCGTCAGGTCCACGTTCACGCCCACATCGATATATGTGAACTGCGTGTTGACCAGCGGGTTGACGCCGATGCCGCCGACTCCGGGCTGAAAACTGCCGCTGGCCGTAGGTTCGCGTTCGCCGATTTTCAAACTGGCCTTCTGGTTGTCTACCGCCCGCAATTGCGGCGCCTGTAATACCTTCGTCCGGGCATCGCTCATCGCCGCCTGTAGCAGGGCGCTGGGCAGCGTGGTGGCGAAATCGGACGAGGCGATATGCGGCAGGCTCGACAAAGGAATGTAAGTTCCACCCGTGGTGTTGGTTGTTGTCGTCGGGGTAATCCCGTTGTTTAAACCGTTGTTGGCGTTGTTGTTAACGTTGGCGTTGTTGGCGGCATTGGCGGTGGTCGACTGGATGGAAGCTCGCGGAGCAAAAGATATGGGCTGGTTAAGCCCGGTGGACGCGATAGCCGCCGTAATCTGCCGGCTGAAGGTGGAACTGGATTCAATCACCAGGATATCCACCAGCATTTCGGATTTCGGTTTGTCGAGATCGTGAATCAGCTTGCCGGCCAGTTCCACCCGGTCGGCTTCGCCGCGTACTACCAGCGCAAACTGCGCGTTGTAGGGGAACACGCGATTGATATCGGCTGCCGTGCGGACCACATTGACAATCTCCTGCAGTTCCGCCGGTGTGCTTACATTTTGCAGATAAAAAACTTTGGTGACCTGCTCTTCATAGTCCCGGCGCTTGTTGGCGTTGTCGTTGGTGATGAAGATGGTGTTGGGCGAGAGCGCTTTGTAGTAGGACTTGGTTTCCGTGTCCACGATGTCCAGCGCGCGCTCGAGCGACTCATTCTCCAGATCCACGTTGATCTGGTCCTTCCCTGGCGGCTGATAGTCCGGATCCCAGACGATGTTGATGCCCGCCAGTTTGGCAATCGTTTCGTACACGGTTTTGGTTTTTTGTCCGGCGATGCGCAGATTCAGCGGAGCCGGGTTGAGGGGCTTCAGTTCCGGGACCGACAGGATCCGGTCGATCTTGTTCATCTCGTCTTTTTTCAACTGCTCTACCGGAGTTAGAGCACGCTCCGCCGGCGGAGCTTCCTTGCCGGTTTCCTGTACCCGCTTGGCCTCGCGGGCGATCATCTGCTGGGTGAGCTGGATCTCCTGGGTGGCCACGACCGATCCCGGATTGACGGCATAAGCCTTCTGGAATTCCATTAGCGCGTCTCCCAGTTGGCCCTGCGCGCGGATCTTCAGCCCGTTATCCAGGTGCATCGACGATGTCTGGAACCGCGTCTTTTGGACCGCCATCTGGTACACGGATTCGGCCGGATCCTCACTCAGCGCTTTCTCATAGCATTCCAACGCCTCGTCCCACTCTTTCCTGGTCTCGTGGACTCGGCCTTCGGCCAGGTACTTGTCGCCTTTTCGCGTCCGCGCCTCCAGAGGAACTACCGGGGCGATCAACGCAGCGGATAGGATAACCGCCATTAAGCGATTGAAAAAAGACATGTTACGGTGTTTTTCCTCGGGCTCGGAAGCGCTATGTTAAGATGAATTGCAATCTCGCGGACTCGGATCATCTAAAGTCATTGACGATGCAGGGGTTCAGCCCGTTGATATCAAAATTACAGTCGCCCCCGCGAGCGCGGCAGAGCCGGAGCAGAACCAGTGGCAGACCGGGACGCAACATTAAAAATCCTTAGCGATAACCGCCAGGCCGGCCACAACTATTTCCTGCTGGAACGGTTTGAGTGCGGCATCGTGCTCACCGGAACCGAGGTCAAGGCCGCCAAGGATGGCAAGGTTCAACTGAAGGAAGCCTATGCCTCCGTCCTGGGTAATGAAGCCTGGCTGGTCAACGCCCACATCAGCCAGTATTCCCACGGGAATCGCGAGAACCACCCGCCCATTCGCAATCGTAAATTGTTGCTGCACCGGCGCGAGATCGACAAACTCCAGGTGCAGACCCGCGAAAAGGGCCTGGCCCTGATTCCTACCAAGATGTACCTCAAGAACGGCCGCATCAAATGCGAGATTGCCATCGCCAAGGGCAAGAAACTGCACGACAAGCGGGAAGCGGACCGCGCCCGCACCGCCGAGGACGAAGCGCGCGCCGAAATGCGCCGCCGGGCATGAGCCAAAATCTCCGCTGGAACCCGATTTAAGCAGGCACATTCTGCATCTGCATGACCGCGCGCACCTCCCGCAGGAGCACCTGCAAACTGATCGGCTTGGTGAGTACTCCGTCCATTCCCTGCGCCAGGCACTGTGCATGCTGCGAGCCCGATGCGTGCGCGGTCAACGCCAGAATGGGCACTCTTACCCTCGCGGAGTTTCTCTGTTCCTCGCGGCGGATGAGACTGGCCGCTTCCAGTCCGTCCATCTCCGGCATCTGCACATCCATCAGGATCAGATCGAAGTGTTCCCGGTCGAAACACTCTACAGCCTCTTTTCCGTTTTCGGCCAGGGAGATGGTCCAACCCTGTCTCCGCAGCATGGCGCAGATCACTTTCTGATTGATGAGGTTGTCTTCAGCCACCAGTACGTGGAGGACGGGCAGCGGCGCGGGTGCCTCCGCCGGCGCCTCCACGGGCTTGGGCCTGCTGCCAGGTCCCATGGGCAGTTCGCAGGAGAACCGGCTCCCTTGGCCCACGGTGCTTTCCACCTGCAATCGCCCTCCCATCAGGTCGACCAGCCGCCGTGTGATGGTAAGCCCCAGGCCAGTGCCCCCAAAACGGCGTGTGTGTGACCCGTCCGCCTGGGTAAAAGCCTCGAAAATAGCCCCCACCTTCTCGGGAGGAATCCCAATGCCGGTATCCTGCACCACGAAGCGCAGAATGCCGGGTCCGCCGGTCTCCACCCACACCAGGACGCTGCCTGCGCTGGTAAACTTCACCGCGTTGCCAATTAGATTCACCAGCACCTGGCGCAGCCGGGCCGGGTCGCCGCGCACCCACTCGGCGCAGTCCGGCGCCACTGCCAGCCGGAGAGTCAGCCCCTTCTGCCTCACCGTGCTGTCGAAAATGCGCATCGAAAGGCGGACCGCGTCGGCGAGTTCGAAGTCGATCGCCTCCAGGGTCATTTTGCCGGCCTCGATTTTAGAGAGATCGAGAATATCGTTGAGAATCGTCACCAGCGATTGCGCGGCTCCCTGCGCCATGATTAGCTGTTCCCGCTCTTCGGCATCGTTGCAGCGCTCCAGCACCAACCCGATCATGCCCATGACCCCGTTCAGGGGCGTGCGGATCTCATGGCTCATGTTGGCCAGGAATTCGCTTTTGAGTCGCGCGGCATCTTCGGCTTTCTCCTTCGCCACCAGCAGTTCCAGGTTTACCCGGCTGCGCTCGGCGATCTGCTCTTCCAGACTTCGCCGGTGTTGCGCCAATTCCGTGTCGCGGCGCTGGATTTCCCCCAACATGGCATTGAACGATGCGGCCAGCACGCCCAGTTCGTCAGCCGAGGACACGGCCACACGATCCTGAAACTGGTGAGTCTGGGCAATCCGTTGCGCCACTCTCGCGATTTCCAGCACCGGCGAGGAAACGCGCGACTGGAGCACCATCCCCACTACCGCGGCCACCGCGAGGCTTAAAACCAGGATGAGCATGGCGCCGCCCGAATACTGTTGCAGCAGCGATCCTACCGAGGGCACCGCGGCGCTGAGCACTAACGTACCCAGACGCTCGTCGCCCACCACCACGGGCAACGAAATCACCAGCCGGTCGCGGCCGCTACGCAGAGCATCCAGCGCCTGCGCGGGACATGCCCCCCCGCTGCTTCGCCGGTAAGCCGCAAAGCAGGCTCCCCGGGCATCGTACAGAATGGCATCGCGGATGAGACTGTCGCTCCGGAGCGACGCCAGGATCTCGCCCGCTGCTTTCCGGTCACCGAGGGTGATTGCCGGGCCTACCTGGTCTGCAATCACATTCCCTACCGACTGCACCTCGGCCCTGGTGTGCTGCCAGAAACGGTTTAGGTCAACCCAGGAAAAGCCCGCCACGGCGATCACCGCCGAGACCACGCTGCCCGCCGCAATCAGAAGGGTCAGTCTCCAGCGTAATGAAGCGTATCTCTTCATTTCGCCCCCGATCCCTTGCCTCGATTGCGGATCTGCCCAAACTTCAGCAGGTTGCTGCTGATGCTTACACCGCACCGGTCCAGCGCCTCCAGGCTGGCCTCGAAGCCGATATGTCCATCGGCGATGAACAGGTTGACGGCGCCTCCGTGATCGAGGAAGCGGTCCGATTCCCCGAGGGTCAGCGCGCGGAGCGGTTGCGCGCTCTGCATGACGCGGCGGATTTCCTCGTTCTTGTCCGTAGCCAGGTACACGATCTGGCAGCATCGGAGGTCCGGCTTCGCTTCCACTACCTTTACCGCGTGCCCCCCGGTGGATTTCCCGTCCAGATTCCGCCTCAAGACATTGACGAACGAGGGGCGTCCCAGAACTCCCACCGTGATGCTTCCATCGGCTCCCGGCGCCAGTTTAGAGTACTGCACAAACAGCCAGACCGTGGCGGATTTCAGTTCATCTTCGGAATCCGCCATGCCTTGCACTGCCCGGCACGGCGTCAGGCCCAGTGCCAGTATGGCCAACAGCCAAACGAGTTTGCTCCTCACCGTCACAAGCGCTCCCGCCAACTAAAACCGCTGCGTCCAGCGGATGACGAACGTTCTTCGCATCGGGATCGCCGGTGTGGCTACCTCCGCATAGCAGTCCAGCACCTGACGATTCGTCAGATCTTTCACCGCCAGGCTGATTTCCCCGCTGCGGGTGGGGCGCCACGCCAGGCGGGCATCCAGCAGCACCGCAGCCGGTAGAGTCAGGGAAGTGTCGTGCGAATGGGCGCGCACCATAAGATCGAATTTCAATTGGCGCGAAAGATCGTGTTGCGAGCGCACGATGACCTGATGCGGCAGATCTGCCGGTGTGCCGTCCCAGGTGTATTGGAAGTATTTACTGGGAGGCAACCACCGGGTCTCGTTCAGGTACGAATAGGACGGGGTCAGGCGCCAGCGTTCGCTCACCTGAAAAGAGCCCCAGATCTCGCCGCCAAAGGAGCGGCCGGCGCCGCTGTTGTCAATGGTTAAATCCAACGGCACAACCGGCACCGGACCGGGCAGGATCGTAGTCGGCAGCGCCGGTGTGTCCAGCAGACGCAGCCGCCCGTAGTAGCTCCAGAACACCGAGGCGTCCACCGACCATCGCTGGCCCGATTGCACGCGGTAGCCGGCTTCCAGGCTACGTTCCACTTCGGAGCGAAACGCCCGGTTGCCCGTCAGAGAAACCGCGGCCAGCGCCAGACCGGTATCGAACATGCCATAGTTGACCTGGACATCGCGGTCGAAGCGGCTGGGCGCCCGCACCGCGCGAGACACGCCGACCCACGCCGATTGTTTCGACGTAGGAGTGTAAAGCAGGCGGAAACTGGGCTGGTATTCGACTCTGCGATAGGAGTTGTAGTCGATCCGGACACCCGCCGAGGCCATCCAGCGGCCCGGTACAAATTGCCATTCGTCCCGCACCACCACATCGCCCGAGCGAAACGTGTAGTTCAGCGGAGAAAATGCCATGCCCGTTCCGGTCTGCGTGCGGTCCCAATATTGCTGATATCCGGCGCCCCAATACAGTTCGTTATGCTCGCCCGCCTGCGACCGGTGCTGATAGTCCAGCGTCAGGTTGTTCAGGTTCCCCGCCAGGAACGGATAGGTCAAATCGTTCCTGGAATAAGTAAACTGCAACTCGCTTTCGTTGCCCACCGAAGCTGTGTGCGTCCATTTGGCCTGGACGTCGCCACCCTCGTAATCGGTGTGGCCCTGACTTCTCGCGATCAGCTCGGGAACGATCACCGGATAGGCCATGGGATCCTGCCGGTCCATCTGATAGCCTTCAGCCTGAACCATCCATTGGTCCTTTTCTCCCGATTGCCCCTCCAAGCGAAATCCCACGCGTGCCGCACCGGCATCCAGATTTCGAATGTCCGCATCCCGGTAGTTGAATCTGTTGTTGAAACGGAAATATCCGGGAGAATCGAAAGCCGGGGTACGGTAGTCGAATTTGCCCCAAACCCGGTACGCCACCGCATCGCTGGGCGCGGCGCCCCAACGGGCTTCCGTGCTATTGCGCAGTTCGTTGCCCGTGGCCACGCTGACCTGCCCGCCCTTGGTCGCCTTCGCATGCCGCGTGATGACATTGATCACCCCGTTCACGGCGTTCGGCCCCCACATTACCGCCCCTGGACCGCGCACCACCTCGATCTGTTCGATGTCCTCCATGGGAACATCGATGGAGTCCCAGATTACCCCTGAAAACAGCGGTGTATAGAGCGAACGGCCATCGATCATCACCAGAATCTTGTCGGCGTAAAGCCTCGCGCCGCCTCGCGCCGAGACCACCCACGACCGGCCGTCGAGATGCAAAACCGTCAGGCCGGGCACCCATTGCAGAGCCTCGGGAATACAGGTGGCTCCCGAACGGCGAATATCTTCCGCCGTGAGCACGAATATGGCCGCCGGCGCTTTGGATAACTCCTGAGCCTTGCGGCCTACGGATGTGACCTGAAGGCTGAACAGCTCATCCACACTCACACTCTCGAGATCGCCCGTCGGCGCTCCAACACGCTGCGTCCACGCCGCCTGCCAGGCCCAGATCAGCAGCGCGAACATCCGAAAGAACTTCATGTCCACCATATCGGCGGACCGGCCAGTTTCCGTGAGGGCGAAAAAATCCGTCAGCCTGATCTGCGCGATTTTCTGATAAATCGCGCAGATCAGGCTGACAGATTTTTTACAGCAGGGGCGTCCCGGCCGTCAGCGGCTGCTGCCGGATTTCCAGGCAGCCGCGCCCGGTCGGCAGGACTTTACCCGGATTCAGGTGACCCTCCGGGTCGAACAGCAGCTTTAAGCGGCTCATCATCTCCAGCGTCTCCGGCGGGAATTGCCTGGCCATCAGTTCGTTCTTTTCCATGCCGACCCCGTGCTCGCCGGTGATCGAGCCGCCGGCTTCGATGCAATATCCCAGGATGGCCTCGCCGCACCCCCGCGCCTTCTCCAGGTCCCCGGCTTGGCGCGGATTGAACAGGATGATCGGGTGCATGTTGCCATCCCCGGCGTGAAAGATGTTGCTGATGGTCAGGCCGGAACTCCGGGCCACTTCGGCGATGAAACGCAGGGTGGGCGCAATCTTGGTCCGGGGCACCACGCCATCCTGCACATAATACGTCGGACTCACGCGCCCCACCGCGCCGAAAGCGTTCTTGCGCCCCTTCCACAACAGGTCGCGCTCCGCGGCGGTCCGCGCCACCCGGAATTCGCGCGCGCCGCACAGCAGGCATGCCTCCCGGATCTGCTCCACCTGCTCTTCCACCTGCTCGCGCAACCCTTCCAGTTCGATCAGCAGGACCGCGGAAGCATCCATCGGATAGCCCGCGTGAGTGGCCTCTTCCACCATCCGCAGCATCACGCCATCCAGCATTTCCACCGCCACCGGCGTGATGGCGCGGGCCGTAATCTCCGCCACCGTGCGTCCGGCATCCTCGCCGGATTCGTAAATCGCCAGCGCGGTCTTCACCAGTTCCACCTTGCGCATCAGCCGGACCGTCACGCGCGTCACCAGCGCCATGGTCCCTTCCGACCCGGTGAGCAGCCCGGTGAGGTCGTATCCCGGCAAGTCGCACTCCTTGCCCCCCGTTTCGACAATCGCGCCGTCCGGCAGCACCAGCTCCAGCCCCAGAACATGATTCGTGGTCACCCCATAGGCCAAGGTGTGCGGACCGCCGGCATTCTCCGACACGTTGCCGCCGATGGTGCACGCCCGCTGGCTGGAAGGATCGGGCGCGTAGAAATAGCCGTTGCCCTCCACCGCGGCGGTGATGTCCAGGTTGACCACGCCGGGCTGCACCACCGCGCGCTCATCTTCCAGGTCGATCTCCAGGATGCGGTTCATGCGCGCGAAGGCCACCACAAGGCCGCCCTCGCGCGGGATCGCTCCGCCCGAAAGTCCCGTACCCGCGCCCCGGCCGACCACCGGCAGCCGGTATTCGCGAGCCAGTTTCACAATATGCGAGACATCCAGCGCGGTGCGGGGGAATACCACCAGGTCGGGCGCGTGTTTATCGACTCCGCCATCGTATTCGTAGAGTTTCAGGTCGTCCGGCTGGTCCAGGTAGTTGCCCGGTCCCAGCAGTGCGGCGAAGCGATCCCTGGCTCCCTTGGGTAGCATGGCTCAACTCCGGCGTCTCACAGCGTCAGCCCTTTCAGGTATTCGCGAAACGGCCCCCCCAGGTCATGCCGGCGCAGGGCCAGTTCGACGGTGGCTTTCAGAAAGCCCAGCTTATCGCCGGCATCGTAGCGCGTTCCTTCAAAGCGGTAGGCGTAGATCGGCCGGCTGCGCAACAGGTGGCGCAACGCGTCGGTCAACTGGATTTCCCCTCCCGACCCAGGGTCAATGGCATTCAGCGAGCTGAAGATTTCCGGGGTCAGCACATACCGGCCGATAATCGCCAGGTTCGAAGGGGCCTCGCCGGGTTTCGGCTTCTCCACCAGATCGCGAATCCGGTAGACGCGGTCAGCGCTGCCGTTGTGCGCGATGGGTTCGGCATCGATGGCGCCGTAGGACGAAATGCTGTCCGCCGGCACTTCCATGACCGCCAGCACCGGCGCCATAAAAAAGCCGTAGATATCCAGAAGTTGGCGCAGACATGGCGTTTCGGCGTCGATCACGTCATCGGCCAGCACCACGGCGAAAGGCTCCTCGCCCACCAGTTCGCTCGCCCGGAGCACGGCATGTCCCAGACCCAAAGCCTCTTTCTGACGAACGTAGGAGACGTTGATCATGTCGGATATTCCGTGCACGATCGCCAGCAGATCCTTTTTGCCGCGCGATTCCAGCAGGTACTCCAGCTCAAAGCTCACGTCAAAGTGATCTTCGATCGCGGATTTGCCGCGGCCGGTGACCATAATAATGTTCTGAATGCCCGAATGCAGCGCCTCCTCCACCCCGTACTGAATGATGGGTTTGTCCACGATCGGCAACATCTCTTTCGGCTGAGCCTTGGTGGCGGGTAGGAATCGCGTGCCCAGCCCCGCCGCGGGGAAAACCGCTTTTCGAACTTTAACCGGCATCCTCTCCAGTGTGGGGCCAACCGCCCCCGCTTGCAACAGCTTGCTGTCGATTCATTGTGTTTCCACTTCCTCTGTGCTATTTATATGTCCTGGGAAAATAACCGCAATGGCATACGTTATAGCTGAACCTTGCATCGGCACTAAAGACACGGCCTGCGTCGACGCTTGTCCGGTCGATTGCATTCATCCAAAGAAAGACGAGCCCAATCATGCGGAGGCGGAACTGCTCTATATCGATCCTGTGGAATGTATCGATTGCGGGGCGTGTGTTCCGGTCTGCCCGGTCTCGGCGATCTTTGCGCTGGACGACCTGCCTGAAAAATGGTCGGAATTCACGGCCAAAAACGCCGCCTACTACGGCCGCTAGGACAGGCTACCGGCCGGTCCAGTCTCCGAAAAGACAGTCTACGCTACCGGCCGGTAGGTCGCGCTCGCGGTGTCCGTCTCCCACAGACGCACCGCCGCCACC